>DASVSV010000518.1:0-10874 GCA_036387915.1 Thermoanaerobaculia bacterium
AAATAGCCCCCGGCTTCAGCCGGGGGAATGCGTCGATCATTCATCGAGCCCGCGTAGCGGGCGACAGTAATGGTCCCGTTCTTTCCTCAGGCGCGGCGCGATATGCCGTCACTCGCTCGAGGTGACAGCAATGGCGTAGACGCGGGAGCTTTGGTGCACGCTCGTGTTTCGTCGCACGGCTACGCAGAGGGCGCCAGAGATTCCGCGTCTGCGGGCGCGATAAACTTCAGAAACGCTACCGCGCCGGCGGATTCAGCACCGTGATCCGCCCCTCCACCTTCGGCGAGAGCGGCTGCGGGCGCTTGCTCCACTGCTCCACCAGCACGTCGCGGATGGCGCGTGCGTAGTTGATGTTGATGCGGTCGCGGGGGATCTTGCTCATCACGTCCTGCGTGTTGTCGCCGCCGGCGGCGAGGAAGTCGGGCATGGCCACGGTGTAGAGCTTCTGCGGATCGAGCGGTGTGCCGTCTGACATTGTCACGCTGACGATGCGGTTCCGTTCCGCGACCGGTTTGTCCTCATCCTTCGCCGCGTCGAACGTGTAGCGCAGGCCGCTGACCTGCATGATGCCGCGCGGGCCGGTGGTGGTCAGGCGCAGCGTCTCGATGATCTCCGCGCCGGTCATCGTGACGATGGTCGGAAAGTTGTCGAACGGACTGACCGCGAACACGTCCGCGTACACGAGCTCCTTCGCCGGCAGGTCGGAACGGATGCCGCCCGAGTTCATGATCGCGAAGTCGCTCTGCGCAAACTCCCGCAGTGCGTCCGCGATCAGATTGCCGAGCGCCGTCTCCCCGCCGAACCCGCGCGCGAACGGCTGGGCGACCGTGACGTTCACCTTCTCATCGCGCTTGGCCGCGACCCGGCGGAGGAACGGATCGATCGTGCGCGCCACCTGCGGACTGTTGGCGATCGTCACCCCGTTGAACACGCGCGGCACCAGCTTCGCGCCGGCCGGTGCGTTCCGCGGGTCGCAGTGCTGCGTGCCTTCGTAGACGAACGTGCAGATCATCGTCGGCTGGCGGATGTCGCTCTTCACGACCTTCCCCGCGGCGGCGTCGATCCAGAGGTCAATGGTCGAGAACTCGCGGCTGTACGGGCTGCCCTGCGCGGCCGGCACACCGTTCACGTAGTGGCGCATCTGCGAGTGCGTGTGGCCGGCGAAGAACGCGTCCACCGTGCCCGCCGGCAGCGCCTGCAGCAACTCGATGGCCTCGGCGTTCAGCGAGCAGCTCTGCAGGTCGTTCGGATCGTGCACGCTCGTGCAGCGGCCGCCGATGTGGGCGGTGACGACGATCGCGTCCGCCCCTTTCGCGCGCATCTCGCGCGCCGCGGTGACGGTCGCGTTCACCGGATCGGTGAACTGCAGACTGACCACGTTCGCGGCCATGGTCACGTTCGGCGTGTCGGGCGTCGACAGTCCGATGATCCCGACGCGCGCCTTGCCCGCGCGAACGATCGTGTAGCGCTTGGCCCAGGGCGGCGTGCGGCCGTTCGACTTCTCGACCATGTTCGCCGAGAGGAACGGGAAATCGGCGATGGCGGAGTTGCGCTTCACCGCGCCCAAGGCGTCCTGGCCGAGGGTGCGGGCGATGGCGTCGGGACCGACCGGGCCGAAGTCGAACTCGTGATTGCCCACCGCCGCCGCGGCGTAGCCGATGTCGTTGTAGGCGCGGACCATGGCCTCGCCCTCGAACATGTTCGACTCGAGAGTGCCCTGCCACATGTCGCCCGAATCGACGACCAGCACGCGCCCCGGATTCTCCGCGCGCAGCACGTTCACGTACGCCGCGAGGGCCGGCAGGCCGCCCCAGAGCACCCCCTCCCCTCCCTTCGGCGGCGTCTCCACGTGCCCGGCGAACCACCCGTGCACGTCTGTCGTCCCGACCAGCACCACGTGCTCGGGAGCGGCGTCTTTCGGGGGAGCCGACGCGCAGGCTAGCGCCAGGAGGAAGAGAACGACGGGGAAGGACCGTTTCATCGCGGGGCGCATTATCGTGCAGTTCAATCCGAGCGGAGCCGTGGAATCTTCTGTACACCTCGCGCGACCGCGTTCGTCGCGGCGCCGCCCGGCGGCACCGGAGAGCGCACCGGTTACACTGAACCGTGGTGAAGCGTATGACCTACAATCTCGCCGCAGCCACGATCGCCGTCCTCCACCTCGCCTTCATCGTCTTCGTTCTCCTCGGCGGCCTGCTGGTCCTCCGATGGCCGAAGCTGGCCTGGGTGCATGTGCCGGCCGCGGTCTGGGGCGTGCTCATTGAATTTTTTGGCTGGTGGTGTCCGCTGACGCGATGGGAGAACTACTTCCTCGAGCAGGCCGGGCGCGCCGGTTACGGCGGCGGGTTTGTGGCTCACTACATCATGCCCGTCATTTATCCTCCCGGGCTGACACGCGGGATGGAGATAGCGATCGGCATCCTCGTGCTGGTCATCAATGTCAGCGTTTACATGAAAGCTTTCCGATAGATGCTCACTGGATCGATTCCGCAGCACCCGGTCCCGACGACCGACACCACCTTCTCCTCCCTCGGACTGAGCGCGGAGATCCTCGAGACCGTTTCCCGGATCGGCTTCGTCCATCCGACGCCCATCCAGGCCGCCGTCGTCCCGACCGCCCTCACCGGCAAAGACGTCATCGGCCTGGCTCAGACCGGCTCCGGCAAGACGGCCGCGTTCGTGCTGCCGATGGCCGAGAAACTCGTGCACGGCCAGGGCGTGCGCGGCCTGATCCTCTCGCCGACGCGCGAGATCGCCCTGCAGACCAAAGCCTTCCTCGACCTCTTCGGCAAGCACCACGACCTCGACACCGCCTGTCTGATCGGCGGCGTCAAGATGAAGCCGCAGTTCGATTCCCTGCGCGGCCAGCCCGACATCATCGTGGCCACGCCGGGCCGCCTGCTCGACCACGTCAAACGGCGCTCCACGTCCCTAGAGAAGATCGAAATTCTCGTGCTCGACGAAGCCGACCACATGCTGGACCTCGGCTTCCTCCCGCAGATCCGCGAGCTGCTCAAGCGCCTCCCCCGCGAACGCCAGACCATGATGTTCTCGGCCACCATGCCGGACTCGATCGAGATGATCGCGCGCGACTTCATGCGCACGCCGGAGCGGGTCGACATCATGCCCGTCGGCGCCGCCGAAGGAATCACGCACCGCCTCTACGTCGTGAAACTCGAGGACAAACGCGCCGCGCTGGTGGCCCTGCTGGGACAGGAGCTCGGCTCGACGCTCGTCTTCACGCGTCGCAAAATCGACGCGGAGTGGCTCTACTCCGTGCTCGAACGGCAGGGACACCCCGTGGCCCGCATCCACGCCGACCAGTCCCAGAACAAGCGCGTCAGCTCGCTGCAAAGCTTCCGCGAAGGGCAGCACCGCATCCTCATCGCCACCGACATCGCCGGCCGAGGCATCGACATCCCCGGCATCGAGCACATCATCAACTTCGACATCCCGGAGAACGTGGAGGACTACATCCACCGCGCCGGCCGCACCGCCCGCGGCGAAGCCGTCGGCATCGTCTCGACCATAGCGACCTGGCAAGACCTCCCCATGGTCAAGAAGATCGAGGATACCCTCGGCGAAAAAATCCCCCGCTGCGCCGTGGCAGGGGTGGAGGCGTGGGAGGAGATGGAGAAGAAGCCGGCGGCGAGACGGCGGAGGGTGTAGCCACACCGGGGGTTCCAGCGTCTCACCGCGGGTACCCGCCTCTAAGTACAGCATTCGCTAACTTCGGTCACGATGGCGTGGCGGCGCGGCGCGTCTGCTTCGTTGTCGCTCCTCGTCTATGTCCGCGCTGATGTTGTGCGAATGCTCTGCTTCGTGACGTTCGGCGGATTTTCTCCGTAAATTAGGGCGTGCTCACACGCGAACTCGTCGATGCCTACGTCGACCGCTGCCTCGACGCCGAGTCTGCGCCGCGGGCCGCGGAGCTCGCACGTGAGCTCTCCGTCTCGCGCGACACGCTCAACCGCTGGGCCAAGGACGTCCTCGGCGTGCCCGTCGGCGAGTACCTGCGTGCGCGACAGGTCGACCGCGCGCGTCGTCTGCTCGAGCAGACGACGCTCACGGCCACGAAGATCGCCTACCGGACGGGGTTCGGCACGCGACGGGCGCTGTTTCGCGCCTTCGCCCGCGCCACGTCGATGACGCCCGGTGCCTACAGGTCGCGTCTGACAAAATAACTCTAGGCACCCGCCCGTCCCTTTCCGATATTCAAGGTAGCGAAGATGGACATCCATCATCGCCACCAAAACCCGGAGGGATGTTCATGAACGTTCGATGGATGGCAATTGCTGCAGTCGTTCTCATCGCCGGCTCCGCCCTGGCGTCGGTACCGGTGCCGGTCACATTCGAGGGCACGGTCACCCGTGACGGCCGTCTGGAAGTGCGGGTGACCGCGCATAGCGAAGTCGCGAACCGGGGAGAGCTCGTCGTCCGCCAGAGAAATGACGAAGAACGCTTCCCGACCGGTTTGCCGTTAGGCGTGCCGGTTTCGATCACGGTCGATCTCGAGCCGCGTGCCGACGAGGTCCGTGTCGGCTTTTACTATGCGGATGGCGAGCTGGCCCGGGCTGACACCATCTACATCGGCAGCGCGAAGGGAGGCGGTCGCCGGGTCGTGACGGGCGCCGAGCGGGCCAAGGAGCACGCGGCGACGGCACGGGCAGCCGCGTTCGCGCAGGAAGAGACGCGTGCGCGGAGGCACGTCGCCAGCATCCTCGCCCGCGGGAAACGGCCGGCGCTGATCGCCGAGGATCCCGACAGCCCATACGTGCAGGCGTGGAACAAGGTCGTCACGGAAATGGCGCCGCGCCGCGATCAGTCGTCGGACACGCCGGTCACGACCGCCCTCGTGGAGGACTGTCCGCCATACACGCTGACCGAGTGGAACTATTCATACCCGCTCCGCGGCTACCTCGGCTACATCGACCAGCTCTACACCTACAACCGCTATTTCCGCGTCTATGAGCCCGGCTACTCCGTCAGCGTGGTCGTGCCGCAGGAGGTCCAGGACCAGTGCGGCAACTACCGCACCCGCTTCCGTTACTACAACGCCACCACCGGCTACAACGGCCACTTCTACCTGCCGACCATTACGAGCTGGGAGCCACCCAACGGCTACAACCCGGTCAGCGAGTTCCGGGCCACGACATCCTTCGTCGGGCTTCGTAGTGGGAACACCATGAGCGCGTATACGCACGTCATGCCCGGCTCGTACGCCGGCTACTACTGGGGCAACAACGAGGCGGTCATCGAGCCGTACTTCACGTCGCCGCAGACGCCATACCCGTTCTTCTTCCGCTGGGAAGAGGAGATCCGTTACGAGAAGCGGATGTGGAACTCCTACGGTTTCGAGTCGTACTTCACCCCCTTCCGCGCCGGTTACGAAGGGTGGGGCACCTCCGGCGCGCGCTTCTGGCCGGTCTCACCGGGCATGACGGTGTTCGACAGCATCGCCGCCTGGTCAAAAGGCTTTGTGATGGCGCACGAGAACGGCCACCACTTCCAGTTCCGCCTGCAGGGGGACATCATGCAGGGGACGGGACCGGTACATGACGTGTGCACCGTCCTGCCCGACAAGGACGCGTTCATGGAGGGCTTCGCCGACTGGTACGGCGTCTTCTGGGACGAGGAGGGGCGCTCCGACGTCGGCATCACTTGTGACGGCGGCGAGTGTTTCTCGATCTGCAATCCCGGCTATCGCAAAGAAGGAAACGTGATGGCGTACTTCTGGGATATTTTCGACACTACGAATCACGGCGTTCGCGATCAGAGCGCCGACAACGTTTTCTATCCACTGTCCATCCTGAAGAACTGGCGCGCCACCGGCGAGTACGCCAGCTTCCCGGACTGGTACGATGATTTCTACTGGCGGGGTGTATGGAACGGCAACGTGGCCACGACCGACTACCTGCGCGTCGTCAACAAAGTCAACGTGGCGCAATAGCTTTGCTTCTCCTCCTGACGGCGTGCGCGGCGGGGACTCCCGGCGCGCGCGTCGTCCCGTCGCCGGTGGACACTGACGATGGAGCGGTGGACGTGACGGTGCGCTTCCCCCGCACCGTCACGCGCGGCTCGACGGTCGAGGTCATGGTGGTGATTACAGGACGCGAGGGCATCGCCACCTACGACGAGGCCGGAATCGACGTCGCCATGAACGCCCGCGGCCTCTGGAACGTGCAGGTGACCCCGATCGGCGGAGAGGCGACATCGAGCGGGTTCACGGGGCTGGTCGGCGGGATTCAGACGCGAGGAAGACGCTTCGGCCCCGGCACCCAGCTCGGCTTCGCGGCCCGTTTCGACATCGCCGCCAATGCACCCATCCACGAACTGCCCATTCAGGTCAGCGCGTCACTGACGGGAGGCAGGCCGTCGAAGTCGTTCGTCCGCAACTACGTGGCCTCCGTCGAGCCGCAGCGCTGACCGACGTGCTCAATCGTCCCCACCTTCCGTATTATCAACGACGGTGTCCAGACTCCCACCCGGTCTATACGACCTGCCGATCACGAATGAGATCGCGCGCGAGCTGCGTCAGCTCGATCGCTCGCACCTCGTGGCGGACGAGCGTAAGCTCGACGCCGCCGACGCCGATCTCGCGTTCGCGCGGCACCTCGCCGCGGTCGTTCGCCAAGCGCTGACCGGCGTCAAAGACGAGGAGAAAGTCGCGCGACAGGCCCAGATCGTCAACGAACTGCTCGCGTCAGTGGCCACCATCGATCGCGAGGACCACCTCGCCCTCCCGCCCCGCCGGCTCGCGTCCGTGCATCGCATCGACGCACTCCGTGGCGAGACCCGCGCCGCCGATCCGCTCATCCCGCTGGCGCAGAGCGACCTACTCGTCAACGCGCGCGGCGAGCCGTCCGTCGGACAGGCCATCCATCGCGAGATCGACTCAGCCGATCGCATCGACCTCCTCTGCGCGTTCATCAAATGGCATGGCCTGCGGACGCTCGAAGAACCGCTCGACGCTTATCTCCGCTCCGGCCGCAAGCTGCGCGTCATCACCACCACCTACGTCGGCGCCACCGAACGCAAAGCGATCGACCGGCTTCTCGAAATGGGCGCGGAGCTGAAGGTCTCGTATCAAACCGACCACACCCGTCTGCACGCGAAGGCGTGGCTCTTCCACCGCGACTCCGGCTTCTCCACCGCCTTCATCGGCTCGTCGAATCTCTCCAAGTCGGCGCTGCTCGATGGTGTGGAGTGGAACGTCCGTCTGTCGCAGATCGACGCGCCGTCCATCCTCGAAAAATTCGCCGCCACCTTCGACAGCTACTGGGCCGATCCGTCATACGAGACGTACCGCGCCGAAGACGCTGAGCGCTTCGACCGAGCGATCGACCAGGCCAGCGGCGTGACCAAGCCGACCCTGCTCGTGCCGTTCGCGATCGAGCCTTGGCCGCACCAGCGCGAGATCCTCGACAAGCTCACCGTCGAGCGCTATCGACACAACCGCTGGCGCAATCTCGTCGTCGCCGCGACCGGCACCGGCAAAACCGTCGTAGCCGCGCTCGACTACAAGCGGCTCTGCGAAGAGATCGGCAACGCCCGTCCACTGAAGCTCCTCTTCGTCGCCCATCGCAAAGAGATCCTTGAACAGTCGCTCATCACGTTTCGCCACGTCGTCAGAGACGGCGCGTTCGGCGAGCTGTACGTCGACGGTCATCGCCCGGACGAATGGCAGCACGTCTTCGCGTCCGTGCAGTCGCTGCAGCACATCGACCTCGATCGCGTCGCGGCCGACGCGTTCGATGTGGTGGTCGTCGACGAGTTCCACCACGCCGCCGCGCCGACGTACCGGCGCCTCCTGGATCATCTCCACCCCCGCGTGCTCCTCGGACTGACGGCCACACCGGAGCGCACCGACGGCGAGTCGATCCTGCACTGGTTCGGCGACCGCATCGCCGTCGAACTGCGCCTGTGGGACGCACTGGAACGCCAGCTCCTCTCACCGTTCCACTACTTCGGGCTGCACGACAACACGAACCTGGCGCAGGTCCGGTGGACACGCGGTGCCTATGATCGCGCGCAACTGGAGAACGTCTACATCGGCGACGACGCGCGCGTCGTACAGATCCTCTCTGAACTTCAGCGGAAGGTGACGAAGGTCCACACGATGCGAGCCCTCGGTTTCTGCGTCGGCATCGAGCACGCCCGCTACATGGTCCGCCGTTTCAACGACGCCGGCATCCCGTCGCTGCACGTCTCCGCCGACAGCACCAGCGTCGAACGTGATGACGCGCTACGCAAACTCAAAGCGAGAGAGGTCAATTGCATCTTCGCCGTGGACCTTTTCAACGAAGGCGTCGACGTGCCGGAGATCGACACGGTGCTCTTCCTGCGCCCGACCGAAAGCGCGACCGTGTTTCTCCAGCAACTCGGCCGCGGCCTGCGCCGCACGAACGACAAAGACTGCCTGACCGTCCTCGACTTCATCGGCAACGCCAACCGCAACTTCCGCTTCGATCTCCGCTACCGCGCCATCACCGGCGCCACGCGCGCCGAGGTCGTGAAACAGGTCGAGAACGGCTTCCCGCTGCTCCCCGCTGGCTGCTCGATCCAGCTCGACCGCGTTGCGCGTCAGGTGGTGCTCGACAACCTGAAAGAAGCGATAGGCTCACGCTTCGCCACGCTCGTGCGCGAGTTGCAGTCGATCGGCCGCCCCGTGACCCTCCTCGAATTCATCAGCGCGGCAGCGATCGATCTCGAAGACGTCTACCGCTCGCGCGGCTGGTCATGGACGCGCCTCCAGCGCGAGGCCGGCCTGCTCCAGTACACAGCCGGAAAGGCAGTGATGATTGCCGACGCGCCACCGAGCGACGACGATCGTCTGCTCCTCGGCGCGTCGCGCCTGCTGCACCTTGACGATCCCGAGCGGCTCGCATTTCTACGCGCGTTGCTGTCGCGCGACGCGGTGTCGTCCAACACCCTCTCCACGCGCGAGCGCCGCATCGTCGAAGGCTTCGTCCTGACCCTCACCCCCGACGAACGCGACTTCGACGCCGCCCTGCGCGCGCTCGCCCGCTCCACCGCCGCGCGCACCGAACTGCTGCAACTCCTCGACGTCCTCGAAGACCGCGCCGAGCACCAGACCTTCCCCATCGCCGAGGCCGTGCGCGACGCCGCCTTCGCCGACGTCCCGCTCGCGCTGCACGCACGCTATACCCGCGACGAAGTCCTCGCCGCCCTCGGCCGCTCGACAGTCGCCAAGCCGTTCTCGCACCGCGAAGGCCCGTTCTGGCACCCGGAGACCAACACCGACTACTTCTTCATCACCCTGGAGAAGAGCGAAAAGTACTACTCCCCCAGCACCCGCTACCGCGACTACGCCATCGCCCCCGACCTCTTCCACTGGGAATCGCAGTCGACGATCCGCCCCGGCTCCCCAACCGGCCAGCGCTATATCCACCACAGCCAACGCGGCAGCCACGTCATGCTCCTCGTCCGCCCCTCGAACAAAGACGCCTGGGGCCGCACCCAACCCTTCACCTTCCTCGGCCCTGCGACTTACGTCAGCCACACTGGCGAAAAGCCGATGGCGATCATGTGGCGGCTGCATCGGGCCATGCCGATGGATGTCTTCAAGGTGGCGCGGGTGGCGGCGGGGTGAGGGGTGCGTTCGCGAGCGGCCGCGGCTTAGCAAATCTGCCTGCCGCTAGCTAATTCGACTTTGTCAGATTGGGCGAAGATCGCTTGCGGTGAGAAGCCGTCGCGCGTTCTCTTCGAACGTGACTTTCCTGTAGCAGCCGGAAGAGCTCTTTCTCCGAAGCATCCCGGCGCGGCAGGTAGTGCTTGAGTACCTTCTCGATGTCGGCCGTACTGAGCATCGGCGCGCTGACGCCAAGACGCACCCGCTCTTCGAGCATGAACAACATCGCCATGAGCACGATGGCCATGTGGTGGTGCCATCCAAGCCAGCCACGCACCTGGTAATCGCCGAGTCCCGAGTGGCTCTTCGCATCCTGCAGCGCGCGCTCGACCCAGTATCGCTGTCCCTGGATATAGGACAACTGTTCGAGCGGCGTGTCGGCTGGAGCGTTGCTCAAGGTGTACTTGATCTTGCGAGGCGTATCGATCTCACGCCGCACGAGCAGATGCCACAGCCGTGGCGGCTGTTTCCGGCCAGCGTCGATCCACACGCGGGCGTGCAGCACCTCGTAGCGGATCGCTCCGCGCGTGCCTTCTCGGGTGGTGACCTCCTGCCAAGCGGTGGCCGGCTGCTCGGCCACCCATTCATCCACTCGCCGCCGTTGGCTCCCTTCGCCCTCTGGGGGCTCGAACCAGACCAGGTGATCGCAATGCACATCCACCATGAACTGCAACCTGGCATCGTCCAGCGGTAGCAGGAATGCGTTCTCGCCGTACGCTCCATCTGCCGAGACCCACTTGAAACGGATTCCCTCCTCGGCCGCCTGGATGACGATCTCGAGCGCCAGATCGAACTTGGTTTGCGGTGTCTTCCAGATCGCCTCGGGAATCCCCGCTCGCCGGCACCGCTCCGGATCGTTCGTCCACTCCCGCGGAAGGAAAAGACGGGCATCGGTCAGCGTCACCTTCTCGCGGTGGGCAAGCGCTCCATACACCCCGACCTGACAGTTCTCCACTTTGCCGAGCTGCCCGCAGTACTGACGCGCCACTCCCGCCGAATGCTTCCCCTTCTTCGGAATCCCGCTCTCGTCGATCACCAGCAGCGTGTCGTCATGTCCTCCGAGCAGGGCGTCCGCGCCTCGGGGTGTACTGCTTCGGCCGGAACATGACGGACCAACGGCCGCGTTTTGTACGTGGCAAGGAGAGCCGTCGTGGCAGAAGCAAAGAGGAAGCGTCGTCAGTTCAGCACCGAGGAGAAGGCCGCGATCCTGAGGCGGCACATG
>DASVSV010000519.1:0-2539 GCA_036387915.1 Thermoanaerobaculia bacterium
GCGAAGAGTGGGCCTACTAAGCGCTGCCGGTCGTACCGGCCCGCCGGACGCCTCCTCGTCGTCCCCGTCCGTGACCGCGCCGAGCGTTACTCGCTCTGCGCTTCGAACGTGACGGTCGTATCGGGGTTGAGCTTGACGAACATCTTCTTCGCCGGCGGGATGGTCGAGCCGAAGCTGGCCACGATCACCACGCCCGACTTTTTGCCGTCGCAGCCGACGGGCATCGGGCGGACCACCTTCAGGTCGCCGTACTGCTTCGCCACGGACTTGCCGTCTTCGCGCACCCACTCCAGCGGCGGCGCCTGCTTTTTGGCGATCGCGCCGGCGAGCTCCTGCGCCTCCTGGAACGTCAGCATGCCGGTGAGCAGCGTGACGATCTGGAGCGGACGTTCCGTGCGGACCACGAAACGATTCACACACGCTGCCGAGGCGCTGCGCGCGAAGAGAGCGAGAGCGAGGAGGACGGCAACGGAGACGTGCTTCATGGACCTGCCCGCCATAGACACGGCGTAGCCGTAAGGAATTCCGCAACCCCGCGGCCGAATCGTCGTAATGAGAGATGCAGCCGGTGCGTGGAGCGCCGTGTGTCATCATGAATCCGATGGACGTTCAGCCCGTTCAGAAACGGCGTCGCCTCTCGCCGGCGTTTCTCGTCTGGCTGGCAGGAATCGCCACGATCGTCGGTCTCGAGCAGCTCGACAACTTCCTCGAGCGATTCGACCGCAGCATCGGTTTCCTCGGCCTTTTCTCCTTCCTGGCCTGGCTGCTGGTCATCGGTCTCACCCTCTACGGCTTCGCCGTGGCCACGCGGTGGATGCTGCGCCAGCTCTTCTGGACCGTCGGGCGCCGCCTCTTCCTCAGCTACCTCCTGGTCGGGGTCATGCCGTTCTTCCTGATGACCATCCTCCTGCTGACGGTGGTCTACATGTTCGCCGCCGTCATGACCCAGGCCGCGCTCCGCGGCGAGCGCCAGGCCACCCTCGGCCAGATGGAGACGTGGGCCATCGAGTACGCCTCCACCGGACGGCGCATCGCCGGCGCCCTGCCGAACCTCGAGCTCTACGACACCGGCCGCCCCTCGGGCGCAAAGCTCCCGGCATGGCTGCGCACCAAGAGCTACAGCGGCGTGGTCGACCGCAACGGCGCGCCGCTGCTCGTGGCCGCGCGGCAGTTCCCGCTCGACGACGGGCAGACACGCGGCATCGTCCTCGTGCAGCCGATGGACAAGGCCTGGACCGACCAGCTCTTCGAGAAATCACGCATGGTCGTGCGCATGGCCCGGGCCGAGACGAAGAGCGGCGACGGCATCAACATCCAGGGGAACGACGAGATCAAGTCTGTCCTGGCCGGCAACTTCGGCGCGAAGATCATCTGGGGGGACATCGTCGAGATCACGCGCTGGGACGACGGCGTCTCCGAGCCCGACCAGCGCCTCTTCACGCTGATCGCCAACCCGCCGCGTAACCTCCTCAACTACTACTTCGGCCCGTCGGGCGGCCGCTACTTCGACATCCTCCTGACCGTGATCATGACCCTGGCGGCGATGCTGATGATCATGTACGCCATCGCGGCGCTGTTCGCGAGCGTGCTGATCTTCTCCATCTCCCGCGCCGTGAACCGCATCGAGAAGGGGACCCGCGCCGTCGAGCGCGGCGACTTCACGTACCGCATCAGGATGAAGCGGCACAACCAGCTCGGCGCCATGGCCCAGTCGTTCGACAGCATGACCGCCTCCATCGCCTCGCTGCTGGCCAGCGTCTCGGAGAAGGAGCGGCTGCAGAGCGAGATCGAGATCGCCGCGACCATCCAGCGCAACCTCCTGCCGAAGGAAGGGCCGAAGTTCCGCGGCGTCTCGTTCTCCGCGCACTTCGAGCCGACCACCTCCATCGGCGGCGACTACTACGACGTCTTCAACATCGACAAGACGCGCCTGGCCGTGGCCATCGGCGACGTGTCGGGACACGGACTCTCGACCGGGCTGGTCATGGCGATGGTCAAGGCCGCGATCACGACGCTCGTCGAAGAAGGCGCCGACGAGACGTCGCTCTTCCATCGCCTGAACGAGCTCGTGTTCCGCTCGACCGAGCGCCGCGCGTTCATGACCCTGGCCTTCACGATCTTCGACCTCGAGCGCGGCACCATCCGCCACACCAACGCCGGCCATCTCTACCCCTACCTGCTGCGCAACGACGGCGGCGCACCGATCTCCATCGAAGGCCCGTCGCTCCCCCTCGGCGTGAAGAGCACGATCCTCACACGCACCGTGGAAGTGCCGCTGCAGGAAGGCGACTCGATCGTCTATCTCTCCGACGGCATCGTCGAGGCGCAGGACGAGAACGGCGACCCGCTCGGCTTCGACCAACTCGAAGCGCTGCTCTCCGCGCAGCAGGACCGCTCCCCCTCCGCGCTGCGCGACACCATCCTCGACGCCGTCGCGCGGCATTCCGGAACACGCCCCGCGGACGACGACCGCACGGTGATGGTGCTCCGCTTCGACCGCCTCTTCGCCACCACCGAGGCCGAGCCGATGATGGCTACG
>DASVSV010000520.1:0-6545 GCA_036387915.1 Thermoanaerobaculia bacterium
CCGACGACGGTCCGGCGCGAAAAAAGTCGGGCACGAGCACACGCGCGATTCCCGGACCTCCGTACGGCGGCTTCGGCACCGCGCGCACGTGCGGACGCGGATCGAAACGGAACGGCATCCCGGCCGCGTTGACGAGCACCAGCGACCGCACCAGGTCCGGCCGCTCCGCCGCCAGCTCGATCGCGATCTGCCCTCCCATCGAATGCCCCACCAGATGCACCGGCTCCCCGAACGTCTCCAGCCACCGAGCCAGCACCGCCGTCACCTCGGAGAAAGTAGGAAGGAGGAGAGGAAGACCGGAAAAACGGCGATTGCGGCCGAAGCCGATCAGGTCGACCGCGGCCACGAGATGACGCTCCGCCAGCGCGTCGACGTTGCGCGACCACCATCGCGACGAGCCACTGAGCCCGTGCAGCAGCACCACCGGCGTCCCGGCACCGGTGCGCTTCTCATAAAGAGAGTAAGGAGGAAAGTCGAGCCGCCGCGCTACCACGTTCACCGCCCTTCACGCGACGATCATGCCGATAGCGACACGGAACGACGAGGGGCCTCCGGCGGGCCGGTACGACCGGCAGCGCTTAGTAGGCCCACTCTTCGCGCAAACACGTGTTTCGAGGCAGGCGTGCAGTCAGGCTAGGCCGAGCAGCGCTGCCGGTCGTACCGGCCCGCCGGAGGCCTCCCGTCGTATCCCTTTCGCAACTCGACGACCGCGCCTCAGCGGCGGACGCGGCCCTCTTCCACCATCAGACAGCGGTCCTGCACGACTTTGATTCCTGCTTCGGCCAGCCGCTGCGCGGCCTCGTCGTTGCGGATGCCGAGCTGGAACCAGACGTACTTTGGCTTCGCCGCGATGATGTCGTCGACGTGCGGCGGGATGTCGCTCGGGCGGCGGAACACATTCACCATGTCGATCGGACGTCCGACCGCGGCCAGCGTGCGGAAGACCGGCTTGCCGAAGATCTCCGTGATTTCCGGGTAGTACGTGGGGACCGGGATGATCTCGTAGCCCTCGGCCAGCATGTGCGCCGGGACGTAGTGCGCGGCCTGCGAGGCGTGCGACTCCGGCTTGATGCCGAGCACGGCGATCGTTTTCGTGTCGCGCAACATCTCCGCGATGCCCCGCGCGTCGGTGATCAGGTTCGCTTTCCAGTCCGTCATCTCGTTCGACATAGGCGCCGTACCTTATCAGACGTTTCGTCACTGTCGGAATTTGTTATTAGATGCTAGTCTTTTGCTCGTCCATACCGCCGGATCCGGAGAACTATGAAGCGCACTGCCCTCGTGGCCCTCGTTCTGTTCGTCACCACTGCTGCGCTCGCAAGCGAGACGCAGCGCTATCTCGTTGCTACCAGGCATCCCGCCCGCACCACTTCCGTCGGTTCGCTGGCGCAGGAACTGCGCGAGCCGGGCGAGCGGCGCGTCCACAGCTTCTCCGCCGTGAACGGCTTCGCGGCCGACCTCACCGCCAGTGAAGTGGCGGCGTTGCGGCAGTCAGCGGACGTGCGGTGGATCGAGCCGGTCGTGGCGCGCGAGCTCCTCGCCGTCTCCACTCCCGGCCGCCAGACCGTGCCCTACGGCATCGCGCAGGTGCGCGCGCCGGAAGCATGGGCCGGACGCCGGTCCGCGTTCGTGAACGTCGCAGTGATCGACTCCGGCGTCGACTACCGCCATCCCGACCTGGCCCCGGCATGGGCCGGCGGCACCAACACCGCCAAGGCCAACGCCACCGCGCTCGACGCGGTCGGACACGGCACGCACGTCTCCGGCATCATCGCCGCGGCCGACAACAACTTCGGCGTCGTCGGCGTCGCGCCCGGCATCCGCCTCTGGGGCGTGAAGGTCGCGTCCGACGCGGGCGACATCACCAGCGAAGACGTCATCGAAGGTCTGGACTGGGTCATCGCAAAGAAGAAGGAGCTCGGCGGACAGTGGGTCGTCAACCTCTCCCTCGGCGGAGAGGAATCGAGCGACCTCGAGCGCGAAGCCTTCGCCCGCGGCGTTGCCGCCGGCCTGGCCATCGTCGCCGCGACGGGCAACTCCTCCACCTCCACCATCCCCGCGCCGGTCGCCTTTCCGGCCGCGTATCCCGGCATCATCAGCGTCGGCGCCACCGACGAAGTGCAGGCCCTGGCCACGTTCTCGAATCAGGGTCCGGAAGTCGACTTCGTCGCGCCGGGCGTGCGCGTCGTCTCGACCGTGCTCACCGGCACGTCCGTGATCTCGTTCGTGCAGAAGGGCAACGTGGTCGCGACCGCGAAGCCGATGGTCGGCTCGAAGCTCGCGTCCCTCGCCGGCCAGTACGTCTACTGCGGCCTCGGCGAAGCGAAAGACTTCACCTCCGCCGTGCAGGGGAAGATCGCGCTGATCAAGCGCGGGGGCGACACGTTCGCCACCAAGACGCGCCGCGCGATGCAGGCCGGCGCCACCGGCGTGATCATCTTCAACAAGGACGACAGCGCGTACTCGTTCACGCTCATCGACCCGGCAGATCCGACCACCAAGGACGAGGTCTGGCCGGTCGGCGTCGGAATGTCGCTCGCCGACGGCGAGGCGCTCGTGGCCGCGGGCAGCGGCACGATCACGATCGGCTTCGAGCCGGACGACTACAGCGGCAAGAGCGGCACGTCGATGTCGTCACCGCACGTCGCCGGCGCGGTGGCGCTGCTCTGGGCGCTCGCGCCGAATGCGACGCCGGACAACATCGTCGACGCGCTCATCGCCACCGCGAAGGATCTCGGCCCCCCGGGCAAGGACAACATGCACGGCTACGGTCAGATCGACTTGTTCGCCGCGGCGAAGATGCTCGCGCCGCAAGCGTTCAATCCCGAGCCGCCGGGCCGCACCGGCCGCCGCTTCGTCACGCGCCGCAAGAAATAGTCACCACACTCCAGGAGGAATGATGTCGCCACGCCGGTTTGCCGTTGCTGCTGTTCTCACACTCTCCGCCGTCGTCGCCGGCGCGCGTGACGTTACGGTGCCGCCTCGCGCCGAGGAGCGCCTCGATCTGCGCGAGCTGTTCGCGCGCGCGCCGGGCGTCGTCACCGAAAACGAGAACGGCCTCACCGTCGATGGCTTCGCCGTCGAAGTCGTGATCGCCCGCATCGGGGACGACGGAAAGCTCGTCAAAGCCTGCGTCGACACCGAAGAAGCGGCACGCCTCTTCTTCGAGAAGCCGGTCGTGAACAAGGGAGCGGCCAAGAAATGACGCGTCGTCTCCTCCTCCCCGGAATCCTCCTGCTGCTCGCGACCAACGCGTTCGCCGGCACGGGCCGCATCATCATCCTCAATCGCGACGCCGCGAACGTCGGCTTCAACGACCCGACGCCGGCCGCGCCGGTCGGCGGCAACGAAGGCACCACCCTCGGACAGCAGCGCCTGATCATTCTGCAGCGCGCCGCGGATCGCTGGAGCACGACGCTCGACACGAACGTCGACATTCGCGTACGCGCGAACTTCGCCACACTGCCGTGTGATGACGCCGGTGTCGTGCTGGCGCAGGCGTCTGCGAGCTCGTGGCACGCCAACTTTCCTGGCGCTCCGCGACAGGATGTCTGGTATCCGGCGGCGCTCGCCAACAAGCTGGCCGGTGTCGATCTCAAATCGACCGACGACGACATCGCCACGACGTTCAACCTTGCCCTCGACGGCGCGACCTGCCTCGGCGATCGCGGCTGGTACTACGGATTCGATGGCGAGGAGGACACCGACACCTGGCTCTTCAGCGTCGCGCTGCACGAGATCGGACACGGCCTTGGTATGTCCGGGTACAGCCAGCCCGATTTCGTTCAGAACCGTCCGAGTGTTTACGACCTTCACGTCTACGACATCACTGCCGGCCGCCGCTGGGATCAGATGACGTCGGAGGAGCGCCGAGTCTCGCGCACCAACACGGGTAACCTCGTATGGTCCGGTCCGAACGTAACCGCAAAAGCACCGACCGTGCTCGAGCCACTTACGACGCTCACCATCACCGAGCCGTCGCCCGCTCGAAATTACCAGTTTGGCACCGCCAGCTTCGGGCCGCCCGTCAACCGCGCCACCATAGCCGGCTCTGTCGTTCCCGCCTTCGACGCCATGAATGACGAAGGTCCCACGGCGACCGACGGCTGCACGACCTACGTCAATGCGAATGACGTGAGCGGCAAGATCGCCCTTGTCGATCGCGGCACGTGCACGTTTGCGGAGAAAGCACTGATGGCGCAAGCGGCGGGGGCGATCGGCGTGATCCTGGCGGACAACCGCGCGAGCACCTGCTCCGCTCCACCTTCAATGGGTGGAAGCGAGCCGAACGTCCGCATTCCGATCGTCAGCGTAACGCAGGCTGATGGCAAGGCCATTCGCGATCAAGTCGCCAGCGCCACGGTGACCGCTACGCTGACGCGCGACGGCAGCCTTCTCGCCGGGGCGACGCGGCCGGGCTATGTCCGGCTCTATGCACCGTGCGAATTCGAGGGCGGCTCGTCGATTTACCACTGGGACACGGTCGCCAGTCCGAATCTTTTGATGGAGCCGAGCGTCAACTCCGACCTCCGCGATTCACTGGACCTTTCGCTCTACCAGATGATGGACATCGGCTGGACGCTGCCCGCGCGTACCGGCCGCCGCTACGTGCGCCGCTAAGACCATGACCATGTTCAATCGCGTACTCGCTGTTCTCGCTGCCGCCCTCCTCGCGACCTCCGCGTTCGCACAGGAGGCGCGGCAGCGCTACACCATCGCCACCAAAGGCTCGCCGCGCGCGGTGCTGCAGCGCGTCGGGACGAACGCCGCGGGCGAGCGCGCCATGCGCGTGCGCACGTTTGCGAATCTCGACGGCTTCGCCGCCGAGCTCACGGCCGCGGAAGCGGCGGCGCTGCGCGAGACCGCGGGCGTGGAATCCGTCGACCCGGCCGTGCCGCGTTACGCGTCGCAGGTCGCCGAAGACTTCGCGCCGGTGCACCTCGAGAATTTCGACAAACAGATCACGCCGTGGGGCGTGCCGATCATCCGTGCGGCCGCGGTCTGGCCGGTGACGCGGGGCGAGGGCGTGAACGTCGTCGTCATCGACACCGGACTGGACCTCAATCATCCCGACCTCAAGGCCGCCTATGCGGGCGGCTACAACGTCTTCGATCCGGGCAAGCCGCCGGCCGATGACAACACGCACGGCACGCACGTCGCCGGCACCATCGCCGCCGCGAACAACGCCTTCGGCGTCGTCGGCGTCGCACCGGGAGTGAAGCTCTGGGCCGTGAAGGCGCTCGACCAGACCGGCAAAGGCGACGACGTCTGGATCGCGGCGGCGCTCGACTGGGTGATCACCAAACAGCGCGAGCTCGGCGGACGCTGGGTCGTCAACATGTCCCTCGGCTCCGCGGTTCAGGGCGGACATCTCGAGGAAGAAGCCGTCAAGCGCTCGCTGGCCGAGGGAGTGATCCTCGTGGCGGCGGCGGGGAATCGTGGTGCGGCATTTCTCGACTACCCGGCGGTCTATCCGGGCGTGATCGCCGTCGGCGCCGTCGGCGAAGACGGCAAGCGCGCCGATTTTTCGAGCTGGGGCCTGAACATGCCGGTCGTCGCACCGGGTGTGATGGTCGAGTCGGCGTTCCTCGAAGGATTCAAGGAAGCCTCCGACATCGTCATCAGCGACGACACGTTCGCGAGCCTCGGCGTCATCGGCTCGCCGAAAGCGCAGGTCACCGGCAAGATCGTCTACTGCGGTCTCGGCAATCCGCAGGACTTTCCGGCGTCCGTGAAGAACAACATCGCCCTCATCTCGCGCGGCACGCTCGAGTTCCGCGAGAAATCGCGTTACGCGAAAGAAGCCGGCGCGGCGGCGGTGATCATCGCCGACAACGAGCCCGGCGCGCCGCTCAAGCCGTGGACCCTCTGGCCGAAGAACGACACCTGGGAAGGCTACGCGTTCCCGCTCACCATCGGCGTGACGTACGAAGACGGCGAGATCCTGCGCCGCCGCTCCGAGCCCGCCGTGGCGTCGTTCGAGTTCGCAAAGTATGGACGCCTCAGCGGCACGTCGATGGCGGCGCCGCACGTGGCCGCCGTTGCCGCGATGATGGTCGCGCTCAAGCCGCAACTGAAGGCCAGCGAGATCGCGCACATCCTCGAGCTCACCGCGCGCGACACCGCGGAGCCGGGATGGGATTTCGAGACCGGCTGGGGAATCGTGGACGCGCTGGCCGCCGCGCACTACGTGGCCCCGGACAAGTTCGACGTGCCTCCTCCGCCGCCACCCACCTCGCGCCGCCGCAGCGCGCGGCATTAAGTATTGACGCCGATTTTTTGTGGGGCGGGCTGAGGCCCGCCCTACATTACAATCCCGTCCGCTGACGCGCGCCCCCGCGCGAAGAATCTTCAGCAGACGGGAGACTCACCAACATGCGGATCGGCGTACCGACCGAAATCAAGAACAATGAATATCGCGTGGGCATGACGCCCGGCGGCGCCCGCGACCTCACCGCCGACGGCCATCAGGTCCTCGTGCAGCAGGGCGCCGGCACCGGCAGCGGCTTCAGCGACGAAGAGTACGTCGCCGCCGGCGCGAGGAT
>DASVSV010000521.1:0-6468 GCA_036387915.1 Thermoanaerobaculia bacterium
CAACGCCGATGACCCCCGTCGACGCGAGAAAGATCTCCTCCTCGTTGCACTGCAGCAGTTCGGATGCGCGCGTGCGGACGCGCTTCGCGGCGTCGAGACCGTCTTTGCCGGTGACCGCGTTCGCGCAGCCGGCGTTGACGACGACCGCCTTCACGCGTCCGCCGCTCTTCTTCAGCGCGGCGCGCGAGAGCGTGACCGGCGCAGCCTGAAATTTGTTCTGCGTGAAGACGGCAGCCGCCGTCGCACCGTCGGGAGCGACGATGAGACCGAGGTCGGGCCGCTTCTTGCGGATGCCGGCGCGGACGCCGGAGGCGGCGAAGCCCCTCGGTAATTTAACGTTCAGTTTCATTGGCTACAGGGTCTCCAGTGCGGCCTTCGCGGCCGCGGCGACACGGGCGGGGGAGGTGCCGCCGAACACGTTCTTTTTCGCGAGCACGGTCTCGACGCTGTTCAGCGAATGCTGTCCCTCGCGCGACACGATGTCGTGTGCCTCCCGGAAGGGGATGCCTTTCGCCGCCAGCTCGTCCGCCGCGTCGGTAGCGAGCAGCAGGTGACTGGACGCCGCGGCCGACATCCTGTCGTGAATCTTCACTCCCGCGATCAGCGCGGTCAGCGCGGGCAGCAGCACCGCGAGCAACGCACGCGTGCGGAACAGCGGCTCTTTGTCGAGCTGCAGGTCTTTGTTGTACGCGAGCGGCAGGCCCTTGAGCAGCGCGAGAAAGCCGGTCAGCTCGCCGAGCGAGCGCGCGGCGTAGCCACGCGTGAGCTCGAGCACGTCGGGGTTTTTCTTCTGCGGCATCCGCGACGAGCCCGTGGCCCACGCATCCGGCAATTCGGCGTAACCCGCCTCGTCCGAGGTGAAGAAAATCAAATCCTCGGCCAGACGCGAGAGATGCGTGAGCGTCAGCGTGGCGGCGAACAGATACTCCGCCGCGAAGTCGCGATCGGAGACGCCGTCGAGCGAGTTCGCGGTCGCGCGGGCGAAGCCGAGCGAGTGCGCGAGGCGCTCGCGGTCGATGGCCAGCGGAGTGCCGGCCAGCGCGCCGCTGCCGAGGGGACATTCGTCGCCCCGCGAGCGGGCGTCGCGCATGCGCGACAAGTCGCGGCGCAGCATCTCGACGTAGGCCAGGCACCAGTGACCGAACGTCACGGGCTCGGCCTGCTTGAGGTGGGTGTAGCCGGGCATCGGCGTCGACGCGTGCTCGGACGCCTTCCGCGCCAATGCGCGTGCGAGCTCCGTCGCCAGCGCGTTGAAATCGGCGCACGCTTTTTTCAGCCAGAGCTTGAGATCGGTCGCGACCTGGTCGTTGCGCGAGCGGCCGGTGTGGAGTTTTCCGGCGAGCGCGCCGACGCGTTCGCGCAGCGAGGCCTCGACGTACGAGTGCACGTCTTCGGCGTCACTGTCGACAAGCGTCAGCGCGACGAGCGCGCCGACGAGCGCGCTCTCCTCCTCGGAGGAGAGCACGCCCGCGCGCGCCAGCTCGTGCGCCCACGCGATCGACCCTTCGACGTCTTCCGCGAACAGCTCGCGGTCGAAGGCGAAGGAATCGTTCAGCGCGCGCAGCAGCGTCGCCGGACCCTCACTGAAACGGCCCCCCCACATCGTCATTTCTTGGCCCATCCTCCATTTGCACTCTGCACCGTCTCGACGTCCATCGGCGAGAGGCGCTTGCTGCCGCGGAGCTGCAGGCCGTACAGGCGGATGAAGCCCGCGGAATCGGTGACGTCGTAGCCGGTCATGTCGAACGAGGCCAGGCTCTGCTGGTAGAGCGAGTGCGGCGACTTGCGTCCGACCGCGATCGCGTTGCCTTTGAAGAGCTTCATGGTCACGGAGCCGGTGATCTTTTCGGTCAACACATTGACGAACGCGTCGAAGGCCTCGCGCAGCGGCGCGAACCAGAGGCCGTTGTAGACCAGTTCCGCGTAACGCGTGGCGATGCGCTCCTTCTCGTGCGCGGAGTCGCGGTCGAGGATGATCGACTCGAGCGACTTCAGCGCGTTGACGAGGATCGTGCCGCCCGGCGTCTCGTAGACGCCACGCGACTTGATGCCGATCAGGCGGTTCTCGACGATGTCGGCGCGGCCGACGCCGTGGCGTCCGCCGATCTCGTTCAGCGTCTGCACGAGCTTCGCCGGCGAGAGGCGCACGCCGTTCACCGCGACAGGCACGCCCGACTCGAAGTCGATGGTGACTTTCTCCGGCGTGTCCGGCGCGTCCATCGGGTCGACGCTCAGCTTGAACATCGACGCTTCCGGCTCGAACATCGGGTCCTCGAGCGGGCCGCCCTCGTGCGAGAGGTGCCAGAGATTGCGGTCGCGCGAGTACGGGTCTTTCTTCGTCACCGGCACGGGGATGCCGCGCTCCGAGGCGTAGTCGATGGCGTCTTCACGCGAGACGATGTCCCACTCGCGCCACGGCGCGACGATCTTCAGCTCCGGCGCGAGCGCCTGATAGGCGAGCTCGAAGCGGACCTGGTCATTGCCTTTGCCCGTGCAGCCGTGCGCGAGCGCGTCGCAGCCGGTGGCCAGCGCGATCTCGACCTGCTTGCGGGCGATGAGCGGACGGGCCGTGGACGTGCCGAGGAGGTAGTCGCGCTCGTAGATCGCGCCGGCCTTCAGCACGGGGAAGAGAAAGTCCGCCGCGAATTCTTCTTTCGCGTCGACGAGATGGAAGTCGATGGCACCGGTGCTGTACGCCTTCTGCGCCAGCCCCGTGGTCTCCTCGGCCTGACCGACGTCGACCGCGACCGCGACCACTTCGCAGCCGTAGTTCTCCTTCAGCCAGGAAATGATGATGGAGGTGTCGAGACCTCCCGAATACGCCAGGGCTACTTTTTTCAAGCTGCTTTCTCCTTGTGACCGGACAGGACCAGCGTGAGCGTGTCCATGAATTCGATGAGTGCTTTCTTCGGGACGATGTACGGCGGCAGCAGGCGCAGGACCTTGTCGCGCGCGGTGCCGACGACGAAGCCGTGCTCGAGCAGCTCGCGCGCGACAGGCGACGCCGGACGATCGAGCTCGATGCCCCACATCAGGCCGGAGCCGCGGACTTCGACGACGTTGGCCATCTTGCGCAGCTCTCCGCCGAACCACTCGCCGAGGGCGTTGATGTGCGGCAGGAGCTTTTCCGTTTCGTCGAAGACGACGGCGCCGAGACGGCATGCGACGGGATTGCCGCCGAACGTCGTGCCGTGATGTCCGGGCTTCACGACGCCTTCGACGGCGTCGCCGGTCAGCACCGCGCCGAGCGGCAGTCCGCCGCCGAGCGGCTTGGCCAGCGTGACGATGTCAGGAACGATTCCGCTCTTCTGGAACGCGAACATGTGCCCGGTGCGTCCGAGGCCGCACTGGATTTCGTCGAGCACGAGCAGTGCGCCGTGCAGGTCGGCGATGCGGCGTGCGGCGATCAGGAAATCGTCGGTGAGCGGGATGATGCCTCCCTCGCCCATGACCGGCTCGAGGAAGATCGCCGCCGTCTCACCGTCGACCGCCGCTTCGAGCGCGGCGACGTCATTCGCGTCGACGAAGCTCACGCCCGGCACGAGCGGCGCGAACGGCTCGCGATAGGCGTCGTGTCCCGTCAGCGACAGCGAGCCGAGGGTGCGGCCGTGGAACGACTCCACGAGCGCGACCAGCTTCGTCTTCCTGGTGGCGAGACGGGCGAACTTCAGCGCCGCCTCGTTGGCTTCCGTGCCGCTGTTGCAGAAGAACGCCCGGTTCAGTCCCGCGGCGCGCACGAGCTTCTCGCCGAGGATGCCCTGGGCGGGGTGATAGTAGAGATTCGAGACGTGCAGCAGCGAGTTGCTGGCGTCGCGCATGGTCTTCATGAGCTTCGGGTGCTTGTGCCCGAGGACGTTCACGGCGATGCCGCCGAGAAGGTCCCAGTAGGCGCGGCCGTCCGCGTCGTACAGACGCGCGCCTTTGCCGTCGCGCGGATGGAACGGTGTCCTTGCATACGTGCGCACGAGGAAAGCGTCCTCGCGCGCCTGAACGGCGGTGGGGGATTCGTCATGCAGCAACAAGGGTCGTCCCTCCTTCTTCTCCGATGGTGATCTCGCGGACGCCCGAGGTGAGGGCGCTGAGCGCGGCCTGCAGCTTCGGCTTCATGCCGCCGGTGACGTTGCCGATGAACGTCTCGGCGTCGGCGGCGCGGAGCCGCGGCACGACGTTGCCGTCGCTGTCGAGCAGCCCGGCTACGTCGGTGATGAACAGCAGTTCGTTCGCGCCGACGGCCACGGCCATTGCGGCCGCGGCGCTGTCGGCGTTGACGTTGAACAGCTCTCCGTTCGCGCCCATCGCAATCGACGAGAGGACCGGCAGCGTGCCGTAGTTGAGCATCGCCGAGACAAGTGCGCGGTTGGCGTGCGTGATCTGGCCGACGTGACCGAGGTCGATGCCGTCGATGGGCGGATGCTGCTCGGCGACGAGCGTCGCGCCGTCGCAGCCGGAGATGCCGGCCGCGCGGACGCCGAGCTTCGTCAACTCGCTGACCAGCATCTTGTTGACCGTGCCGCCGAGGACGGAGACGACGATGTTCAGCGTCGCGTCGTCGGTGATGCGCAGGCCGGCGTGCGTCTTCTTCGCGATGCCGGCCACTGCCAGCGCCGCGTCGATGTGCCTGCCGCCGCCGTGCACGAGGACGAGGTCCTCGCCGGCGTTCCAGCGTGCGACGATCTTGCGCAGCGCGCCGTCACGGCGCGCGGCGTCGTCGAGAAGCGAACCGCCCAACTTGATGACCGTGGTCACAGGAGTCCCTCCGTCTCCGCATAGCCCTGCATGCGGTTGAAGTTCTGCACGGCCTGCGAGGCCGCGCCTTTCAGCAGGTTGTCGATGACGCTGACGATGACCGCGCGCCGTCCGCCCTGGAGCAGCTGGAAGCCGATCTCCGCGTTGGGCGTGTTGACGACGGACTTCATCTCCGGCAGCTTGCCGGCCGGCAGCACCTTCACGAACGGCTGGTGGTCGTAAGCCTCGGCATAAAGCCGGGTCATCTCTTCCTCGGTCACGGGATCGGTGAAGCCGACGTGCATGGTCGAGTAGATGCCGCGCGGCGTCGGGATCAGGTGCGGCACGAAGACGAGCGTGGTGCGCTCGCCGAGGTGCAGCCCCTGGCGGATCTCCGGCTCGTGGCGGTGCGTGCCGACGCCGTAGGCCTTGAAGTTGCCGAACAGCTCCGTGAATGAGTACGCGAGGTCGGCCTTCTTCCCCGCGCCGGAGACGCCGCTCTTCGAGTCGACGATCACCGGCTGCGCGCGGTCGATGAGATACGTCAGCGGCCGCAGCGCGAGCAGGACGGAGGTCGGGTAGCAGCCGGGATTGGCGATGAGGCGCGCCTTGCGCAGCTCGCCGTTGCACCACTCCGGCAGTCCGTACACGGCCTCCGCGAGGAGCTCGGGACGCGCGTGCTTGAAGCCGTACCACGACGGGTAGAGCGTCGGCTCGCCGAGGCGGAACGCGCCGGAGAGGTCGATGACCTTGATCCCCGCGTCGAGAATCCCCGGCGTCACCTCGGCCGACACTTCGTTCGGCGTGGCCAGGAAGACGACGTCCGGCTTGGCCTCGAGCACCGCCGCGACGGAGAAGGACTCCGACGAGTACGCCGCGACGACGTCCGCGTGCGTGTGGCGGGCGAGGATCTTCTGCAACTCGGCGCCGGCATAGCCGGTGGCGCCTGCGATGGCGACGCGGGTGACACCCGTAGCGTTCAGTTCATTGTTCATGGTCGTGGCTCCGAAAACCGTCGCCGCGCCTAGGCGCGTGTACGGCGTCGCGGGACAAGGCCCGCGATTTCATGGACTCGCCGGGCAAAAGCCGCGGCGGCGGCAGGGGTGCGGAATGCGACAAAGATCGTGTCGTCGCCGCCGATGGTGCCCATGGCATCTTCGATGGCGGTTGCGTCGATGGCGCTGGCCAGCGGCTGGGCCGCGGCCACGGGGGTCTTGATGACCACGAGGTTCATCGCCGCTTCGGCGGTGATGACGCTGTTCTGCACGAGCTGCTCGAACCGATGCTCGACGGTCGCGCGCGGCGTGAAGGTCGCCACCGGCGCGACGGCCATGGTCTCGCTCGAGATGTAGCCGTTCGGAGTCTTGATCAGCCCCAGCTCGCGCAGGTCGCGGGAGAGCGTGGGCTGGGTGACGGTGAAGCCATTCGCGCGCAGCGCGGCCAAGAGCTCGTCCTGAGAGTGGACGGCCGTGTCGCGAACGATCCGGAGGATCTCCTCGCGCCTGCGCATGACGTCACCTGAATAAAAATTCATCATCACGAATACTTATGCATGAACCGGGTGGTGTCAACATCTATTTCGGGATCAAAGAGGAAAGAGGAAGGAGGAAAGAGGAAAGAGGTGGCTGCGCCTTCGGGCAGAAGCTTTCCAAGATGCGCGAAGCGTCCTCTTTGGAAAAAGAGGAAAGAGTTGGCTGTGTCTTCGGCCAGAAGCTCTCGAAGATGCGCGGAGCGTCCTCTTTC
>DASVSV010000522.1:0-20073 GCA_036387915.1 Thermoanaerobaculia bacterium
CACGCTCGGGATGACAGCGGTTACCAGCCGCCGCCACCGCCGCCGCCCGACGAGCTCCCTCCTCCGCTGCTCCCGCCGGAGGACCCGCCGGAGCTGCTGGGACTGGCCACGCCGGCGGCCATGCCCGCCGCGGCTGCGCCCCACGCGCCGGTGGCGCCGGCACCGCCGAAGCCTCCGCCGCCGCCCGTCCACGAGGACGATGATGAGGACGAAGAGTAGCTGCCCGACGAACTGCCGAAGCTGGACGAGGTGTGACTGGACGTCGCCGCCGCGGTCGAAAACTGGCGGGACCAGCGGCCAACTTCGTCGTCCAGGCCGAAGGCGAGCACGTACGGAAACCAGTCATCGTCGAGCGCGGGATCGGGCTTCAGCAGCTCGAGTCGAAAGTATTCGCGCGCGGAGGTGAGCAGCTTGCGCATGGCGATGCGCGCGCGGCTCTCGCGCGACGACAGCGTGTGGATGGCGGTGGCGAAGATCCAGAGCGCGACCAGGGTCACGGCGAGCTGCATCTCCATCGGCCAGTCGGGCGAGCCGAGATTCGCGGAGCGGAGCACCACGTACGCCGCGACGCCGACGATGATCGTCGCCGGAATCATCTGCAACAGCGCGGAGCCGACGCCGAGGTGTTTGCGCGTACGCCAGTGGTTCGGGCCGATGATCGCGAAGATGCATCCGAACAGGCTGCCGAAGAAGAGGAAGACGGCCGGCATGCGCAGCGGTTCGTGAGTCAAGGCCACGTAGCCGAGGGCGGCCGTGCAGGCGAGCCAGAGCGCGGTGGGGAGGAATCGCCAGACGTTCTTCCCTTCGTCCGGCGGCAGGCGCTTCTCGACCTTGGCCTTCACGCCCTCCGCGATGAGCTTCGCCGGATCGAAGCCTCTGTCTTTGTAGTGATTGCGGACCGTGGCGGTCGAAGTGTGATTGCCGCTGACGAACAAGCCGTCGACGAGCTCGCGCTCGTACCCGTGCAGGCTGTCGCGCGGCACTTTCAGCGTGAGCTTCATGTCCCCGAGCTCGACGCGGCTGGCGATCTTCTCCTCCGCCACCATCCTCGCCAGCAGCGCCGATACCTCCGGCGCACCCACGTCTTCATCCCACAGCGCGCCAATGACCTCGGCATCCGTACCGAGCACGTTCTGCTGCAGCCACGCGCGCGTGATCTGGTCCGGACGCAGGCGCTCCAGGCGCCCCAGCATTTTCTCCCGCAGCATGGCGATGATGAACAGCATCGGCGGCGCGAGCAGCAGCGCCGCAATCATCCCTTTCACCGCCGTTGCCGGACCCGCGTCGACGAGGGGCGCATTTGTGCCGGTGTAGCGCAGCGGGACGCGCACGACGAAGCCCTGTCCCGGCGCGAGCGACTTCTGCGACCACGTGCCGACGAACTTCTCCACAGGCTGCCAGACCGGATCGAGCGTCAGCTCGACCGCCACGTTGTAGATCCACCCCTCGCGCTCCGCGAATGCGAAATCGTGGGTGAGGACGTAATGGTCCCCGTCGCGTCGCAGCACATTGGAGATGGAGTAATGGAGGACGTACGTCAGCGCGGTCTTGTCGAACGGCGCCGACGACGGATCGCGGCTGCGCCAGCGCAGCAGATTGCGCTCGCTCCAGTCGTACTGGTCGACGGATGCGAGACTCCCCTGCTGGAGCGCGACTTCCTGCCCGTTCTCGTCGAGACGGCCGATGCCTTTCAGCGTCAGCTCCTGGCGCGGCCGGATGTCGAAGCGGCGTTCGCCGCCGTTCCAGTCGCCGGTGAAGACCATCACCTGCTGCTCGTCGACGTGCAGCACGCCCGAGGCATCGAGCCGGGCTTTGACGGAGAGAGCGTTCCAGTGCAGCTCGCGCTGAGCGAGGGCGGGCGTGACGCAGACCAGCAGCGTGAGGAGAAAAACGAAACGGCGCATGCGCGATTGTACGACTCAGCGAGCGCGGCCGACGTCGCCGCTCTTGCCGTCCACGCGCCAGCGCCCGAGGCGCGTGTTGGTGCAGCTGTCGTGAGCCGTGACGACGTAGCCGCCGCGCGCGAACCCGCGGCCGAGGAGTGCGACGCAGTCGGTCGTGATGCCGGTCGTCGCCACGAGGTGCCGCCGCACGAGCAGAATGGCCTCGGCCTCATTGACTTTGGAATTCCTGCTGCGCCGCGCACCGCCCGGACGGTCGCCGACCACGCGCACCGGCGGCACATCGGCCGCGGTCTTCGTGCGCTCGGGCAGTTTGTCGCGCTCGTCCCACCAGATCGCCGCACCGCCCGCGATCAACGCCAGAATCAGCAGCGTCCCGAACAGCGCCACCCGCGTCTTCGGACGATGCACCCGCTCGTCGTACAGGTCGCCCGCATAAACCCCGCACTCGGCGCACTCCGTCGCCTCCGGCGCCAGCGCGGCGCGGCAGTTGGAACAGAGGCGGTCGTCGTCGTCCATGATCAGCCGGCTGCTACGGTAGTATTGCCTGGATATGGCACGCAAGGTGACGTTCACGCTTGACGAAGAAACGATCGAACGTCTTCAGTCGGCATCGGACCAGCTGCGCAAGCCGAAGAGCGAAGTCGTTCGTGAAGCGATCGGCGCCTATCACGACCGCGTTGGCCGTTTGAGCGACACGGAAAAGCAACGGCTCCTTCGCGTCATCCGCGATCTCACGCCGAACATTCCTCAGCGGCCGCTCAGCGAAGTGAAGAAAGAGATCGAAGATGTGCGAGCGGCCCGTCGCGCCGGCGGACGTGAGGGCACGCGGAGAACGTCGCGTTGATCCTCGTCGATACGTCTGCATTGATCGACGCCCTTTGCGGACCGCGCCGCTCTCTTCCACGTCTGACACAGCTGATCGAAGCGGGCGAACGACTGCACCTTACGACAGTCGTGTTGTACGAATGGCTGCGCGGTCCACGGTTGGCGCAGGAGTTGGCGGTGCAGGAAGAGCTCTTCCCACGCGAACACGCTTTTCCGTTTGGTGCTGAAGAAGCGAGCCTGGCCGCCAATCTCTATCGACAAGTACCACATGCTCGTGGACGCGAGATCGACCTCGCCATCGCGGCCAGCGCAATGACGCGAGACGCCGCAGTCTGGACGCTGAATCCCGAGGACTTCCGCGATATCCGCGGGCTGCGACTCATCTGACGCGCGACCACACCCCGCGCCGTTCCAGTTCCGCCTCCGCTTCCGCGTCCTCGTATTCGCGGATGCCGGTGTCGCGGTTGTACCAGGCCAAGCCGCGGCGGATCTGTTCGAGGCCGACGTCGAGGTCGTCGATGAGGACGGTCGCGGTGACGCGGCCGCGGTCATTGGAGCGGGGGATGATCGTGACCTGCTTGTGCTTCACGAGTGCACGCAGCGACTCGCGTGACTTCGCGGCGAAGGGGCGCCAGCGCCCTGGCGACTCGACGCCCTCGAGGCGGACGAGCTCCGTCCGGCCGACGATGTCGCGCACGGTGATGGTGTGGCCGTTGTGCACTTCCGTGACGCGGGCGCGGTAGCCCTGCGCGGACGCGGTGGCGGCGACGAAGACGATGGCGAGAAGGGCGGCGATGCGCTGCATCCGGAAATTATAAGCAGGGACCGGCCACGCGACGTGACGGCTGACCGCGTCCGCTAGAATGCCGCGCCATGGCATCGGCGAAACGCAGCAAGAAGTATCTGGTCTGGGTCGACTGTGAGATGACCGGGCTCGATCCGGCGAAGGACACCCTTCTCGAGATCGCCACGATCATCACCAACTACGACCTCGAGATCATCGACCGCGGCCCTGTCTTCGCGATCAAGACCAGCGAGGCGCGGCTCGAGGGGATGGACGGCTGGAACCGCCGCACGCACAAAAAGAGCGGCCTGCTGGACCGGGTGCGCGGCGAAGGCGTCACGGTCGCGGAGGCGGAGAAGCAGACGCTGGCCTTCGTGAAGAAGTACTGCTACGCGCGCACCGCGCCGCTCTGCGGCAACTCCATCGGCCAGGACAAACGCTTCCTGGCCAAGTACATGCCTCAGCTCCACGACTTCCTGCACTACAAAGTCGTCGACGTCAGCTCGATCAAGGTCCTGATCAACGAGTGGTACGGCGGCAAGTACAAGTCGCCGGAGAAGCAGGAGCTCCATCGCGCCCTCGCCGATATCGAGGAGTCGATCGGGGAGCTCGCGTACTACAGGGCGAACGTGTTCGTGAAGGAGTGAAACGCGTTGACGGGTTACTCGTTGCTCGGCTGGGGTGATGTAGCGTCGTCGGCAAACATACCGTCAGTCCAAAAGTCCCCCCGGCCGAGCAACGAGCAACGACTCACGACTCCTGCTCGTCGTCACCAGCCTCCGCCTCAGGCGTTTCCTCGTCCTCCCCTTTCGGCGGCATCACCTCGCGCAGAATCGTCTCCACGCGGAGCGCGCGCATGGCCGTCTCGTCGTAGCGGAAATCGAGCTCCGGCGTGTAGCGCAGGTGGATGCGTTTGGCGAGGTGGTGGCGGACCTGGCCGGCCACGCGGCGCAGCTCCTCCACCGTGGCCTTGGTCTCTTCTTCCTTCAGGCCGGTGACGTAGACGCGGGCGTAGTGGAGGTCGGGGCTGACCTCGACCTCGCTGATCGAGGACCAGCCGAGGTCGAAGCCGCGGACGTCGGTGCGGAGCACCTGGACGAGCGCGTCGCGGACGTTCTCGCCGACCCGGGAAGTGCGTCGTGTTTTCTTCATAAATCAGCGTCCTCGTCGAAGTGGAGCTTCTCGCTGGTCCAGCCGGCGAGCACGGCATTGCTGTGCCCTTCGACGTACTGCTGGATCTTGTCGAGCAATGAGTCTGCCGAGTCCGTGCGGCCGGCGACGAACGAGATCGCCATCCGGGCGCGCTGATGCACGTCCTGGAGGGCGACCTCGTTGGCAGAGCAGTGGAAGGTGTGCTGAAGGCGGTCGCGAAGAGACTTCACGACCGCCCGTTTGTCTTTGAGGGACTGCGCGTACTCGATCTGCAGCTCGAACAATGCAACGCAGACGATCATGACGTTGAGTTCCTCGGAGTTCCTCGGGTTCCTCGGAGTAGCTCAGGGTTCCTTGGAGTTCCTCGGGGTTCCTCGTCAGGGCCACCCGAGGAACTCCGAGGAACTTCCAACTCCGAGGAACTGGGGTCAGGCCAGCGTGGCCTCGAGCTTCTCGGTCTTGAAGGCCTCGATGATGTCGCCGATCTTGTAGTCCTGGAAGCGCTCGATGCCGATGCCGCACTCGAAGCCCTGACGGACTTCGGCCACGTCGTTCTTGAAGTGGCGCAGCGAGCCGAGCTTCCCTTCGAGGATGACCCGGTTGTCGCGCAGCAGGCGCACGTTCGCGGCGCGGGGGATGACCCCGTCCGTGACCATGCAGCCGGCGATGACGCCGATCTTCGGTACCTTGAAGGTCTCGCGCACTTCGGCGCGGCCCTGGAAGACTTCCTGGAACTTCGGATCGAGCAGTCCGACCATCGCGCCCCGGATCTCGTCGACCAGGTTGTAGATGACGGTGTAGAGCCGGACGTCGACGCCTTCCTTCTCCGCGAGCTCGGCCGCGCTCCGCTCCGGGCGCACGTTGAAGCCGACCACGATCGCTTCCGAGGCCGTGGCCAGGAGGACGTCGTTGGTCGTGATCGCGCCGACGGACGTGTGGATCACGTTGACCTTCACCTCGCTGGTGGAGAGCTTGCGCAGCGTCTCCTGCAGCACTTCCACCGAGCCCTGCACGTCGGCCTTGACGATGAGGTTGAGCTCCTTGGCCGCGCCCTGCTGCATGCGCGCGAAGAGCTGGTCGAGAGAGACCCGTCCCGACTTCGAGTGCTGCATCTCGCGGGCCTTCTCCTGGCGGAGTTGCCCGATCATGCGCGCCTGCGTGTCGTCGTCGACGACCGCCAGGCCGTCGCCGGCGTTCGGCACGTCCTCGAATCCGGTGAGCTGGACCGGGGTGGCCGGACCCGCTTCCTGGATGCGGTTGCCGCGCTCGTCGGTCATGGCGCGGACGCGGCCCCAGGTCGTGCCCGAAAAGTACGGATCGCCGATTCTCAGCGTGCCGTCCTGAATCAGGACCGTGCCCACCACGCCGCGGCCGACTTCCTTCTTCGCCTCGAGGACCACACCCTTGGCCGGCATGTCCGGGTTGCACTTCAGCTCGAGCATGTCCGCGGTGAGCAGGATCATGTCGAGCAGGTTGTCGATGCCCTGCTTCTTGACGGCCGAGACTTCGACCGAGACCACTTCGCCGCCCCACTGCTCGACCAGGACGTTGGCGTCCGCGAGCTCGCGGCGTACGCGTTCGATGTTCGCGTTCGGCTTGTCGATCTTGTTGATGGCCACGATCATCGGCACCTTCGCGGCGCGGGCGTGGTCGATGGCTTCCTTGGTCTGCGGCATGACGCCGTCGTCGGCCGCCACCACGAGGATGACGATGTCCGTCACCTTCGCGCCGCGGGCACGCATCATCGTGAACGCTTCGTGGCCCGGCGTGTCGAGGAAGACGATCTTCCGGCCGCGCTTCTCGACGTGGTACGCGCCGATGTGCTGCGTGATGCCGCCCGCTTCACCCGCGGCGACGTCGGTCTCGCGGATCGCGTCGAGCAGCGAGGTCTTGCCGTGATCGACGTGACCCATGACGGTGATGACCGGGCCGCGCGGCACGGTGCCGGACTGCTCGGTGCGCTCCAGCGCCTCCATCTCGATCGCTTCTTCGAACGAGACGATCTCCGCCTCGAGGCCGAGCTCGCGCGCCACTTCGAGGGCGAGGTCGCCGCCGAGGGCCTGGTTGATCGAGACCATCAGGCCGCGCTTCATGAAGAGGTGCTTCATCAGATCGCTGGCCTTGACGTCCAGCTTGTCCGCGAGCTCCTTGACCGTCACGCCCTCGGTGAGCGCGACCTTGCCGGTCGGACGCTTGAAGTCGAGCACCTTCGCGTTCGACGACTGCTTGCGCGTGTCGCGGCGCGTGGAAACGCGCTTCGGCTCGTCCTCGTCCGGCATGACGATGTCCGGACCGATGTCGTCATTGATGATCTGCGTGCCGGAGAACGGCCCCTTGGTCAGGAGATCCTGATCGAACTCGGCGCCGCGTACGGTCTTCGTGCCGCGCTTCCCCGTCGCTTTCTTCTTGTCGTGGGACTCCCCTTCTCCGTCTTCCTTCTTGCGCCGGATGATGTTCGATCCGGGCATGGAGGGAGGCGGAGCGCCCATCGGACGGTTCATCGGCCCGCCGGGACGCTGTCCCGGACCGGCCGGACGCATGCCGCCCGGACCTGCCGGACGCGCACCCATCGGACCACCCGGACGCGGACCGCCCGGACCCGTGGGACGCGGTCCACCCGGACCGGAAGGTCGCGTACCCATCGGCGCGCCACCCGGACGGGGACCGCCGGGGCCGCCCGGACCTGCCGGACGCGCACCCATCGGTGCCTGAGGCGGACGCTGCACGGGGCCGCCGGTCGGACGTCCGGTGGGGACGGTCTGCTGGCCGGCGTAATTCGGACGCGGCGCCTGCGGCGAGCGCGCCCGCGGTCCCGTGGGCCCGGTCGGACGGCGATCGTGAGCCGCGGGTGCGTGATGCACCGGCGCCGCGGCTGGCGGCGCGGCGGCCGCGGGGATGTGCTGTTCGGGAGCGGCCGGCGGCGGAGCCTGCGACGGCTGCTCCTCGGCTGCCGGCGCGGGCGGAGCTTCGGCGGCCACGCGGGCCGGCTTCTCCGGCACGGGCGGCGCTTCCTTCGCGGCGCGTTCCTCGGCCTCTACGGCCTCGACGAACTCCGGGATGATGACGGCAGGCGGCTGCGGCGTGGCGGTCGGCTCCTCTTTCGGAACCTCCACCTTCTTGCGCACCGGCGGCTGAACGATCGGCCGGGGCGGACGCACTGCTTCCTTCTTCTTCACCTCGGTCGGCTTGTCTTCGCGCATGATGACGTTGCGGGTGCGCGCGACGAGCTTCTTTCCGGTGAGCAGCGCCTGAATCACCTCCGGCTCGAGCACCTGGCTCGCCTCGGTGATGTCCGCGCCGAGCGACTGCAACTGGAAGATGACGTCCTTCTCGGACTTGTTCATCTTCTTCGCGATATCGCTCACTTTGATCTTTGCTGCCGCCATTCAATCTCCTTGGGGATGTACGCCGCGAGGCCGTGTGCAGTGTCACATGGTGGTCATTCCACCGAAGCCTCGGCCTTCTGTTCGTCCGAGGCTTCTTCCGTCTCTTCTTCGTCTTCTTCTTCGTCGTCCGCGGAGGCTTCCTCGTCGGAAGCTTCCTCGTCGCCGTCTTCTTCGCTGTCGTCCGTGGTGTCGCCTTCGGTCTCGTCGACCTCTTCGCTCTTGCGGGCGATCTCGATCATCTGCGCGGCCATCTCCTCATCCACGCCTTCGATGGCGGTGAGGTCTTCGACCGAGGCGTTGATGACCGAGTCGAGGTCGTCGTAGCCGGCGTCTTCGAGCAACTGCGCCCACTCTTCCGGCATGGCCTCGATCTCGCGGACGCCGGTCTGGGCGCGCGACTCGGCCATCGCTTCCTGCAACATCGCGGTCAGCGCGTCGGCCACTTCGCCCTTCACTTCTTCCTCGGACTTGATGTCGATCTTCGCGCCGATCAGCTCCGCCGCGAGACGGACGTTCAGTCCGCGCTTGCCGATGGCCAGCGAGAGCTGGTCGTTGTCGACGATGACGTCGAGGTGCGGGCGGTGAGCCTGCTCGTCGCTGGTCACCGAGACGCGGGTGATCTTCGCCGGCGCGAGCGCGTTCTGCGCGTAGTTCACGATGTCTTCGTGCCAGGGAATGATGTCGATCTTCTCGCCGCGCAGCTCGCGGATGATGGACTGCACGCGCGAGCCCTTCATGCCGACGCACGCGCCGACCGGGTCGACGTCGCGCTCGCGGGACATGACCGCGATCTTGGCGCGCTCGCCCGGCTCGCGGACGGCGCCCTTGATCACCACCGTGCCGTCATAGATTTCCGGAACTTCCATCTCGAAAAGCTTGATGAGCAGACGGGGGTCGGTGCGGGAGAGCACGACCTGCGGTCCCTTCGGCTGCGTGTGCACGTCCGAGATCACGGCCTTGATGCGGTCGCCCTGCGAGTAGCGCTCGGCGCGCGACTGATGGTGCCGCGGGATGATGCCCTCGGTCTTGCCATTGAGGTCGATGATCATGTCGCCGCGCTCGAAACGCTTCACGTAGCCGTTCTCGAGCTCGCCCATCTTGTCCTTGAACTCGTTGAAGACCTTCTCGCGCTCGGCCTCGCGGACCTTCTGATAGAGGACCTGCTTGGCCGACTGTGCGGCGATGCGTCCGAGGTCGGCCGGCGGCGTGGTCAACGGGATCTTGACCTCGTCACCCTGCTCCACCTCGGGATCGATCTTCTGCGCCTCGTAGGTGCGGATCTGCGTGTTCGGATCCTTCACCACGTCGACCACTTCCTTGCTGATGTGGTCGAGACGGATGGTGGCGCCGTTCTGAACGTCCGGGGCGACTTTGCGGGCCTGGTCGAGCGTCCACTGTGCCTGCGGATCCTCGATCTGGTCTTCGTTCTCGACGATTTCCTTGACGGCGTAAATCTTCACCGCGCCGTTGGCGCGGTCCAGCTCCGCCTGCAGCGGCTCGCGGGTCTTGTAATACTTCCGCGCCGCGGTTGCGAGCGCATCTTCGAGCGCCTGGTACACGCGATCGACGTCGATCGACTTCTCGTACGCCAGCGCCTTGATGTCTTTGTCGTTGAACATTTGCTTTTCAGATCCTTCGCTACTCTTCAGAACCGGAGATCGTCGCGGCGGGCCGCTCATATCTCGACTTCCAACCGGGTTTCTTTGATGTCGGCGAGCGGGATCTCGTAATCCGGATCCTTCTTCATCACCGGATCCGTGACGACTACCGCCGCACCGTCGAATGACTTGAGTCTTCCTACGATCACGTGCAGGCCGCGAACGGGCCGGCTCGTTCTCACCCGCACCAGCCGGCCGGTGAATTTCTCGTAGTCGGAGGGCTTGTAGAACTTGCGGTCCAGTCCGGGCGACGACACCTGCAGCTCGAACTCACCGGGGATCGGGTCTTCCACGTCGAGCCACGTCGACACCTGCTGCGAGATGAGCGTGCAGTCTTCGACCGTGACGCCCCCCTCCTTGTCGATGTCGATGCGCAACAGGAATGCATGCCCCTGTTTGCGGTAGTCGATATGGACGAGCTCCAGCCCCTCGGATTCGACGATCCGCTGGACCTGCTGCTCGACCTGTTCGCTCAATCCGCTGCTCATTTCCCTGACTTTTTCCCCTTACAACAAAAAAAGCGGCCGATTGGCCGCTTTCGAAAGACCTGCTCGAAAGCCGACGCATGTTAACACACCACTTCCGGCCGTCACAACGCGGTGACGAAAGGGGGATCACCGCACGGACACGGAGTTTACGACTGCCTCTCAAAGCCGCAAACGATCCGAAATCTTCCCGCTTTGACGGCCATGACGCGCACAAAAGAAAAAGGCCGCGCCTTGCGGCGCGGCCTTTCGAATGCTGTCAGAAAACGATGCTCAGTGGCGGGCGCTGCGGCGCAGCGTTTTCTTGCCCGAGCTCGGCGGGTAGAGCTGGTCGATGACGTCCTCGTCCAGCTCGATCAGGTACTGCGCTTCCATCGTGGTCGCGTCGCCCGACGCGTTGTCGAGGACCGAGCCGTAGGCGAGGAACGCCGGGCAGCCCTCGAGGCAGCCTTCCGGAGCGCTCGGGAGCGCGACGACGTTGGTCTGCTCGACGGTCACGAAGAAGTTCGAGCCGCTCTGGCCGGGGAAGAGGTCGGAGAAGTTGTAGAGCTGGTTGCCCAGCGGGCCGAGGTCGCGGACCGCTTCAGCCTTCTTGCTGGCTTCGGTCATCGCGCCCTGATAGAGCTTGAAGAGGATGCGCGTCTGCGTGTACTCCGACGCGTTCACGACACCGATGTTGGCGCGGTACGTACCGGCCTGGCCGGCGCCGCCCGTCTGCGTGAGACCGGTAATGAAGACCCTGTCCAGTCCGACGTTGCTCTGCAGCTTGCTGACGAAGTGGTACCAGGGGATGCCCGTGAAGAGCTGGCCGGTGGTCTCGGCCGGGCGCTGCGGGGTGATCTGGTAGATGCGCGTCTGGACGCTGATCGGACGGTAGTTCGGGCTGTCGCCGAACTGGTCCTGCGTGTCGATGCCGCAGCTCAACGTGGCCTTGCAGCCGTTGAAGATGAGCAGACCGAAGCCGCTGTTCAGGCCGAGCGCGGAACCGAAGACGTCCGCGTACTCTTTGCGCTCGAACGGCGCCAGGGTGATCCGGCCGCGGATCTCCTGGAGGTTGGCCGCCGTGGTACCGCCCGGATTCGGGTTCAGCGGTACGTAGATCACCGAGACGTCGACCGAGTCGCCGGAAAGGTTCGACAGGTAGGCATCCGTGACGAACTGACCGCTCTGACCCTGGACCTTGCCCGCGATGGGGACGTACACCTGGTCCGCAGCGCGGAAGTTGCTCGCGGTCGCGCTGAACGCGCAGAGGATCAAGGCCGCCGCGACACCAATTTTTCTCATGAACATATTCTCCCCTCTAAAACACCCGATGTTGAATTGACTGCTGATGTGGCTGGATATGCTGCGAACGCATTCTAAAACGAAGGATACCTTACGCCGCTGATTGTCACGCAACTTATACGTAGTTTCGACGGCGATCGTCACAACTTCTTGTCTTTATACTTCGGGGCTGTGAACGAGACTCGAGAGACGATTGTCGGCGACCTGCAAAATGGTCTCCGCCTCGACCGCGCCCTCGGCGAGCTCTTCTCTGATTACTCGCGTAATTTCCTCGCGAATCTTGTCACGGAAGGACATGTTTTTCTCGACGGCGTACCGGCGAAGAAGTCCTCCCAGCGCGTCGAGACGGGCCAGAAGGTCTCGATCGAGGTCCCGCCGCCCGCCCCTTCCACCATCGGCTCGCAGGATCTTCCCCTCACCGTCCTCTACGAAGACTCGGACGTCGTGGTCATCGACAAGCCGGCCGGCCTGGTCGTCCACCCCTCCGCCGGCCACGCCGATCAGACGCTGGTCAACGCCCTGCTGTTTCACGTGAAGGACCTCAGCGGCGTCGGCGGCGAGCTCCGTCCCGGCATCGTGCACCGGCTCGACAAGGACACCAGCGGCGTGATGGTCATCGCCAAGCACGACGACGCGCACCGCAAGATCACCGGCGCCTGGAACAGCGACCGCGTGCGCAAGGAGTACGTGGCCCTGGTCTACGGCACGCCGTCGAGCGACCGCGGCACGGTCGAGGCGCCGATCGGCCGCGACCCGCGCGACCGGAAACGGATGGCCGTCGTCGCGGACGGACGGAACGCCATCACCGACTACGAGCTCGCCGAGCGCCTGCGCTACGTCTCGCTCCTCCGCTGCCGCCTCCGCACCGGACGCACTCATCAGATCCGCGTCCACATGAAGCACCTCGGGCACCCGATCGTCGGCGACCCCCTCTACTCCGGCCCCCAATGGCGCGGCATCCCCGACAAACGCGCGCAGAAACTGCTGTCGTCACTCACTCGCCAGATGCTCCACGCCGCACGCATCACGTTCGAGCACCCGCGGACTGGAGCGGCGGTGACGTTCGAGGCCAAACTGCCCGCCGATTTCGCGGGAGTGCTCGAAGCGATGAGGTGAGTGGAGTTCCTCGGGTTCCTCGGGTACCTCGGAGTACCTCGGAGTGACGGGAACTCCGAGGTACTCCGAGGAACCCGAGGAACTCCGAGGAACTCTTACAACAACATTCCCGCGATCGCGCCGGTCATGAAGTTGGCCATCGTGCCGGCGATCATCGCGCGCAGTCCGAGCCGCGCCAGGTCGCCGCGCCGTGTCGGTGCGAGCGAGCCGATGCCGCCGATCTGGATGGCAATCGAGGAGAAGTTCGCAAAGCCGCACAGCGCGTACGTGGCGATGACGAAGCTCTTCGGCGACAGCTTCCCGATCATCTCGCCGAGCTGCACGAACGCCACGAACTCGTTGAGCACCATGCGCGTACCGAGCAGGTTGCCGACCGCGGTCGCATCCTGCCAGGGCACGCCGATGGCCCAGGCGATCGGCCGGAACAGCCACCCCAGGAGCACGCCCAGGCTCTCGGGAAAGTACACCGCCACCGCGGGCGCGGCGCCGGTGAGCCACGCATGCGCATAGCCAAAACCGCCGTTGACCAGCGCCACCAGCGCGATGAACGCGATGAGCATGCCGGCCACGTTGAGGGCCAGATGCAGACCTTCGATCGCGCCGCGGCCCGCCGCGTCGATCACGTTGACGTCGATCTGCTCCACGTCGAAGTTCACGTTCTTCCCGGTCACCGGCTCCTCGGTCTCCGGATAGATGATCTTCGACAGCATGATCGCCGCCGGTGCGGCCATGACCGAGGCCGTCAGGAGATGGACGATGTCGACCTTGGCCACCAGGACGTACGCGGCCATGATTCCGCCCGAGACCGTGGCCATGCCGCTGACCATGACCACCAGCAGCTCGGACATGGTCAGGTTGGGGATGAACGGACGGATCGTCAGCGGCGACTCGGTTTGTCCCATGAAGATCGACGCCGCGGTGGACGTCGACTCGGCACCCGACGCGCCGAGGGTCCTGGTCATGATGCGCGCAAAGAAGCGCACGATGATCTGCATCACGCCCAGGTAATAGAGGATGGCGAAGATCGAGGCGATGAAGATGATGGTCGGCAGGACCTGCGTCGCGAAGACGAATCCCACCGGGCCGTCCGCCTTGCCCAGGTTGCCGAACACGAACTGTGCGCCTTCGGACGTGTAGCCGATCAGGCTGTTCACCACCACCCGCATGGTCTCGAACAGATACGCCAGCAGGTTGTACGCGAGCAGCAGGAAGCCGCCCACCACGGCGAAGACGATCCACAACGGACGCGCCGTCTGCGGCGCACGCTTTGCGATCTGCGTGACCACGATCGCCAGTCCGATGAAGATCAGCGCCGCGCCCCAGGTCTCGAGCGGCGGAGCAAAGCCGTCGAACAGCGAGGCGATGGCCTTCCCTTTCAGGACCGCGACCGCGAGCACGAACTGCAGCCCGAGACCCCACGCGACCACGCGCCAGGGGATGAGTCGCTTATTGTTCGACATCGCATAAGCGATGGCCAGAATCACACCGAGACCGATCAGCGCGGTGAAACGCTCCATTTGACGTTCGTCCTTTCGTCGAGGGGGGACCGATGGGAAACGCGAACGTTTATCGCCGACCGCCTCCCGCCTGTCAACGAAAGATTCAGTGCCGCACCGCGCGCCAGTTCGCCGCCGGCGCCCCCGGCGCCCCCGGCGCGCACCGTCGCATATACTCCGCCGCCATGCTCACCCACATTGACGAGGCCGTCGCATACGTCCGCAGCAAGTCCAGCCTGCAGCCCGAAGTCGGCGTCATTCTCGGCTCCGGCCTCGGCAACGTCGTCGACGCGGTCGACATCGAAACGGCCATTCCGTACGCCGACATCCCCGGCGCCAAAGCCTCGACCGTCCTTGGCCATCAGGGCCGCCTCGTCCTCGGCCACGCGAAGGGCACGCCCGTGGCCGTGATGCAGGGCCGCGTCCATTTCTACGAAGGCTACGAGATGGAAGAGGTGATGTTCCTCACCCGCGTCCTCGGCCGCCTGGGCATCAGGAAGCTCGTCGTCACCAACGCCGCCGGCGGCGTCAACACGTCGTATGCGCCCGGCGATCTGATGCTCATCTCCGATCACATCAATTTCATGGGAGTCAATCCACTTCGCGGACGCAACGTCGACGACCTCGGGGTGCGTTTCCCCGACATGAGCGACGCGTACGCGGAGTCGCTGCGCGAGATCGCCAAAGAAGTCGCAACCGCGCAGGGCCTCGAGGTACGCGAAGGCGTCTACCTCGGCCTCTCCGGCCCGACGTACGAGACGCCGGCCGAGATCCGCGCGTTCCGCGTCCTCGGCGCCGACGCCGTCGGCATGTCGACCATCCCCGAGGTCATCGCCGCGTCGCACATGCAGATCCCCGCGCTGGGGATCTCCTGCATCACGAACATGGCCGCCGGCATCCTGAAACAGAAACTCTCGCACCAGGAAGTGATCGACACCACGACCCGCGTGCAGACGCAGTTCACCGCCCTGGTCCTCGGGATTCTGGAGCGCTTCCGCACCTGAAGCCGCGCTCCGCCGCCTCGCTCCACAGATCGCGAACAGCCGCCCCCGCCGACAGCCGCCGGGACGGCGCTCCATCTCAGCGGCACTCGGCGATCTTCGCGCATGTGCGCACGATCTGCCCGCGATCGACCACGAAGAGCTGCGGAAACACCGTGAAACGCGGTGCGATGGCGCCGGGCAACGAATGCGCGACGACGTACGTCGTCGCCGGCATGCCGCCCTCGCGCGAATCGGCGAGCGGCGCGACGGACAGCACGCGCACGTCCGGCAGGTCCTTCACACTCGCGAGCAGCTCGCGACACGACTCGCAGCGTGGATCGGCGACGGCCACCACCGCGCGCACCGCACGCAGGTCGAGATCGCGCCGACTGCCGTCCAGCGCCGTCGCCGGGACGGTGGGCAGCACGTCGCCGGGCGCGAAACCGCGCGAGGCCGCCGGTGCTGCGGCGGCGACCACCTGCCGCCGCAGCGTGAAGTTGTTCCAGATCAGCAGCGCGAAAACGACCGCCACTGCGGTCTCCAGAGCGATGCGCAGGGCCCGCATGTCAGCAGTCGGCACCCTGTTCGATGACGACGTACGTCGTCCTGCAGCCGCTGCTGTAGACGCCGCTGCACGTGACGTAGCGGTAGCCGCATTCGACCGTGTACGTGGCGTCCGTGTAGTACGTGTAGAAAATCTCGTGGTCCGGCAGCGCGACGAGCGAAGTAGTTCCGACCAGCAACAGCACCAGCAATCCGATGATGCGAATCCGACGAGTCATGGTGAATCTCCTTTCGGGACGGCAATATGCCCGGACTTCGTTCCGGAAACTAGAGACAAAATGTGACGGGCTCCGCCGTGCGGCCGGCGATATGCTCGCCTCATGAACAACGTCAGCGATCGGTTCCGCGAGCTGCATGCGTCCGGATGTTTCGTGATGCCGAATCCGTGGGACGCCGGCGGGGCGCGGCTGCTCGGGCAGATGGGATTTCCGGCGCTGGCGACGACGAGCTCCGGGTTCGCGTGGTCGCTGGGGCGGGCGGACAATCACGTCTCGCTCGACGAAGCGCTGGCGCACTTTCGGGCGATCAGCTCAGCGGTCGACCTGCCGGTCAACGGCGATTTCGAAGGCGGCTTCGCGGTCGACGCGGACGCCGTCGGCGCCAACGTAAAGGCGGCGACGGCGACGGGACTGGCCGGGCTGTCGATCGAGGACTCCAGCGGCGACGCCGACAATCCGCTGTTCGATTTCGCGTTGTCGGTGGAGCGCATCCGCGCCGCGCGGCAGGCCATCGACGAGAGCGGCACCGGCGTCATCCTGACCGCCCGATGCGAGACGTTTCTCGTCGGCCGCCCCGATCTGAACGAAGCCATTCGCCGCCTCACGGCGTACGCGGAAGCAGGCGCCGACTGTCTCTACGCGCCGGGCGTGCGGGACGTCGCCGCCATCCGCGCGCTAGTCGAAGCCGTGGCGCCGAAGGCGGTCAACGTCCTGGTCGGCAGCGGCTTCACGAACGTCGCGGAGTTGCGCGCGGCAGGCGTCCGGCGCATCAGCGTCGGCGGCGCACTGGCCCGCGCCGCGTGGGGCGGCTTTCTCGAGGCGGCGCGTGAGATCGCCGAGCACGGCACGTTCACCGCACTCGGGCGCGCCGTTCCGTTCGACGAGATCGACGGCGCGTTCAAGTAACGATCGTCACGGCACGAACTTGTAGCCCACGCGGTGCACCGTGATCAGGTGCCGCGGCTCGCCCGGCACGTTCTCGATCTTGTGACGCAGGCGGGCCATGTGCGTGTCGACGGTGCGCGTGAACGCGGAGCTGTCGTAGCCCCAGACGTGGTTGAGCAGCGACTCGCGCGTGACCACTTCGTCGGTGTGGTCGATGAAGTAGCGGAGGATGCGGAACTCGCGCGGCGTGAGCTCGAGCTGCGCCGTCGACTTGGTGGCCTGATACGTCCGGAAGTCCAGAGTCACGTCGCCGAACGCGTACTCGTCGCCGGCGGCGTTGCGCGTGGTGCGGCGCAGCACCGCCTCAACGCGCGCCAGCAGCTCCATGAAGCTGAACGGCTTGGTCACGTAGTCGTCCGCGCCGAGCTTGAGGCCGACGATCTTGTCGATCTCCTGGCCGCGCGCGGTGAGCATGATTATCGGAGGCGTGCTGCTGTTGCGCCGCAGCTCCCTGCAGACGTCGAGGCCGCTCTTCTTCGGCAGCATCACGTCGAGGATCATCAGGTCGTGATCGCCGCGCGAGGCGATGCGCAGCCCTTCCTCGCCGTCGGTGGCCATCTCGACGGTGTACTTTTCGAACTCGAAGCCGTCGCGCAGCGCAACGGACATCGCCGGGTCATCTTCCACGATGAGGATTCTGGTCATGCAAGCTCCTGAGTCATCGCCACCGCGCGGTCCGCGGCCGGCACCGGCAGCACGATCGTGAACGTGCTCCCGGCGCCCAATTCACTTTCCACCTCGACATGCCCGCCGTGCGCCTTGGCCACGTGCTCGACGATCGGCAGCCCGAGGCCGCTGCCTTTGACGTCGTGTACGAGACCGCTGCCGACGCGGTAGAACTTGTCGAAGATCTTCTTCCGCTCCAGCACCGGGATGCCGATGCCGCGATCGCGCACGGAGACCCGCACTTCGTCGCCGGCGCTCAGCACCGTCACGTCGATGTTCTTGTTGCCGTTCGAGTACTTCACCGCGTTGTCGAGCAGGTTCACGAGCACCTGCGCGATGGCGTCCTTGTCGAGTTGCAGCAGCGGCGGCCGCGGCCCCGAGGCGCTGAAGGCGATGGTCACGCCGGCCTCGCGCAGCGGCATCTCGAAGCCGGCCACGGTCTGCCCGGCCAGTTCCACGACGTCGGTCGCGCAGAAGCGGTAGTTCTTCTCCGCCGACTCGATCTTCGAGAAGTCGAGGATGTTGTTGATGAGCTGCGTGAGGCGCCGGCTCTCGGCCTCGATGTACTCGCCGTACTCGAGGATTTTCTCCGGCTTCGTCACCCGTCCGAGGCGCATGTATTCGCCGAAGACGCGGATCGAGGAGAGCGGCGTGCGCAGCTCGTGCGAGACGTTGGAGACGAAGTCGCTCTTCATCTGCGACAGGCGGGCCTGCCGCGCCACCGCGCCGCCGGCCAGTCCGATCGCGCCGAGGAGCACCATGAACGCGCCGCCGGACCACATCATGTTGTGCCTGAAGCTCGAAGCCGCCAGCTCCTCGGGGCTCGCGCAGGCGTCTCGGATGCCGACGCGCCAGTCCGTGAAGACGAAGCTCAGCGGCTGCGTGATGAACTCGCGTCCCGTGCCGGTCATGCGCGGCAGGTCGTCGCCGACGCGCACGGTCATGGCCCGTTTCGGAAAGCGCTCCTTGAAACTGGTCGCGGCGATGGCGGAGATCTTCTTCCGCGCCCACTTCGGGTCGAGCATCACCCCGGCCACGCCGACCACGCGCATCGACTCGTCGACCACCGGACGCAGGATGATGCGGTGCTTGCGATCGCGCTCGTCCGTCTGCAGCGCCGGCTGCGCCACGCGTCCCCACCGGTAGGCCATGTGCCACCCCATGGTGGCCAGCTTGATCGCCTCCGCTTCGCTCCAGTCGTGCCCCTTCGTCTCGACGCCGTTCGTGCTCCACATGCGCGAGACGTAGCGGTGGTCGTGGAACTCGAGCGTGAAGAACCGGCGCGCGCCCGGCACGGGATGCTCGCGGAAATGTTTGCCCAGCGTCCCGAAGCTGAGCAGCTGCACGTGCGACAGGGCCAGCGCCTTCTCCGCATCGCGGCGAAAGCGCTCGTCGACGTCCGACGCCACGGCCTCGATGGCATTGCGCTGCCAGTTCCGCTCCGCCGAGACGCTCTTCTGCTCCAACGTCCGCAGCGTGCGGTACTGCATCACGAGCAGCCCGCCGAGGGGGATGATCACCACCGGCAGGAACCAGTACATCGAGCGACGGAAGAGACGGCGCATGGAATTCCGAGAACGTGATTCTGGCACGCCGTCGATTCCGTCTCCGCAGATCGTCACAACTTTTAACAATTTCGAGTTTGGTGAAAGGTAAAGGGCAAAAGGTAAAAGTGCCTCCGCCGAGACGCGCACTTGTCGCCGAGACCGCGCCGTCTGGCGGAGCCACTTTCACCTTTTTCCTTTTGAAGAAGGTTACGGATACGGCCAAAGGGTGACGGCGTCGCCGGCGCACGAATCCGCGATTGCGCAAGTCGTGGGCTACGATGGCCGCCATGCACACACTGACATTGATCCTGCTGCTGGCCGGCGCCGGCACCGCGGCTGGTGAGACCACGCCCGCCCATCGCCTCATTCCGCTCGAGACCATGTCCGAGGATGTCGAGATTCTTTACGGCGATCCGGAGGCCGTCGGGAAGCCGTTCGTGATGCGGATTCGCGAGCTGCCGGGCGGCGTCATTCCGCCGCACCGCCATCCTGTCGACGAGCACATCACGGTCGTGCAGGGCACGCTCTACTTCGGCGTCGGCGAGAAGTTCGACCGCGCGGCGATGACGGAGCTCAAGGCCGGCAGCTACGCGTTCATCCCGAAAGGGAGCACGATGTTCGGCTACACGCCGGATGCGGCCGTCGTGCAGGTGCACGGCGTCGGACCGTTCCACATTCACTGGCGCGCCGGCAACCAGTGGCGCGACTCGCTGACCACACTCGACAGCGCCAACGCCGCCGAGGTTTTCGAGTTCAAAAAGGGCGAGCGCGTCACCACCAAGCGCGGCCCGGGACGCATCCGCCAGGGCTACGACTCGGGAGAGTTCATCGGCTACGAGATCGACGGCGACGACGGGACGCTGTTCATGGCCGCCGAGGAAGATCTGAAGCGGATCGAAGGATAACGCGATGAATCGTGGAGCGGCGGGCTTCAGCCTGCCGCGCGCCCCCGCGCTCCGTTACGCGCGAGCGGCGCCTTCCTGTCATCCCGAGCGTGAGTCGAGGGACCTGGGGGGGAGGGCGGCGCGCTGCATGTCCAGTTGCACGCGTAGCGCGCCCC
>DASVSV010000523.1:0-38422 GCA_036387915.1 Thermoanaerobaculia bacterium
CGGGACGATGGCCGGCGCGACGATCGCGCCGAGGTTCGAGCCGCCGTTGAAGATGCCGGTGGCGAAGGCACGCTCGCGTTTCGGAAACCACTCCGCGACGGTCTTGATGGCGGCGGGGAAGTTGCCGGCCTCGCCGAGGCCGAGGCCGAAGCGGGCCATGCCGAATCCGAGCGGCGTCTTGACGAGGGCGTGGGCCATCGCGGCGAGGCTCCAGAACACGATCGCCACCGCGAAGCCGAGCTTCGTGCCGATCACGTCGAGGATGCGTCCGACCAGCAGCAGCCCGATCGCGTACGCGGCCTGGAACGACGTGACGATGTAGCCGTACTGCACCTCGCTCCAGCCGATCTCCTTCTGCAGAGTGGGCGCGAGGATTCCCAGGACCTGGCGGTCGATGTAGTTGATGGTGGTCGCGAACAGCAGCAGCGTGCAGACGATCCAGCGCACGTAGCCGCGCTTGGGCGGGAGCGTGGATTCGTCAGCGACGGCGGGAGCGTTCGGCATCGGCTCAGCGGTCATTTCAGGCCACTCCTCTCAGGCGCTGCCACACCCGTCCGTGCGGGAACTCGTAGGCTTCCAGCGACTCCGGCTTCATGGTGATGCTGTAGCCCGGCCGCGTCGGCGTGACGTAGCGCGCGTTCTTCGTGATGCACGGGTCCACGAAGTGCTCGTGGAGATGATCGACGTACTCGCATACCCGGTCCTCCAGACTGCCGCTCACGGCCACGTAGTCGAAGATGGAGATGTGCTGCACGTACTCGCAGAGGCCCACTCCGCCGGCGTGCGGGCAGACCGGCACGCCGAACTTGGCGGCCATCAGCAGCACGGGAAGGACTTCGTTCACGCCGCCCATGCGGCACGAGTCGACCTGCAGGAAGCGGATCGCCTTGGCCTGCAGGAGCTGCTTGAACATGACCCGGTTCTGCACCACTTCGCCGGTGGCGACGCGGATCGGGTCGATGGCTTCCTGGATGGCGGCGTGGCCGAGGACGTCGTCGGGCGAGGTCGGCTCTTCGATCCACCATGGGTCAAATTCGGCCAACGCTTTCATCTGGGTGATGGCCTCGCCGACGTCCCAGCACTGGTTGGCGTCCATCATCAGGATGCGGTCGTCGCCGATCTCTTTGCGCATCAGCGCGGCCCGGCGCATGTTGTCCTCGAGGTTCTGCCCGACTTTCATCTTGAAAGCGGTCCAGCCTTCGGCGATGGCCTCGCGGCAGAGGCGGCGCACTTTCTCGTCCGGGTAGCCGAGCCAGCCCGTGGAGGTCGTGTAGGCGGGGTAACCGTCGCGCAGCATTTCTTCGGCGCGGGCCTGCTTGCCGCTCTCTTTGGCGCGGAGGATCTCCAGCGCTTCGTCGGGCGTGAGGACGTCGGTGATGTAGGTGAAGTCGATCGCGCCGACGATCTGCTCCGGGGTCATGTCGGCGAGGTGCTTCCACATCGGCTTGCCTTCGCTCTTGGCCCAGAGGTCCCACACCGCGTTGATCAGCGCGCCGGTGGCCATGTGCAGGATGCCCTTCTCGGGTCCGAGCCAGCGGAGCTGCTTGTCGACGGTGAGGTCGCGGTAGAAGCCGCGCAGGTTGCCGGTGATCTCCGAGAGCCGGCGGCCGATGACGTGATGCTTGAGCGCGTGCACGGCCGTGACGACGATCTCGTTGCCGCGGCCGTTGGTGAAGGTGAGCCCGTCGCCGGTCAGTCCGGAGTCGGTGACGACGGTGACATAGGTCGCGGAGTAGTCGCCGAGGTTGAGGGCGTCCGAGCCGTCCATGTCGAGCGAGGTGGGGAAGCGAATGTCTCGAACGCGTACGTCCGTTATCTTCAAGGGTCCTCCGAAATCACGCCTTCAAGGCATGAGGCATGAGGGATGAGGCATGAGTGAAAACCCTCGTGCCTCATCCCTCATCACTCATGCCTTCATTGGTTGACTCCACTGGCCAGAAAGCCCCCGTCCACCGCGAGCACTTCGCCGTTGACGAAGCTCGAGGCGTCGGAGGCGAGGAACACGCACGCGCCGGCGAGCTCCTCGACGCGGCCGAAGCGGTGCATCGGCGTGCGGAGGAGGAACTCCTTCCCGCGCTCGGTGCCGTCCAGCAGGGCCGCGTTCAGCGCCGTGCGATAGACGCCCGGCGCGATTGCGTTCACGTTCACGCCGCGCGATCCCCACTCCACGGCCAGGGCGCGGGTCAGGCCGGCCACGCCGGCTTTGCTGGCCGTGTACGCCGCGACCTCGAAGAGGCCGACGAACGTCGCCAGCGATGCGATGTTGATGATGCGGCCGTAGCCCTGCTCGAGCATGTGCCGCCCGAACACCTGGCACGCGCGGAGCGTGCCGGTGAGGTTCGTCTCCAGGATTGCGCCCCACTCTTCGTCGGTGACGTCGAGCGTCGGCCTCCGCTTGGTGATGCCGGCGCAGTTGACGAGGATGTCGACCTTGCCGAGCTGCGCGACGGTGGCCGCGAGCGCCGCTTCGAGCGACGCGCGGTCGCTGACGTCGGCGGTGACGCGCACGCTGCGGCGCCCGCGCTGTTCGACTTCCGCCGCGGCGGCGTCGACCTGCTCCTGGCGGCGCGAGAACGGCACGACGTCGGCGCCCGCTTCGGCCAGTCCGCGCACGAGCGCGAGGCCGATGCCGGACGTGCCGCCGGTGACGACGGCCACCCGTCCTTCGAGGGAGAAGTTGCTCACGCGTTCCCCATCACGCGCGACGGCAGGACACCGGCCGGAAGCTGCAGCTCTTCCGAGGCCTGGGCGCTGCGCGCGAGGTCGAGGTGGCGGGTCATTTCCAGGCGCGCCCGCTCCGGGTCACGGTCGCGGATGGCTTGGTAGATCCGGCGATGCATCTCGGCGGATTCCTTGAGGTCGAGCGCGCGCTCGACGGTGAGGCTGCGCTGTTCGTACACCAGCGACGAGATCATCTCCACCAGCGCCAGCAGCACCGGGCTGTCCGCCGCGGCGGCGATGGCGCGGTGAAAGCGCACGTCGTGGATGAGGAACTTCTGCGGCTCGCTCAGCGTCGCGAACATCCCCGTCACTTCCTCGGCCATCGGCGCGAGGCGCTCGGCCAGACCGCGCTCCGCGGCCAGGCCGGCGGCGCCGACTTCGAGGACTTTGCGGGCCTCGAAAATCTGGTCGCGCGTGAAGCCGTGCAGCGCCGCCAGGAAGCTCAGCGGACCCGCGCCGAGGCGCGGGGGACCGGCGGTGATGAACGTGCCGGCGCCCTGGCGGGACTCGGTCACGCCCATCGCCGCGAGCGCGTGCAGGCCGGCGCGGACGGTGGGCCGGCTGACGCCGAGCTGTTCGGCGAGCTCGCGCTCGGGAACGAGGCGGTCACCCGGGCGCAACTGGCCGCGCTCGATGAGCAGCGCGACGTGCCGGACGACCTGATCGACGGACTGGACGTCTTCCGGCGGAGGCGCGGTCTTCTTGCTCATGTCGGTCATAATTGTCCTGTAAGTGGCTTGACCAATTCTCTACGCCCATCTGTATTTGTCAAGACTGGATTGACCAATTTCGATAGCTCACGCTAGCATCACTCGCGTTTGCGCCACCTGCACGTAGGAAACGCCCGAATTGGTCAGACCTCATTGGGGATCGGTATGACAACACTGCGCCTGCTCGCCGTCCTGCTGTTCGCCTTCGCCGCCAGTGCGGAGGTGGTTCTCTTCGCCGATTACTCCGACCCGGACGTGATCCGGGTGGGCGAGCACTACTACCTGGTCTCGTCGAGCTTCCAGAACGTTCCCGGTCTGCCGATCCTGCAGTCGCGCGACCTGAAAGAGTGGAAGCTCGTCGGCCACGCCATCGACAAACTGCCCGCGGATTTTGACAAGCCGCAGCACGGCAACGGAGTCTGGGCGCCGAGCATCCGCCATCACGGCGGCATGTTCTGGATCTACTTCGGCGATCCCGACCGCGGGATTTACATGACCCGCGCGCGCGACGCGCGAGGACCGTGGGAGCCGCTGACGCTCGTGCATGCGGCCAAAGGGTGGATCGACCCGTGCCCGCTGTGGGACGACGACGGGCAGATGTACCTCGTGCACGCGTGGGCGCGCAGCCGGGCCGGCTTCAACGGCGTGCTGCACGTCAACAAACTGAGCGCGGACGGAAAGCGCGTCGTCGGCGAAGGGACGATGGTCTTCGACGGCCGCGAGCATCACCCGACCATCGAGGGTCCGAAGTTCTACAAGCGCAACGGCTACTACTACATTTTCGCGGCCGCTGGCGGCGTGAAGCGCGGCTGGCAGACGGTGCTCCGCTCGAAGAACGTGTACGGGCCGTACGAAGACAAGATCGTGCTCGAGGATGGGCTGCATCAGGGCGCCTGGGTCGAAGGAACGTCCGGCGACTGGTTCGTGCACTTTCAGGACCTCGGCGCCTACGGCCGCGTCGTGCACCGCCAGCCGCTGAAGTGGGTGAACGAGTGGCCGGAGATCGACGTTACCGAAACGCGGGGCACTCCCGCCGCGGTGCTGAACGACTGGCAGTGGCAGGGCAACCCGTCGCGCGATCGCAACGTCGCCGCGAATCTCTGGAATGCGACCAATCTCCTGACGCACAAGTTTCCGGCGCGCGCGTTCACGGCCACGACCACCGTCGATCCCTCGGCCGTGAAGCGCGGCCAGCGCGCCGGTCTGGTCGTATTCGGGATGGACTACTCGGCGCTCGTCGTGGAGGGCGGCTCGATCAAACGCGTCACCGCACGCGATGCGGACAAAGGCGGCGCGGAAACGGAGCTCGGCCGCGCCGCGATCGACGCTCCGGTGCAGTTGCGCATCACCGTCTCGCCGCATGCAGTGGCGCGTTTCAGCTATCGCGTGGAGCGGCTGGCTTCAGCCCGCCGCGGCGAGGGCGACGACTTCATCCCTCTCGGCCCGGCGTTCGTCGCCCGTCCGGGCAAATGGGTCGGAGCAAAGGTCGGTCTCTTCGGCCAGACCGACCCAAAGTCCGTCCGCTTCGAGGTCTTCGAGCCGAAAGAAAACGCCAGCCTCATCGTGGCCCAGGACGGCAGCGGCGACTTCAAAACCATCCAGGAAGCGGTCGACGCAATCCCGAACGACAACGACGACCATCGCATCATCTACATCCGCAACGGCCAGTACCGCGAGAAGGTGATGATCGCCAGGAGCTACGTAGCGCTCGTCGGCGAGGATTGCGACAAGACCCGCATCGAGTTCGCGGAGCTGCGCCGCAACTGGCGCGCGAAGCATCCCGACGACTGGGGTGCGGCGGTGGTCAACATCGCCGACGGCGCCACCGACGTCACCATCGCCAACCTGACGGTGAAGAACGACTACGGCAGCCTGCACGGCGACCACGATCATCAGTTCGCGATCCGCTCCATGGGCCTTTCCAATCGCATTGCCGTCCTGCACTCGACCGTCAGCGCCGACGGCGGCGACACGTTCAGCCCCTGGAACAGCGAGTCGGGACTGACGTACGCCACCGACTCGACGTTCTCCGGCTACGTCGATTTCGTCTGCCCGCGCGGCTGGGCCTACGTCACCAACAGTCACTTCTTCGCGCACCCGAGCAGCGCCGCGATCTGGCACGACGGCTCGAAGGATCCCGACCAGAAATTCGTGATCCGCCGCTCCACCTTCGGCGGCGCCACCACCTTCAACCTCGGCCGCAATCACCGTGACGCGCAGTTCTACCTGCTCGACGTCGAGCTCTCCGAGAACACGGCCGACAAGCCGATCTATCCGGCCGACGCGCCCGATCCGCGCGTCTGGGGCGAGCGTTACTACTACGCGAACGCGCGACGCAAGAGCGGCAACTTCGCGTGGCACGCCGACAACCTGCACACCGCCGCCGGCGCGCCGCGCGACGAGGACGTGACCGCAACGTGGACCTTCGGCGGACGCTGGGATCCGGCCTCGATTCCGCCGGTGCTCCCCTTCGCCGCCATTCCGCAGCCGGAGAACGGCTGGCGCTTCGTCGATCCCGCCGGCGTGACGCTGCGCTGGACGCCGTCGCGCAACGCCGGCCCGACGCAGCGGATCACGTTCAACGGCAACACCATCGAAGTGCGCGACTCGAAGTTCGAGACCGGGCCGCTCGAGCCGGGGCAGGTCTACACGTGGCGCGTCGACGACGGTCCGGCGTGGACCTTCCGCGCCGATCCGCGCACGACGCGCATCGCCCTGGTCGGCGATTCCACCGTCACCGAGAAATCGGGCTGGGGCCGCGGCTTCGAGTCGCATGTCGCCGAGAGCGCGGCCGTGCTGCAGCTCGCGCGCGGCGGGCGCAGCTCGAAGTCGTATCGCACCGAAGGCCTCTGGGACGATGCGCTGCGGCGCAAGCCGACGCACGTCCTGCTGCAGTTCGGCCACAACGACGAACCGGGCAAGGGACTGGAGCGCGAGACCGACCTGCCGACGTTCCGCGCGAATATGGCCCGCTACGTCGACGAGACGCGCGCCATTGGTGCGCAGCCGATCCTCGTCACCTCCCTCTCCCGGCGCTACACCGACCCGCACCTCGGCAACTACGCCGCGGCCACGCGCGAGGTGGCGAAGGAGAAGAACGTCCCCCTCGTCGATCTCTACGCGAAGAGCGTCGCGCTGATGGACGACACGGCCATGAACGTGGCCGTCAGTCCGATGAAGACCGACGGCACGTTCGACAAGACTCACCTCAACGGCGAAGGCTCCGCCTTCTACGGCGCACTGGTCGCCGATGAAGTGCGCACTGCCGTACCGCAGCTCGCGGCGCACATTCGTCCGGCGAAGCCGAAGAAGCCCGCCGGCGTCTGGTCCACGCGCATGGCCGACTCGGTGATGAAGCGCACGCCCGACCCGGTCTGGCTCGACGCGCGGGAGAAGCCGCGCTGGGAGTACACGCCCGGCCTGGTGCTCAAGTCGGTGATGCACGTCGCCGAGCGCACCGGCGACGAAAAATACTGGAAGTACGTCGAGGCCTATTACGACCATTTCGTGAAGGCCGACGGGACGATCGAGGCGTACAACAAGGAGGAGTACAACATCGATCGCATCAACCCCGGCAAGCCGCTCTTCGCGCTTTACGCGCGCACGAAAAACGAGAAGTACCGCAAAGCCATCGAGCTCCTTCGCCAGCAGATGCGCGAGCATCCGCGCACGAAGGAAGGGGGCTTCTGGCACAAGAAGCGGTACCCGTATCAGATGTGGCTCGACGGCCTGTACATGGGCGCGCCGTTCCTCGCCCAGTACGCGAAGACGTTCAACGAGCCGGCGCTGTTCGACGACATCGTCAACCAGTTCGTCTGGATGGAAAACCACGCGCGCGATCCGAAGACCGGCCTGCTGTACCACGGCTGGGACGAGAGCCGTCAGCAGAAGTGGGCCGATCCGAAGACCGGCCTCTCGCCCGAATTCTGGGGCCGCGCCATGGGCTGGTACGCGATGGGTCTCGTCGAGACGCTCGACTTCATCCCGCTCACGCACCCGCGCCGCGTCGAGCTCGTGGCCATCTTGCAACGCCTCGCCGAAGCGGTGACGAAAGTGCAGGACCCGAAGACCGGCGTCTGGTGGCAGGTCCTCGACAAAGGCGGCAGGGAAGGCAACTACCTCGAGTCCTCGGTTTCGGTGATGTTCAGCTTCGCCCTCCTCAAAGCCGCCCGCCTCGGCTACGTCGACAAGAAATACGGCGACGTAGGCCGCCGCGCCTACAACGGCGTGCTCCGCGAATTCATCGAGGTGGACAAGGACGGCGTCGTGAACATCCACCGCGTCTGCGAAGTAGCCGGCCTCGGCGGCGACCCGGAAAAAGGGGAAAAGTACCGCTCCGGCACCTTCGAGTACTACGTCACCGAAAAGATCCGCAGCAACGACCCCAAAGCGGTCGGCCCCTTCATCTTCGCCAGCCTGGAGATGGAGCGGCGGTAGCGCCGCAACAGGAACGCATGTTCCGAGGTAACCTCGGAACATGCGAGTGTCATCGCATGTGCGCAATCGCGCTCGCGGTCTACGGCGATCGGCAACCGTCAGTGAGCAGCGAATCTGGAACTGGCTGCGGAACCGTACATTCCGCGGCTTCAAGTTCCGCCGGCAGGTCCCCATCGGGCACTACGTCGTCGACTTCTACTCTCCCTCCCTGAAGCTCGTCATCGAGCTGGATGGGAAGCACCACGAGACGGTGTGGATGAGTGAATACGAGAACAAGCGAACGGCGTATCTACGCTCGCGAGGCATCGAAGTGGTGCGGATTACAAATGAGCTGCTGGCGCGCGACTCGTTCATGGCGGAGCAGGTGATCGACGCGGCGATCCGTCTTCGTAGCGAATGAGGGGTCGTCGAATGGCATGACTTCGTTTGTTGCCCTTCTCCCCTCCGTGAGGGGAGAAGGGCAACAAATAGAGAGTCTCGCGAGCGGTGTGACGAAGGAGAGTCTCGCGAGAGCTTTGTTTCAAAAGGAGAGTCTCGCGAGAGCCCTGTTTTGTTGCCCTTCTCCCCTCACGAGAGGAGAAGGGCAACAAATAGAGAGTCTCGCAAGCGCCGTGTTGTTGCCGTTCGCGCGGCGGGAGAAGGGCAACGATAGAGCGTCTCGCGACAGCCCTGTTTGTTGCCCTTCTCCCCGCGAGGCGGGGAGAAGGTGCCGAAGGCGGATGAGGGGCCGGCGCTCGCCTCAACTTTGCCGTGTACCCGCCTGCGGTGGGCGAGCGAAACGCAACCGTTTACCGTCCCGCGAGACGCGCCCACAACGCAGCTACATCCAGCGTCACGTCCTCAGCCAGCTCCCGCGACAACCCATCCAGCCATGCCTGCCGATCCGCGGGCACCACCACCGCGCGTGCAGTCGCGGGGCGTTCCGGGTAGCCGCCCACTTCCTTCTGGCTGTCGATGATCGTGCCGGTGCCGGTGATCACCGACCGCACGATGCGGGTGTCGATGGGGTCGCGGCGGGCGGGGCGGGAGCCGGCGCGGCGGAGGGCGCGTTCGGCGGATTGGCGGGGATTGGCGCTCAGTGAAGCGGGGGCCTCGCTGACGATGACGTTCTTGTCGGCGATGCCGAGGGAGAAGATCAGGTTGTCGCGGACGAGGGCCCGGGCGCCGGGGTCGAGGCCTTTCACGAACACCTTGCCGCGCGTGTCCGGGCCGGCGATGGCCACGTTGCCGGCCAGCGTCACCTCGGCCGGCGTGAGCATCTGGTCGTTGCCTTTGGCGCCGACGCCGACGCAGGCCGAGCCCCAGTTGTACATCACCGAGTCGCGCACCAGCGCCGTCGCTCCCCCTTTCAATCGCGGATTGCGCTCGAGGTTGTGCGCGTAGACGCAGCCCTCGATGGCCACGTTGCGGACGCCGTCATGGATCAGCGTCCCTTTCGAATGTTCTCCCTTCGGATGCGTCGCATTCGAGAGGGCCTCGGCGATGAGGCAGTGGCGCAGCGTGATGTCCGACGCGGTGAGGCTCGGGTCCGTCACGTCGCCGGGGCCGGAGGTCGAGAGGTTCTCGTCGATCGACCAGGTGGCCGAGCAATGCTCGAAGACCACGTCGTGCACCGGACCGTGATTGCCGCGGCGGACGCCCATCGCATCGGGCGCCCATTCCTTCCCCGGGGGGCCGGCGTCGCCGGGCCGGACCGCCAGGTGCTGGATCACCACGTCGTGCGTCTCGACGATCAGGCCTCCTCTGATCAATGTGATGCCGGGATCGGGCGCCGTCTGGCCGGCCACCGTGAGATGAGGATTGCGCACGGTGAGCGTGCGGCCGGCGAGATCGATCACCCCGCCCACCTCGAAGACCACCAGCCGCGGCCCCGCGGCCTCGAGGGCATGGCGCAGCGAGCCCGCTCCGTTGGCGGCCAGGGTGGTCACGCGGAGCACCTCTCCGTCGATCCCGCCCCTGGTCGAGGCGCCCCATTCGGTCGCTGGAGGGGCCGTAATGGTTTGACCGCTTTCTATTGGTCTGACCACTTGAGGCGATGCCGACTCCGCCGGGGCGGGCTCAGAAATCGGTGTTTTCGAGGCGAAACAGGCCGAAAGTGACAAAAGCAGGAGTAGCGAGAGGGCGGAGGAGCTAGCGATTTTTTGCATAGTGGTCATACAAATACTTGACTGGCGTTGCGGAGTGGTCATATAACACACCCCGCTAACCCAAGCGAAAACAGGTTCACCGATCCAGTGCCCGGAGGAGATGCAATGAAGCAACGAAACGGCCTGCTGTACGCGGTGCTCAGCGCCCTCGTTCTGATCCTTTTTCCATTCGCCGCCGCAAGTGCCCAGGATTTCCGTGGCGCGATCAGCGGCACCGTGACTGATGCTGCCGGCGGAGTCCTCCCGGGCGTGACCGTCACGGTCACCAACGTCGAGACCAACGTCTCGAACGACACCATCACCGACGAGCGGGGCGCCTTCATCGTGCGCCACCTCAACGCCGGCACGTACAACGTGCAGGCGCAGCTCGAAGGGTTGCAGACCATGCAACGCAGAGGGGTGAGCGTCCGTGTCGGCGACACGATCTCCCTCGACTTCAAGATGGAGCCCGGCGCGGTGTCGGAGGTCATGGTCGTCACGGCTAGCGCACCGCTCATCGACACGACCACCGCCACCACCGGCCAGGTCATCGACAGCAATCAGATCGAGCAGCTCCCGCTGGGTGACGGCACCGCGTTGATGCTGACGCGCCTCGCGCCGGGCGTCTCGGATTCGTCGGACCTTCACTTCTCCCGTCCGGCCGACAACGGCAACCTCTCCGGCATCGTCGCCAACGGCGCGCTGGGCGGCAACGACTTCACGCTCGACGGCGCGCCGAACCGCGTGTCGCCGAACAACACCAACCCCGGCAACAACAACGGCGTGGTCGGCTTCTCGCCTCCCTCGGACGCGATCTCGCAGTTCAAGGTGCAGACGAACTCCTTCGACGCGCAGTCGGGCCACACCGCCGGCGCCGCCGTGAACCTGGCCCTCAAGAGCGGCACCAACGACTGGCACGGATCGCTGGCCTACTACAACCGCGACGACAGCCGCGCCGAGACGCCGCTCCTCAGCGAGCGCGCCGGTGCCGAGAAGCCGACGCGCGAGTACAACCGCTACACCGGCACCTTCTCCGGTCCGATCGTCCGCGACAGCACGTTCTTCATGGTCGCCTTCGAGCGCCTGAAGGACATCCAGCCCGAGTCCGCCTCGTACACCGTCCCCACCGCCAAGATGCGCGCCGGCGACTTCTCCGAGTGGGCCGGCGTGCAGATCTTCGATCCGCTCACCGCCACCGGCACGAACAACCAGCGCACCGCGTTCGCGAACAACGTCATCCCCTCGAACCGCATCAACGCCGTCGCGCGCGCCTACGCCAGCCTCTATCCGGAGCCGAACCGCCCCGGCCTCGAGGACAACTACTTCACCGATCAGCTCCGCCCGTACGACTACAACGCCTTCCTCCTCCGCGGCGACCACAATTTCACCGGCTCGCACAAGCTCTTCATGAACGCGTACTACAACAAGCGTGAAGAGGACCGGTACAACTGGGCCAAGGGCGCCGCGAACGCGACCGGGGAAGGGGAGATCAACGGCTTCCTCGTCACCAAGGGCTTCGACTACCGCAGCAACAAGGGCGGGACCCTCGGCTACACGTCGATGTGGAACAACTCGCTGGCCCTGGACGTCATCGGCGGCTGGGCGCAGTTCGGCGAGTACCGCGCGCCGGCCGATGAGTTCGACCCGGCCACGCTCGGCTTCTCCTCGACCGCCGTCGCGCTGATGAACGGCTACAACTACCTGCCCTTCATCACCTTCGGCGGCTTCAGCACGACGAACTCGAACTCGCGCATCGCCACCCTCGGCTCGCAGCGCGCCGACTTCGGCACCGGCTTCAATCGTCCCTTCACCAACATCTCCCTCACGCCGACCGCCAGCTGGATCATGGGCGGCCACTCGCTGCGCACCGGCTACGAGCTGCGCCACCAGCGCTGGGAGATCGACAACGCCGAGTACGGCGCCGGACGCTTCCACTTCAACGGCGCGTACACGCGTGCCAACAACGGCGCCGCGCTGAACGTCCTGGCTCAGTCCTGGGCGCAGTTCCTCCTCGGACTGCCGACCACCGGCACCAACACCGTGGCCACGGCCGGCAGCACCGCCAGCCAGTTCGAGATCGCGTCCGACGCCGACTATCGTCAGGTCTCGCACTCGCTCTTCCTGCAGGACGACTGGTCGCTGACCGACAGGCTCACCGTCAACCTCGGCGCGCGCTTCGAGTTCCATCAGGCCATGGAAGAAGCGGAGAACCGCAACGTGGCCGGCTTCAACCAGGGCCTCGAGAGCCCGATCGCCGCGGCCGCGCGTGCCAAGTACACCGCCAACCCGATGCCCGAGATCGCGCCGGACGCCTTCCGCGTCAACGGCGGCCTCGAGTTCGCCGACGGCCCGCTCTACGACAACCTCTTCAAGTTCCTGCCGCGCGCCGCGGCGTCGTACGCCCTCAACGACCGCACCGTCATCCGCGGCGGCGTCGGCCTGTTCAGCTACGACTACTACTTCGACGCCGGCAACCAGACCGGCTTCTCGCAGCCGACGGCCATCGTCACCACCGACAACAACGGCCGCACGTTCCTCTCGGACCTCAACAACCCGATCCCGACCGGCGGCCTCGTGCAGCCCGTCGGCTCCTCGCTCGGCGCGGCCACGGGCCTCGGCCTGAACATCGGCACGGTCGTCCCCTCCGAGCGCAAGGTTCCGTACTACACGCGCTGGCAGATCGGCGCGCAGCGCGACCTCGGCGCCGGCTGGGTGGTCGAAGCGTTCTACGTCAACTCGACCGGCCGCAACCTGCCGGTCCTGCGCGAGATCAACGGCATTCCCCTGCAGTACCTCTCGACCTCCGCGCAGCGCGACACCGAGCGTGAGAACTACCTCTCCGCGTCGGTCAACAATCCGTTCGCCGGCCTGCTGCCGGGCACGGGCCTCAACGGCGCCACCATCGCCCGCGCGCAGCTCCTGCGCCCGTTCCCGCAGTTCCTCAGCGTCGTGACCGAGGAGTACGGCGGTTCCGATACGTACCAGGCCGGGTCGGTGCGCCTGGAGAAGCGCTTCCGCGGCGGCAACTCGCTGCTGGCCACGTACACGCGCTCGGAATCGCGCGACAAGCTCAATTACCTGAACCCCTCGGACACGGAGCTCGAGGACCGCATCTCCCCGAACGACCGTCCGCACCGCGCCTCGCTCGGCGCCACCGTGCAGCTTCCGTTCGGCCGCGGCGAGCGCTTCGGCGCGAACTGGAACCCCGTCCTGGACGCCTTCCTCGGCGGCTGGACCGTCAGCGCCACGTATCAGTATCAGACCGGCGCGCCGCTGGTCTGGGGCAACAACATCTATTACGACCCGAACCGCGACCCGAACGACCTCGTGGCCCATATCGGCGGCAACTGCCCCGACGGCGGCACGGCCGGTCTCGACTGCGCCGCCTGGGACACGTCGGGCTTCTACATCAACGGCGGCCCCCGCAACGACCAGCGCATCGTGATGGGTAACACCGTCCGCCGCTTTCCGTCGACGCTCGAGCACGTCCGCACCGACGACGTCCGCCTCGTGGACCTCGGCATCTACAAGACGTTCGGCCTGCCGTCGAGCATGAGACTGCAGGTGCGCATGGAAGTGATCAACGCGCTGAACTACACGGTTCTGTGGAACCCGAACCTCGACCCGACCAACGCCAACTTCGGCTTCATCAACCAGGACCGCAACAACCCCCGCGACATCCAGCTCGGCGCCAAGCTGACGTTCTGATGAAACCCATTCACTTTTTCCTCCTGCCGGCGGCCCTCGTGGCCGCCGGTAGCGTCTTCGCGCAAACCCTCACCGTCACCGTACGGAACGAGCTGCCGTTCGCGCGTCAGTCCGAGACCGTGGAGCTCACCGCCACGCAGCTCGCGCCGGTCGGCAACGACCTGACGAAGATCCGCGTGTATGAGCGGGGCAGCAATCGCGAAGTGCTCGCGCAGGCCCTCGAAGGCTCGCTCGTCTTCCAGACGGACATCGGCGCGCGCGGCCAGCGTGCCTTCGACGTCAAGCCCGGCGAGAAGCGCACGTATCGCAAAGAGGACTTCCGCGTGTATGGCCGTTTCAACCGCGAGCGCTTCGACGACTTCGCGTGGGAGAACGACCGCGTCGCCCATCGCATGTACGGCGCCGCGCTCGAGACCTGGCAGAAAGAGCCGCTGACCTCGAGCACCGTCGACGTCTGGCTGAAGCGCACCCGCCGGCTCGTGCTCAACGACTGGTACATGGCCGACGACTATCACCGCGACACCGGGGAAGGCGCCGACTTTTACTCCGCCGGCAAGAGCCGCGGCTGCGGCGGCAGCGGTCTGTGGCGCGACGGAAAGCTCGTGACGTCGAAGAACTTTCGCGAGTCGCGCGTCATCGCCAACGGCCCGATCCGCCTGATCTTCGAGCTCTACTACCCCGACTTCAAGGAAACGAAACGCATCACCCTCGACGCGGGCCAGAACTTCAATCGCTTCGAGAGCCGCTACGAGTCGCCCGCCGATACGACGTATGCCGCCGGCATCAAGAAAGTGGCCGCCGCGCAGTTCCGCCTCGATCGCGCGAACGGCGTCGTGCGCAACTGGGAGCCGGTCGCGCAGAACGCCGGGGAGTTCGGCTGCGCCGTGATCGTCGATCCCACGAAGGTCGTCGACGTCGTCGAAGCCGAAGGCAATCAGCTCATCGTCGCGCGCACGCCGGCCGCGTACTACGTCGGCTCCGCGTGGAACCGCAGCGGCGACTTTGTCGAGGTAGCCGATTTCGATCGCGCCATCGACCAGTGGATCCAGCGCGTGCGCTCGCCGCTGCGCGTGGAGGTCGCCGCGCAATGAGCGTGACCCGCCGCGATTTCGTCACGACCGTCAGCGCCGCGGCCGCGGGCGCGGCGATGCTTCCGGCGATGGCCGAGAAGCGGAAGCTGCGCTATGCCGTGATCGGCACCGGCCATCGCGGCACCGGCATGTGGGGCGCCGAGGTGTTGAAGCGGTTCCCCGATTCGGTCGAGCTGGTTGCGCTGTGTGACAAGAATCCGAAACGCGTCGAGATCGCGAAGTCGATGCTCGGCGTTCCCACTCGCACGTTCACCGATTTCGATCGCATGTGCGACGAGGCCAGGCCGGAGATCCTGGCCATCAACACCGTCGACTCGACGCACGCCGATTACATCGAGCGCGCCCTCGAGCGCGGCATCCGCGTCATCACCGAGAAGCCGATGGTGATCGACGAGAAGCAGTGCCGGCAGGTGCTCGACGCCGAGAAGCGCACCGGCCGCAACATCGTCGTCGCGTTCAACTACCGCTTCACGCCGATCCACACGCAGGTGAAGGAGCTCCTCCTCTCCGGCGAGCTCGGTCGCGTCACCTCCGTCGACTTCAACTGGTACCTCGACGTCAGTCACGGTGCCGATTACTTCCGCCGCTGGCATCGCCTGAAGAATCAGGGCGGCTCGTTGTGGGTGCACAAGGCCACGCATCATTTCGACCTGGCCTCGTGGTGGCTGGACGCCGAGCCGGTCGAAGTGACCGCGCGCGGCTCGCTCGAAAAGTACGGCCGCAAGGGTCCGTTCCGCCACTCGCACTGCCGGCCGTGCCCTCATAAGACAAAGTGCGCGTTCTACACCGACATCACGAAGGACCCGCGCAAGACCGCGCTCTACGTGAATGCCGAGAGCGCCGACGGCTATCTCCGCGACGGCTGCGTCTTCCGCGAGGACGTCGACATCTATGACACGATGTCCGCGCTGGTCACGTACTCGAACGGCGTCGACATGACTTACTCGCTCAACGCCTTCATGCCGTTCGAAGGACACCGCGTGGCCTTCAACTGCGAAGGCGGCCGCATCGAGATGCGCCATTACGAGCGGCAGCCGTGGGAGCAGCCGAAGCCCGTCGAGTTTCACGTGACCAACAACTTCGGCCGGCGCCGCGACATCCCCGGCCTCCTGCCGCCGGGCGGCCATCACGGCGGCGACCCGATCCTGCTCGACACCATCTTCACCGACGTCCAACGCCCCGCTCACCTGAAGCTCCCCGGCTCCCGCGCCGGCGCGCTGTCGTGCCTCACCGGCATCGCCGCGCGGAAGAGCTGCGAGGAGAAACGTACCGTGCGCATCGCCGACCTGGTGAACCTCACATGACCATCGACCGCAGAACCCTCATTCGTGACATCGCCCTAGCCGGCAGCGCGCTCGCCGTCGCGCCGCGCCTGGCCCTCGGGCAATCCGCAACGATCACGCTCAACACGCCGGCGCCCGCGCCGTTCGTTGTCGATCCGCGCGATCCGTGGGCCTCGCTCCCGCGGCTCCTCGCGCGCATCACGCCGCCGCGCATCCCGCGCCGCGATTTCGCGATCACGAAATACGGCGCGAAAGCCGGCGCCGACGCGAGCGCCGCCATCCGCAAAGCCATCGACGCCGCGTCGAAAGCCGGCGGCGGACGCGTGGTCGTCCCGGCGGGGGAGTGGCCCACCGGACCCATTCGGCTGCAGAGCCGCATCGAACTGCACGTCTCCGAGGGCGCGACGCTCCGCTTCACGCGCGACACCACGAAATACCCGCTCGTGCACTCCCGCTGGGAAGGCGTCGAGCTGATGAACTACTCGCCGCTCATTTACGCCTTCGAATGCGAAGACGTGGCCGTGACCGGCACCGGCACGCTCGACGGCCAGGCCGACGACGAGCACTGGTGGCCGTGGAAGGGCGTCACCACCGGCAAGCGCGCCGACGTGACGAAGAACAACGACGGCCCGGCGCCGCAGCTCGCCGATCGCAACCGGCTCTTCCAGCAGGCCGAGGATGGCGTGCCGGTCGCGCAGCGCGTGTATGGGCAGGGACATTTCCTGCGTCCCTCGTTCATCGAGCCGTATCGCTGCAAGAACGTGCTCATCGAAGGCGTGACCATCACCAACGCCCCGTTCTGGCTCATTCACCCAACGCTCTGCACCAACGTCACCGTGCGCGGCATCAAGGCCGTCTCGCATGGGCCGAACAACGACGGCTGCGACCCCGAGTCGTGCCGCGACGTGCTCATCGAGGACTGTCTCTTCGACACCGGCGACGACTGCATCGCTTTAAAGTCCGGCCGCAACGCCGACGGCCGCCGTCTGGCCACGCCGGTCGAGAACGTCATCGTCCGCAACTGCGTGATGAAAGACGGTCACGGCGGCATCACCGTCGGCAGCGAGATCAGCGGCGGCGCGCGCAACGTCTTCGCCGAAAAGTGCCGCCTCGACAGCCCCGACCTCGAGCGTGCGCTGCGCTTCAAGACCAACACCCTGCGCGGCGGCGTCATCGAGAACGTGTTCGTCCGCGATATCGAGATCGGCACCGTGAACCTCGCGCCGATCGAGATCGACCTGCGCTACGAGCCGCGCGATAAAGGTCCGTTCATCCCCGAGGTGCGCAACATCCTCGTCGAGCGCATGAGCTCGAAAAAGAGCAAGCACGCCCTCTACATCGTTGGCCTGGAACAGGCACCGATCCGCAACGTCATCGTGCGCGAGAGCTCGTTCCGCGGCGTCGCGCAGGGGCACGTCATCGAAGGCCTGGTCGAGCTGACCCTCGACCGCGTCATCACCGAGGCCGCGCCGAAGGAACCTAAAAAATGAGTGAGCTTCCGCAGATCGACGCGCAGACGTGCGTGGTGCGCAACACCGCCAGCCGGCGCGGCCGCCACATCTCCATCAAGCCGGGCGACACCGCCGCGCGCCACCTCCATTACGGCCGCATCGTGCTGGAAGGGGAGTCCGTCACCTTCGACACCGAGGACCGCGAGACAGGCCTCATCGGACTGAACGGCAATGCCGCGGTGGAAGTCGACGGCCAGCGTTACGAGGTCGGCCAGTACGACGCGCTCTACGTCCCGCGCGACACGCAGATCACCGTCAGCGGCACGTGCGATCTCGCCGAAGTCGCCGCGCCGGTCGACAACAAGTACCCGATCCAGTACGTGAAGTTCTCGGACGTGAAGGCGAATCCCGCGCTCTCGTTCGACACCGGCAGCCCCTCCGCCCAGCGCAACCTGAACATCCTCCTCGGCAAGAACATCGAGGCCGGCCGCATCCTGGCCGGCGTCACGTTCAGCAAGCCGGGCAACTGGACCTCGTGGCCGCCGCACGAGCACGCGAACCTCGCCGAGGAAGCGTACCTCTACATCGACATGCCGGAGCCGGGGTGGGGACTGCAACTCGTCTACACCGACGCGCGCGACCCCGAGCTCGTGACCGTGGTCAAGCAGGACGACGTCGTGATCATGCCCCGCGGCTATCACCCCAACGTCTCCGCTCCCGGCGGCACGATCAACTTCCTCTGGATGATGGCCGCCAACCGCGAGACCGAGGACCGCCAGTTCGGCGTCGTCAACGTGCATCCCGATTACGCGCAGGGCGGCTCGGGCCTGGAGGCGTCGCGGAAGTGAGCGTGCCGGCAGGTACACAGGTGCATAGGCTCACAGCCTCATAGCCTCACAGGCGCACAGCAAACTCCTATGAGCCTATGAGCCTATGAGCCTATGAGCCTTGATCAGCGCAACAAACCATGAACATCAAAGACAAAGACTCCGCCCGCCACGACCTCGTCTCCCTCGGCGAAGTGATGCTGCGTCTCGATCCGGGCGACGGCCGCGTCGCCACCACGCGCACGTTCACGGCGTGGGAAGGCGGGGGCGAGTACAACGTCGCGCGTGGACTGCGGCGCTGCTTCGGACTGCGCTCCGCCATCGTGACGGCGCTCGTCGACAACCCCGTCGGCCGCCTCGTCGAAGACCTGATGCTGCAGGGCGGAACGGACCTGTCGTACCTGCGCTGGGTCGCGGACGACGGCGTCGGCCGCCGCGCGCGCAACGGTCTCAATTTCACCGAGCGCGGCTTCGGCGTACGCGCGGCGCTGGGCTCCTCGGATCGCGGACACACCGCCGTCTCACAACTGAAGCGCGGCGACATTGATTGGGACTCCATCCTTTCCGGCGCACGCTGGTTTCACACGGGCGGCATCTTCGCTGCCCTCGGCGAAACCACTCCTGACGTGGCCCGCGAAGCGATGGAAGCGGCGAAGCGCCACGGCGTCGTCGTGTCGTACGACCTCAACTACCGCCCCTCCCTCTGGAAAGGCATCGGCGGTCCCGAGAAAGCGCGCGCCGTCAATCGCGAGCTGGTCGGACTGGTGGATGTCCTCTTCGGCAACGAAGAAGACTTCAGCGTGGCCCTCGGCTTCGAAGTGGAAGGCGTCGACGAGCACCTCGGCGCTCTGCCGAAGGAAGCGTTCCAGCAGATGATCGGCAAAGTCCGCGAGGACTATCCCGGCCTGAGCGTAGTCGCGACCACGCTGCGTATCGCCCACACCGCGACGCGTAATGACTGGGGCGCGATCGCGTGGAATGGCGGCGAGTTCTACGAGGCCTCGCCGCGTCCCGATCTCGAGATCTTCGACCGCGTCGGCGGCGGCGACTCCTTCGCCTCCGGACTCATTTACGGATTCCTGGCCGGCAAAGGTCCGCAGTACGCCGTCGACTGCGGAGCCGCGCACGGCGCGCTGGCCATGACCACGCCCGGCGACACGAGCATGGCCACGCTCGCCGAAGTCGAGCGGGTGATGAAAGGCGGAACGGCCCGCGTGAGCCGGTGAAAGGTCAATCAAGGTGAGTGAGCAGATGACCGTAAACGTCGATGTGATGCAGCGCATCCGCGAAGTCGGCCTCGTGCCCGTCGTTCGCGCCGGCTCGGCCGATGAAGCCTTCGCCGCGGTCGAAGCGATCCGCGCCGGCGGCATCCCTATCCTCGAGATCACCCTCACCGTCCCCGGCGCCATCGGGATCATCCGCGAGCTCGTCAAACGCATCGGCGACGAGGTGCTGGTCGGCGCCGGTACCGTGCTGGACGCCGGCACCGCACAGGAGTGCATCGACGCCGGCGCGAAGTTCGTCGTCAGCCCGGCGCTGGACATCCCCACCATTGAACTGTGCCGCCGGCTGGTCATCCCCGTCTTCGCCGGCGCGTTGACGCCAACCGAGATCGTCACCGCCTGGAAAGCCGGTGCGAACGCGGTGAAAGTGTTTCCCGCGAATTCCGTCGGCGGCGCGTCCTACCTGAAGTCCGTCAAAGCCCCGCTGCCCCACATCGAACTGCTGCCCACCGGCGGCGTGAACCTCAAGACCGTCGCTGAATTCATTCATGCCGGCGCATTCGCGCTCGGTATCGGCGCCGACCTCGTCGACCTCGCTGCCCTGCGCAGGGGCGACGCCGCCGCCATTACGGAGAAAGCCAGACAGTACGTCGTTGCAGTCGCCGAAGCCCGCTCGTGACCAATAAGGAGGGTCTATGCGTTTCGTGCTTGCCGTCGTTCTCGTTGTGTGTTCGGTCGTTTCTTCTCCAGTATGGGCAGCAGATGGATTCGCGGATGTAAACGGTGTCACCACCGGCGGCGCGGGAGGTCCGACCGTCTCCGTATCCTCGGTCGCGGACTTTCTCGCGTACGCCACACAGGCCACCGCGCCATACGTAATCGAGGTCACCGGAAACCTCAATGTCGGCGCCATCAACATCGGGTCGAATAAGACCATCCGGGGAGCCGGTGCCGGCGCGACGCTGGAGGGGGAGCTCCAGGTCAGCGGCAAATCCAACGTCATCTTTCAGAACCTGAACATCACCAACGACAGGACTGCCGGTACCGGTGACGGCATTCGCATCGTCAACGGGTCGCATCACATCTGGGCCGACCACTGCACGTTTTACGACACCGACGACGGCGCGCTCGACATCACCAACGAGTCGGACTATGTGACGGTCTCGTGGTGCAAGTTCTATTACACGCGCAACAACGGCCATAACTTCGTCAACCTGATCGGCTCCTCGGACGACTTCACCGCCGACCGCGGCAAGCTGCACGTCACCTTCCATCACAACTGGTGGGGAAATCTCTGCATCGAGCGCATGCCCCGCGTCCGCTTCGGCCAGGTGCACGTCTACAACAACTATTACAGCGCCACGGGCAACAATTACGGAGTCCGCGCCGCGCTCGAATCGCAGAACCTCGTCGAGAACAATTACTTCGACGGCACCGCCGACCCCTGGGAGTACTACACCACCAACGGCCAGACCCCCGGTCTGATCAAGGCGGTGGGCAACCTGCTGGTCAATACCAACACGCCCGTCGGCGGCAACGACAACGTCTTCAATCCGCCGTACAACTATCAGCTCGACGCGGCCGCGGACGTGAAGTCGAAAGTCATGGCCGGCGCCGGTGCCGGCGGCGGCTCGACGCCTCCGCCGCCTGCCACACTGCCCGCCGCACCGACCGCGCTCTCCGCCGTCGCCGGCAAGCGCAAGATCACGCTGAGCTGGACCGACAACTCGAACAACGAGACCGGCTTCAAGATCGAGCGATCCACCGACGGCGTGACGTTCACGCAGATCGCCACGTCGACCAGCGCCAGCTATACCAACGGCAGCCTGACCACCGGCGCGACGTATCACTATCGCGTCCGCGCGTACAACAGCGCCGGCGACTCCACCTACTCGAACGTCGCCACCGCAACCTCGAAATAACGAATCAATGATGAGACGCGCGGCGGCCTCGGGGCCGCCGCGCGTGCTCACCCGGTACTGAAGGTCGCAGTCAGCAGGGCGCAGGAGCTCACGCGGTTTCAAACTCCTGCGCCCCGCGCCCTGCTACCTGCGCCCTCAGCCGTTAGGGTCCGCCGCTTCCCGCAGCGTCGCCAGGTCGAACTTTTTCATCTTCAGAAACGCCTCGGTCACGCGCGCGATCTTCGCCTGATCGCCCGTCGCCAGCATCTCGTCCATCTCCGTCGGCGTGATCTGCCACGACAGCCCGTACTTGTCCTTGAGCCAGCCGCACTGTTCCGCGGCCGGATCGGCCGAGAGCTTGTCCCAGTAGTCGTCGATCTCCTGCTGCGTGTCGCAGTGCACCATCAGCGAGATCGCTTCGTTGAACCCGAAGCCGTGTTCGTGCGCGCTGTCCATCGCCGCGAATTCCTGCCCCTCCAGCGTGAACGACGCGTACTTGATCGTGCCCTCGCGATCCGGCTCCTCACCGGCGCCGTAACGCATGACGAAGCCGGTGCCGGAGTCGTGGAAAACCGAGGTCCAGAACGCGATCGCCTCTTCCGCTTTCCCGCTCTGCGCGCCGGTGAACATGATCGACGGCGTGATCTTCTGCCGGACCGGCTGGCCGCCCGCGTACATCACCTGCCAGGAGAGGCCGTACCGGTCCTGCGTCCACCCATAGCGCTCGCTGAACGGATACGCGCCGAGCTCCATCAACGCCGAGCCGCCGCGCGAGAGCTCGCCCCACAGCCGGTCCACTTCCTCCTTCGTCTCGCACGCCACCAGAAACGAGATTGCCGGCGTGAACTTGAACAGCGGCCCCGCGGACACCAGCGTGAATTCCTGCCCGGCCAGCTCGATCGTGACGATATCCACCGAGCCGGAAGGCGTGTTGTGCAGCACCGTCGTGCTCGTAACGCGCGAGTCCTCGAACACCGAGGTGTAAAACGCGCCCGCTTCCTTCGCCTCCCTGTCGAACCAGAGATGAGGTGTGATCTTGTTCATCTGTTTCCTCCGCATGAATAGACGCCAACCCGCGCCCAAACTCATCGGTCCTTATGGAGTGCGGCGGCGTGGCCGCCGCTTTCACATTCGCGACCGTCACGCCGAGACGCACCCAGATGGCAGGTCGCACCCGAATATCAAAGCGGCGGCTAAGGCCGCCGCACTCCATAACCACGCGCGGCACGTTGGCGCTTACGATGATCGCGTGATGGCCGCCGCATGATCCTCCTCCTCAACGGCGCCTTCGGCATCGGCAAGACGACGGTCGCCCGCGTCCTCGTGACCCGCCTGCCGCGCGCCGTCCTCTACGACCCTGAGCTCATCGGCATCGCTCTCCAGCGCATCGCGCGTATGGCCGGCCACGACGTCGAAGACTTTCAGGACCTCCGTATTTGGCGGCGCCTCACCGTGATCGCGCTGCGCGTGGTGCGGCTGTTCCGGCGGAACGTCATCGTGCCGATGGCGTTCTCCAATCCTGAATACCTGGAGGAGATCCGCGACGGCATCACCCGCTTCGAACCGCGCCACGTCCACGTCTGCCTCGTCGCCCCGCTGGAGGTCGTGCAGCAGCGCCTGCAGAACCGCCGGCTCGATCCGCGGGACGCGCAATGGCAGTACCGGCGCGCCGCCGAATGCTGCGCCGTCCATCACGGCCAGCCATTCGCAACACAGGTCGACGCTGCGAATCGCGACGTGAATCAAATCGCCGCCGAGATCGTACAAATGCTCACGGCATGAAGTTCGTCAAACGCACCCTCCTCGCAATCCTCGGCATCCTCGTCCTCGTCTGCGTCATCTTCGCCATCGGCGTGCTCTGGCCGCAGGAGCGTCTCGAGCCGGTGCGCACGACCGTCCCGATCGCGTTCGTGCAGGTGAACGTCATCGACGTCCGCGCCGGCACCGTCGTCCCGCGCCAGACCGTCGTCGTGGAAAACGGCCGCATACGCGCGGTCGGAACCGACGTCGCCCTTCCGCCGAATGCGCGGGTCATCGACGGCCGCAACCGTTATCTGCTCCCCGCGTTCTGGGACATGCACACGCACGTCTTCGCCGTCAGCCCGTTGCTCGACCTGCCGCTCTACATCGCGTACGGCGTGACCAACGTCCGCGACATGCAGGGCTGCCCGCAGCCGGGCGACCCGTTCGCCGCGTGCCCGGAGGAGAAGCGCCGCTGGACGCAGGAAGCGCTCGACGGCAAGCGCGTCGGACCGCGCGTCGTCGCCTCGACCAGCTGGATGGCCAACGGCCCGGGCATGGTCCGCCGCCTGAAGAACGTGCCGCCGTACTTTGACACCGCCACGCCCGCGCAGGCCCGCCAGTTCGTCCGCCACTTCGCCGGAAAAGTCGATGCCATCAAGGTCTACGACCGCATCCCGCGCGACGCGTACTTTGCACTGGTCGACGAAGCGCGCCGCCTGCGCATCGACGTCGTCGGGCATCGTCCGCGCGCCGTCAGCGCCGTCGAAGCGGCCGCGCATCAGAAGAGCATCGAGCACGCGCGCTTCATCCTCCACGAATCCTTCGCCGGCAGCGCCGCGCTCCGCACCGCCCCCGCCGCCGAATGGCGCGAAGACCGTCAACGCATGCTCGACGAGCACGACCCGCGGCTGGCCGCGGAGATCTTCGCGGCGATGAAGGAGCACGGCACCTGGTACGTGCCCACGCACCTCACGCGCTGGTCCGACGCCTACGCCGAGCACGACTCCGTCCGCGCCGATCCGCTGCTGCGCTACCTGCACCCGTTGATGAAACGGCAGTGGCTCGAAGACCTCGACGAAACCCTCGCCGAAGACCCGTCACCCGCCGCGCGCGAGACCCATCGCCGGTTCTACCGCAAAGGCCTCGAGCTCACCGGCGCCGCGCACCGTGCCGGAGTGAAAGTGCTCGCCGGCACCGACTACATCGTCGCCGGCGCCGACCTCCACCGCGAGCTCCGGCAACTCTCCCTGGCCGGCCTCCCCAACGCCGACATCCTCCGCGCCGCCACGCTCTCTCCCGCCCGATACTTCAACCTCGACCACCAATACGGCACCATCGCCCCCGGCAAAGTCGCCGACCTCGTCCTCCTCGAAGCCAACCCCCTCCAAGACATCCGCCACACCCAACGCCTCGCCGCGGTCATCTTCAACGGCCATTACAACGACCGCGCCGCGCTCGACCGCATCCAGCAGTACGTCGAACGCCGAGCCCGAAGCTGGACAGCCGCCTGCAAAATCATCTGGCGCTTCGTGAAGAACCCCGGCGGGTACTGACGCGCCGCTCGTGCTGTTCCGCGACACACTTGCGGCCGCGCGCCGTGCGGCTCACAGCAGGGTGTATGAGCGGGTGGAGGGGGCGGGATCAGGGTGGGTTCGTAAAGGTTGACGCGGCCGCGGTGTGCCGCCGCCGCACGGACGAGGAACCGGTGTCGGAACCCGGCTCGGAACCGGCGGCCGTGCTACTGTTGCTGACACGACTTGCACATCCGATGTGCAACGAGATTGCATCCTCCGACTTCGATGGCTCGAACCGCAAAACGCATCTATGGCGACCGCGACCCGCGCGAGATCCCGGCGTATCCGCTGGTGGAAGCGGCGCGTTATGCCGGCGTCCCGCTCAGCACGTTACGGGCGTGGGTCGGCGAGCGGAAGGACATTCCGGGCGTAATCGAGCTTCCGGACGACTCGCGCGGTCAGCTTTCGTTCTACAACCTGGTCGAGGCGTTCGTCCTCGGGGGGCTGCGCCGCAAGCACCACCTGCCGCTGCAGCAACTGCGGCGCGATCTCCAGACGTTGCGTGAGCTGCACCCCGACGTGCGCCATCCGCTCGCGGACCTCGACCTCGCGACGTTCGCGCGAAGCATATTCGTCGAGTCAGCGGAGGATGTGGTGAACGTCTCCCGGGGCGGGCAGCTCGGCATCCATGCCGTGCTCGCAGGCGTGCTGCAGCGGGTCGAGAAGGGGCCGACAGGTGCGCTGCGCCTCTTCCCGCTGACCCGCGCCGACGTCGCGAAGTCGCCGCGCCTCGTGGTCATCGATCCTCGCCTCGCGTTCGGCCGGCCGGTGATCGCCGGTACCGGAATCCCCACGGCCGTGATCCACGAGCGGTGGAAAGCGGGAGATTCGGTCGTCGCGCTAGCCGAGGATTACGATCGCACGTCGGAAGAAATCGAAGAAGCCCTCCGGTACGAAGCCGCTTGAGCCGACGTTCTTCGTCGACCGCTCTCTCGGCCGGAAGCTGGCCGCCGCCCTCATGGTGTCGCTGCGATCACGCACGATTCGGTGTTCGCGCAGGACACTCCGGACGAAGAGTGGCTGACGCGTGCCGGTCAGGAGGGCTGGATCGTCCTCACGAAAGACAAGTTGATTCGGAAGCGACCGATCGAGCGCGAGGCGCTGGTGGCGGCGCATGTTCGCGCGTTCGTTTTCACCGGCGGGAACATGAGTCGCGTGGAGATGGCGGAGTCATTGTGGCCGCGATCCGACGGATGTTGCGGATCGTGGCGACGACGCCGGTACTATTCATCGCCCGGATCACCGGTTCCGGTGCCGTGGACGTGATCGGTGACGGCGGCGAACAGACCGGTTCGTAAGAAAGCAGGATGTCGGCCGTACACGCGAGGTGCGATGGCGGCGATTGACACCGCGCAGAGTTGTCGCCGCTGTGGGATCAGACCGGGGTCAGACCTTTGGTGATTCCTGGCGCTGAATCAAAGAACGAAGGTCTGACCCCATCGCGAGACCACGCCCGCGCCCGTATACGCATCATCGAAGTCATCTTCCGACCGCCGCATCATCGCGAACGGTCGCTGTTCCGGAACCGCCAGTCACCATTGACATCGCGACTGAGCCAGGCGCGGAGAGTCTCGATTTCTTTTCGGCTGTACGAATAGTCCTCTTTATACGGGACGGGGCAGCCTTCCAGCATGCGCGATAGTGCAGCGGCCGCGTACTGCGCATACAGAATGCCTTCGACAGTGGACTTGACCGGTTCGACACGCCCCTCGCTGAAAACGAACGCGGCGATGTACTCAGCGATCTCCGGCTGTGGTACATAGGCAAGCTCTCTCAGCAGGAAGACGACTTGCAGCTCGACGTCCGCCTCACGCGATACGTCGAGCACCCTGCCGGCACTCGCTTTGTCGCCGTGTCGTGCCCGTACGAGGTTGGCCGCCCAGGGCAGAGTGCCATAGAACATACCGCTCGCCGGCGTTTTGATGGGTTCGGCGGCATGAGTCTCAACCTCACCGACGAGCATGTCGGCGCCGGTCAGACCGACCAGCAGCAGGTTCTCTTTGCTGGGCTCAAGTTGGAACGCAACCTGGAGTGCGCGCCGCGATTCCTGCGAGAAGTCCTCGGCAGTCACCGCCGGGCTAAGGTCGAGCAGTTGGCTTTTCGGGTCACTGCCGTCGCCAACGGTTCCTTCCAGCTCGTTGCGCGCGATCTGACGAACCAGGCGGTTGGTCGCGGCGCGGAGCTCCGAACGGTCCACTCTCTCGAAGAGACGCGACCGCTGTGCGCTTGCACTTTCAGCGAACGCCATCGTCATGATGACGAGGGTTGCGACGCGAATGATGCTGCTCTGCATTGAGGTCTTCATGGCTTCCATCCTATGGATTCAGTCGATCCCACTGGCCTTTGCGCAACCGCCATTTCGTCGAGGACGAGTAGTTGTACATGATGTTTTCCGAGTCGGAGGGCGTGTGTGACAGGCCGCCGGATCCGTGCCCGAGCTCATGTCCGACTGTCTTTGCGTTGCCATTCTCGACATGAACGAAGCCATACTTCTGATTGGCCTGCATGAAGCCGCTCGAGCCATCGGACGGCTTGCTTACAAGAAAAATATTGTATTGATGACTCGACCCGCAGATGTCGCGGATTTTCTGCATTTCCGCGGACATCCATGTGTTGACGTCGATCTTCCCGTCGTTATTGAGGTCGAAGTTTACCGTGCAGGCGGCGCGCCGCACGACGGTCCATTCGATCACGGCCTGCTTGTAGACCCGCTGGAGATCGGAGATGATCAGACTGTCCGAAATGTCGACACTGGAATACCCCTGGTTCGCGCCTTTGCCGTCGGTGTCCTGCTCGTGGACGAGAGTCACCGCGACGGTCCTCTGAATCTTCCGATAGACAGCGCCGCTGTAGTAGCCCAGGTCGTTACCATGCGCGCGCACGTTGATCCGCGCGGTACCGCGGCTCGTTCCACCCTGATTGCTCAGAACCTGGCTCGCCGAGGATGGGGTCGACGGCGAGACGCTCACCTGGCTGGAGCTCGCGCTCGCGAAGGAAACGACCTTGTATGGGGCGCTGGGCGTAATGACGGCGCGTACGCTGTCGGATTTTCCTGCTTCCACGGACTTCCAGGGATGCGTTGCGTCGGTGTACTGATCGTAACCATACGACGAGCCATGCTCCTGAAAGACAATCGAAATCCGGTAGCCGCTGTCCGAACTGCTCAAATTGCTCGTACCCGTGCTGTTACGCGCCTTGATCCAGTAGTAGTACGTCGTGCCCGCTGCTGCAGACGTATCGTCGTAGCTCAGCGTCGTCCGTGTAGTGATCCTCGCCGCCGACGTGCTGCTGCTGGACGTCGCACGCCACACCTCGTAGCTGGATGCGCCGGTAACCGCCTTCCACGTGATCGCCACTTTAGCAGCGTGAGTGCCATCCGTCGCAGCGACGTTCGTCGGTGCGGCAGGCGCCGCGACGAGTGGAATCGTCGCGGTCAGACAAACAAGGACGATGAATGCGCGAGTTTTCATAGCCTTCCCCAGAAGCACGACTGTTGGACTGCGAGGTGATACCAGCGACTCAGGTAGTTAACCGCCGATTACTTGATCCCAGTGTCGGTTAGCAACACACGAAAAGGAACCTCGCCGGCAATATCGCCAGATCCTCGTTGTGATACTTTCCGTGATGGGGCGTAACGATGGAAGAGTGGAAGTCGGAATTGATCGCGACGGTGGTGTCGAGCGACGCCTTCCCGTCGGACAACAAAGAGCTGGATCAGCGGGTGCTCGAGTACCTCGCCGAGCATTCCCTTCGCGAGCAGCGCGGTGACCGCACGGAGCGACATCTGGCGGAGAAGTTCTTTCCCATCGGTTACGGCGGAAAGATCGCGATGTACATCAGCCGGCTCGACGAGCACCTCGGCCGCTATTTCGCGACCAACGAGGGCCGGCGGCAGACGCATCGGATCGAGATCATTCGCGGCCGGCAGATCGATCCCGCGGACCGGTATGCGATCTGTTTCGTCCTGAACGGACAGGGATTACTGCATACCTTCTGGCAGGCCTTCATCGATCGGCGCGTGCGCACGCTGGTCGCCTATGGCGTTCCTCTGTTTCTCCGCAACGCAGAACAGACCGTGTTCAAGCGGAACGCGACGGTGAACGTCCCTGCTGACGTGAAGGCACCGGATCTGTCGGAGGAGATTTGCTGGTCCTTTGTCAAACATGGCGACTTGCTCGCGGCATTCGAGCTGACGCGCTGGCTAACCGCGCAGGGAGTGGTCGCCGACCTCGGAGCATTCAAAGCAGATAGTGGTCTGCAGGCATTCGCCAACCTGCCGGCCGATCTGAACGTGATTGTCCTGGGCAGTATCCGTGCGAATGGCATTCTGGACGAGTACCAACAGCTGGAACTCCGCAGTGTCAGAGACATCGCACCGCGTCATCTTCCGTTTCGCCTGAGGCTGTTCGATGTGGTGCGTGTCGACGCGGAGCAGCGAGTTGTGGCGACGTTCGGCGAGGAGCGCCATCGCGGTACGTCACGCGTTCCGGTCGTGATCACGCGGCGCCGCGGAGCAAATCGAAGTTTCATTACGCTCATTGCCTCGAATCATGGTCGTGCGGTATTTCGTGCCGCTCAACTCCTGACGCGGGACGCTGAGCTCCAGGACATGTTCTCTGACGACCGGTTCCGCGGATGGGCGGCGAAGATGCCGGAGACCTTCCAGCTCCTCCTCTACGTTACGGTCCTTGCGAGGGAGGATGTGGGCGGACCTTGGGTCCTCGAGGATGTCTGGTCGGAGTGAGACGATAGCGCCCATCGCGGTCGGCCAGCAGGGCTCTTTTTCTTAGTCATGGATTCTCGGCCCCGGTATCTGTAGAGGCAGAGTTCTCTTTTGCCACCGCGCTCATTGTCGGGGCGGGCCGGCGGCGAACTAGCGCGTCGGCTGCTGCTAAAGCATGACTGACTTCCCCCTAGCGGGAGGGGCGACGAGCAACGATTTTTGTCTAGAGTCGGCCGAAAACCGGTCTACAAAGGCTTGCTGCCAAGGTCGCAGATTGAGGAGCTTCTCGCGTTCCATCGGGTAGCCGGGCTCGGTCGGCGTTACCACCGGCGCGAAACCGCGTCGTGTACTCTCGTCGCGTCGCGCCTACTCGTCGAAGTCCTTGATTATCACTGACGGTTGCACTCCGAGCGCACGGGCGAGTTGAAGGATCGACGTTAACGTCGGGACGTTCTCCCCACGCTCGATGAAGCCGACAAAGTCCGCATTCATCCCAGCGCGTTCGGCGAGAGCTTCTTGACTAAGGTTCCGTTCCTTGCGAAGTCGGCGGACGGTCTCGCCGAATTTCATCCCTTCTTCGCTTCGTGACTTCCTGCGCGACACGCTTGACACCCTAGCTATGGTCAGGAGTAAACGCCACCTGACCATGGGCAGGAAGGCTTCAGTTGAATTCGTTTTAAAGACGCTTGCCGCCAGTACCAGAACGACAGATCAGGAGACAATCGATGACCACCACCGCGAACCACATCCGCACCCTCTTCCTCCACCCGAAACCCACCTACGCCATCGGCGAAGCGGCAACATTGCTGGAGATGGACTGGCGCGAGCTGCGCGGGTGGATGGAAACGGGCGAAGTGGAGGGGATCGAGACCGACGAGGGGCTGGTCCTGCCGTGGGCGGAGCTGGTTTCGTTCGGGATGGACTTCTGGTCGCAGGAGGTGGTCGAAGAGGCCCTCGGCGCGGAGTTGGCCGAGGCGTTGCCGGAGCTGTTGCGGCTCACCGACCTGGAGGTGCGCATCCCGCGCATGGAAGTCGTGGCGCTGGAGCGGCTTGCGGCCCTCGACGGCGAGACCGTCAGCGCTGTCCTCGCGCGCGAGTTGCGCGATCTCGTGTCCGTGCATTCCGAATGGCTGTCGCAGGAAGTGCCCGGATTCGCGGAGGCGCTGGCCTGGCCGGAGCTTCCGCTCGTCCCATCGCCGCACGGCGGCGGAGCGGCCGGCGCGCCGGTCGCGAAGCAGGCCGCGTCGGGAGAGGAGCCGCGTGGCCGGATGCCGCGGCGGTCCGATGCCGCAGCACCGAAGACGGAGACCGCGATCTTCAGCGTCGCCGCGCATCGCGTGCCGGCGGCGGACGTCCATGCGGTGATCCACTGAGGGACGGAGCGGAACGATGAGACGAAAGACCGAACCGACCGAACGCCACCCACCGCGCCCCTCCCGGCGCGGCGGCAAAGGCGGCGCGCGAGAGCTGAGCATCACCACACTCTTCCGCGCGAGCCACCGCGCCCGGAGTGGCGAGGCGCCAGTGCCTAACCTGCGCATCTCCGGACGCTGGCTCGAGCAGTACGGCCTGACGCGCGGCAGCCGCGTCGTGGTCTCCGGCGAGGCGGGGGAAGCTCGTGCTGACGGTCGCGCCGTGGCCGGCACCGCCTTCGGCGCGCGGCTGAACGGCCGGTGTAACGATCGGAAGTAATACAGCGTTCCGGACTGCACCTTAATCGCTTCCGCCAACTCGACGGTGGATTCGGAGGCGAGATGCGGACGGAAGGACGCGGGGAAGAGGGAGAGTCCCTGCGCCGCGAGGGTGACGAATACCTTGTATTTGCGCGCGGCGACGAGGAAGTCTTCGAGCCCGCTCCCGGCGCCCGCGAGGAGGTGCGCCTCATCGAGTAGGAGGGAGTAGGGACGACGAACTTCTGGCCGCAGTCGCTCGCGACGAAGGGCGGCCGTCTGAAAGATGTTCACGAGGAGCCTGCCCATCACGTCTGCCGCGGGCATGTAGCCCTTCGCGAGGTTGATGAGGATCGTCTCGCCACGTTCCATCGCGCCGAAGAGGTCCACCGTCGAGTCCGAGCGCCCCAGGAACCGCTGCACGGCGACCGAGCCAAGGAACGGTTCGAGTTTGTTGAGGACCGCGGAGACGTACATCTCCTCGCGCGCCCCGTAGCGTTTCGTGAAGTACCCGCGTGACTCGGGTGACGCATGCTCGACGATCCCCTTTCGGACTTCGGGGAGCAGGAAGAACTGGGGAAGGTCGGCGATGCTGAAGACGACGCCCGCGTTCTTGCGCGCCTCCAGCGCCGCGGTGAGCGCGTGACGCATGAGCTCTTCCACCTTGACGCCCCACGCCCAGGACGCCGCGTCCTCACTCGCATAGAGGCGCTTCAACGTCCCGACGATGAGATCGACCTGACGGCCGGTATCGATGCCGGAGAGCGGCACGAGTGGATTGAAGCTCGGGAGTGTCTCCGGCTTCGTGAAGTCGAGAAGCGTGACGTGCGGCGTCTCCAGCACGGATGCCCACCGCGCGACGCGCGTGAACAGGTCACCATGGAGATCCACGAGCGCGAACGGTTCTCCAACCCGGAGCCGGTGCACCGCCAGCGTTTCAAGCAACGACGACTTGCCGGTGCCCGTGCCGCCGAGGACGAGCGTATGGTGCCGGAGATCCGAGACCGCGAAGTGCACCGGGAGCGTGCCGCCGCCGGGGACGTCGTACGTTGCGAAGGCGGGTCCCTTCCGCTTGCGCTGGGCCGCGATGAACGGGTCTTTCGACCAGAAGGCGATCCATCCCTGCTTCGATCGCGACGCCATCGTGTCGAATGAGAGGAGGAAGGCATCGGCAGGGCGCAGGCCTGCGCGCGCAGCCAGCACGATCATCGCAGCGGCACCGAGAGAGACCGACGCGATCGTGAGGAAGATGGCAGGGGTCATGGCAGGGGGAGGTAGGGCGGCTGCTGTGCCGAGAGGGCGAGGCCAACGACGAACGCGGCGAGAAGAACGAGCAGCAGGATGACGTCGCCGAGTGCCCGTCGCAGCGTGGGATGTGCGAGGTAGCGCAGGCGGATGCGCTGCCGTCGTGTGAGCGGCGGCGGATCACGGAGGACGACCGCGCCCGTGTGCGGATGCCGGGCGAGGAGCCCATGGCGACGGAGCTTCCGGAGGTGCCAGGCGGCATGGAGGTGCCCACGGAGTCCGACGGCGCGTGCAACATCCGTTGGTCGAACCAAACCGTCGTGCGACTCGCGCGTGAGCAGGAAGAGGAAGCAGGTGAACGTCGGCCGTCCGATGAGCGGGAGCGTGAAGAACCACGACGTGGGGAGGGTGTGGTGCTGGACGGCGTACGCCGCGACGGATGGATCGAGGTGGATCTCCACGACCACGGTGTCCACTCCCCAGAGTTCCTCGGCGTGGTACACGACGCGCCGATGCTTCGTGAGACGGTCCAGCCAGCGGAGGACGTGACCGTTCGAGGCGCGGAGCATCCACGCGAGATCGTGGACCCGGAACGCAAAGGAGCCGGACCGCTGCCGTAGCGCACGAATGAGGAGCAGGAGGAGGGCTTCGTCGCGGCCAACATCGGCCACGAGCGCGAAGAAGGACGCAAGGTCCACTTCAATGACCGAAAGGCCCTCGGGCGCGGTGGGATGCGGCGCAAGGAACCGGATGCGTGGTTCTGGTGCGTGCGGATCAGTCGACGGCATCGGTGTGGGCGGAGGAACTGGGGACGGGAACTACATCCGGAACGCCAGGCTTGGGCGTCGCGTGCGCCGCCGCCTCTCGGAGGTCGATGAGGCGTGTCACCGACAGGAAGATGCGGCGAAGGTAGTCGTCGGAGAGGCGCTGTGGCGCGTCCAGGCTCGTGACGACGAGCGGTTTCAGGACATCGGCGCGGCGGCGAACGATGTCCGACACGAGGGCCGAAACAAAATCGATCCGCTCGACGATGAGGAGCGGCGCGGAGACGGCGGCGCGAAGTTCGGTGGCGGAGGGCGTCACGTCGGCGCGAAGCACGGCGATCTCGATCCCGGCTTCGCCGAATGCGGCGCGAAGGTGCGCGACCGACGCCGTGAGCGGCGGAGCTCCATCCGCGACGAGGAAGAGGCCCCGGCCTCCGCGAATCGTTTCTTCCGCGAAATGCTCGACGTAGTGCGTGAGGGCACGGGACGCGGTGGGTGGGAGCGCCGCCGACACGGTGACGCGCTTCTCCGCGCTGAGCTGGTGGTACGAACGAAGGTACTGCCACGTGAGGTCCTTGATCTCGCGATACATGCCGAACCGCTCCACGATCGTCGCAATCGTGGAGAGCGAAAGGGGGCGTCGTCCCGACCGGTATTGCTGAAGCGAAATCTCGCTGACCTTGAGTTCCCGCGCAAGGTCGCGGAGTGTCCAGCCGAGGGGACGGGTGAGTTCCACCAGTTCCGCGATGAGGCGCGGGGAGCGATGCATGAAGGTGTTTGAGAGGACACCCCTATTGTCTCCGGGTGCTGTGCATCCGGACGAGCCTTCGGCCTCCGATCTGTGCGGGACGCACGGGTCGTGGTGGCATGCGGATGCGGCGAATCGTAGGCCGCGCGGATTGGTCGTTCATGGGGATGCGCCGTTGCCGGACGCCCGATCTGAGTGTGGGTGTGCTTGTCTTCATCGTACGCCGCACGCAAACGCTGTCGACGCCGCTTAAACGTCGATGCCACGGACCCTCGGCCACCGCATCCAGATGCGCGCGCGGATGCAGAGAGGTGTAGAAAACGTTTACGACACTTCGTCAAGTGCGGTGCGTCTTCGGCTTCCTGTGCGCCCCGCACTTGTCGCCCCGGAGTTGCGGTGCGTGGACACGCGACGTCGCCTATGCGGCACGCATACTCCGACATCTCGCAGGATAGGCGCGCGGAGCAGCGCGGAGGATGGTGAGTGTGTTTCACCCCTCCTCCACCCATGGCGACCAATCCCCTCCCCACACACACCCTCTCCGGCGGCCACGGAAAGGCACTTAATCAGGAAGGCCAGGTACCCGAAGATCGGCATCCAGATGCCAGCGTGTGGGGGGTGCCACCCACCCCCATGCGTGAGCCCCTGCGTGAACCGGTGCGTGTGGGAGAGCGTGAGACCGTGAGTGTAGTCACCCACGCCGTTGGACCTGTAGTTCCGAGCACGGCGCTCCAGGCTTTCGCTTCGCGGTTGAACGACGGACCGGAGGATGCGATCCCCGAACGCGATCAGATGATCCTTACCTCGATCGTGCTTCTCCGTCTCCTTTCATATACCCAACTCCACCGACTGCTCTTTGCGGATCGTGACCGAAGTGCCGTGCGACATCGAATGAGTGCGCTGGCAAAGGTCGGCGCGGTCGCGCGATGGGATCGGACGCGTAGCACCCAGGTCGCCGAGCGATACGCGCTGCCAACGGCGGCCACACTGGATCGGGCGCTCGCCGCGATCAAACGACGCGTGGCCGGCACATCATCGGAGACCCTCGTCACGCGGATGCTGCCGAAGGTGCGGCGTCCGCTCGCGCTCGAAACCGGAAAAGACCCCAAGTGGCTTCAGCACCAACGCGAGGTGAATGATCTCGTGGTCAGCATCGCGGCGGTCCGGAACCTCTCCTGGGCATCCACGTGGGAGGCACCGTTCGTCACGCGTGCCGGCATTGTCGATCTTCCGCAGCCGGACTACGTCCTCATCGAAGAAGCCGAACGCGTCCCGTTCCTGACTTTCGGCGAGCATGATCGGGGGAGCGAGCCCGTCGAGCGGTTCATCGCTCGGAAGATCGTGCCCTACACGGACCTCGTGCGATTCCCCGAGGTGCTCATGGAGTACTGCGGGGTCAGCGCGTTCCGCATCGACGTCTCCGTCCTCGATGTGCCTCGCCAACAACCGATGCGTCGTCTGCACGAGCTCCTGGAGGCCGCGGCGCGATCGGGCCATCCGGAGATCTTCCGGTTCACGCTCGCCGGTTGGCTCGCCGCACATCCAGCGCGTCCGACATGGTTCGCCGTCGGGCAGCCACCGCAGTCGCAATCACTTTCGTGGGAAGACCACCAGTCGGATGCGGCGGCGTAACGGCGCGTCGGGCTTCTTAGCCGAGTTTCGAGTCCAGGTACCGCATCAGCGAGCGTGCGATATCGATCACGAGGACGGCTTCGTCATGCTCCAGGAGGTCGGGGTTGGGGTGCGCGACGCTTGCCTTGTTCCGGACGGGGTTCAGCGCGTCCAGGATGGCACCGGCGGAGTTTAGGACCGTACTGATCTCTTGGACACGCGTACCGAGGTTCTGCAGCGCCGGATGCTGCTGTCGGAGGAGCTTGAGCAGCTGCAACATCGTCGGGTCCGACGTGAAGGAAATCTCTTCCTGTTCGCACAGCGCGCGGAGGTGCCCGTGCAAGGCCGTGTGAATGCGGTCCACGGCGCTCGTGGCGCCGTTCTTCGCGAGGAGGGCCTCGGCATCACTGATCGCGCGCAGCACCACGTCCGAGGTGTTTGCGGGCGTCACGGCCTTCACGGACGGTCCGCGCTCAATCCGGTCGGCCAGCGCCTGAATCTCTGCGGCACGCTTCGCCGTGCGGCGCGCGCTCTGCTCCGAGGGCGGAAGATACGCGAGCAAGCCACGAAGGATCCGTGCCTGGATAGGCGCGTCCGCGGTCTCGAGAATCGCCTGGAACCGACGCCGCGTCGTCGTGTCCGGGTAGAGCTTCTGGGGCTCGACATCGAGGTCGCAGTAATACGGATAGAACTCATCGAGCTTCGTGTACGAGAAGTCCTGCAGGTATCCGCCGTCCACGCCGATGTAGTCGTTGATGACGCGCGCGATCTCCGCTTTCGTGAGGCCGTTCATCCCGTTCAGTGTGCGTTGCGAGGGTGACGGGCGCAAGCGGCCCGTGCACGGCTGAATGCGCACCCCGCCGTTCGCCGCGAATGGATGCGAAACCGGTCCTTACGCGTCGCACACCGGGATGCCTCTCCCCCTGCCTCCGTATGTGCGAATGGTTGACAATGTGGTCGTTCGGTAGCAAAGACCGCGTTCCTTCACACCTCGGGCCTTCGATTCGCACGGACATCGCTGCTTGATGCAGCACGTCGCGTGACGGCCGGAGGAGCAAGGCCGGACGACGCTCTCGCCGCGGTCGACGCGATTCCTGAGACAGCACGCATCATCGGATCACTCCGCGCGCCATCGTGCCGCACCGATCCGTCCGATGCAGATGTCTTCCACCACATCACGTCGATCGCCCGAGGGCGTCGGCACCGCGCCGTTTCTCCCGACACGCTCATTCCTTTTCAGCCCTCCCGGTCACGCCCCCGATGCGGTCGGTGCGGTGGGAAGACCACGATTGCTTGTGCGGTCCTGGGCGGCGATTGTCGCCTGACCCACTTTGCGTTGTGCGATCCCTCTGCGCCGCTCGCGCCGGGGGCGTGATGCCTCCGACAACAAGGAGGCGCTATGCATCTCGTTTCTATCGGCAAGAAGCCGTACGTCGTCATCAATGGCAAGGACTTCGCGATCTATCGCTGGTTCGAGCCGGGGCGGCACGGGCCGCTGTTTCTTCAGGTCGCAGGCCGTACGCAGCTCACCCGCGAGGACCTTCCTTCGGATGACTGGATCGTCGTGCAGTCGCGGGCCGGGACGACGCGCGTCAGTACGGCGTGGCGCAAACCCTGGTTCGACTACAAGGTCGACGCGACACGGAAGCTCGCCTTCCTCGGCGGATCGACGGAAGGCTCGTATTTCCTGCTCCTCCGCTACCTCGTCCGTCGTTTCGGCCTCACGGTGGACGACTCAACCCTCGCAGGTCGCAGTTCTCTCCTCGCCGAAGGAACGTCCGTTCCGTACGACTACGTCCTCGATCGCGCGGACGACAAGGGACTGACGGGTACCCGGCTCGCGCTTCTCGAGCTCGCGCCGACGTTTGCCGCCGCCGCCGCAGCCGAACTTGTGGGCGTGTCGTCATGAGCGACCGCGCGATCCGCAGCATCACCATCGCCGACGACGACTGGATGCGGAGTGAGAATGACGACGATCATCTCACCGCCATTCTCGTCATCAACGGCACGTTCCACCACCTTGAAGCGATTCGGGTGATCGAGGACGACGACGGCATCCAGGGCGCCGCATCCGACGCGTGGAGCACCGCGCTCGACGCCATGTACGAGATCGGCGGTGATGGACCGTTCGACACCATCGCCATCCGTGGCGGCACCTACGTCGTCACGGTGATCCCCTTCCAGTAGTGCGTCCCGGGGGTCCTCCCGGGCGTCCTTCCAGCCTGTTGTTGTCTACCGGCCGTTTGGCCATACAAGGAGTCACGATTGTGACGTCACTCGACGTGTCGTCCGGCGCCGCCTTTGCGGGCCGAGACGCGAACCACGCGTTGTCGTTCCGGCAGTTCAACAAATCGAAGCACGCGCAGTACTTTACGCCCGTCTGGCTCGCCGACCTTCTCGGATCGTCGCTCCAAGCGATCGTCCCCCCGGAAGGTCCCGCAGCGATCAGCGTGCTTGACCCGACGTGCGGGAGCGGTCGATTGCTCGCCCCGTGGAAGGTCGCCGGCGCGACCATCCTCGGGGTCGAGCTCGACCAGCTCGCCGCGGATCATGCGCGGTTCGCGCTCGGCTACCAGAACGTCCGAACCGGGGATCTGCTCGACTACCGGCATCTTCTGCAGAACTTCTCCCTCGTCGTCACGAACCCGCCCTACGGCATCTACTGGACGCCGCCGGACGCAGGCGAGGTGTGGTCCTGCGAGACCTCCGGCGGGAACCTCGAAAGCCAGGGCGCAAACCTCGAAATCGCCGCTCGCAGTCTCGCGTACGGCGGCTACCTCGTTGCGATCATCCCCACCAGGAGTTTCGACAACGCGAAGGACCGGTTTCTCCGCGACATCCTCTACACACAGTTCGAGCCGGTGTT
>DASVSV010000524.1:0-12956 GCA_036387915.1 Thermoanaerobaculia bacterium
GCTTGACCCACTCCTCCAACGACCGCGGGAACAGAAACTGTGTCGCGTAATCCGCCCGTATCTGTCGACTCATCCGCTCGCACGCTCCTCACCTACGGAGTGACGCAATCGGGTTTTGAGACACCCTCCCTTAGCCGCCGCTTTAGTATTGGGCACCATGCCTGCGGGGAACGTGCGAATGGCGCCGGTGGTGCCATTCGCACGCTCGTCGGAGCGCGGCGACTCGTACCGCTGAGCGTCTTCCGGTGCGGGCGCCGCTGCGCCGCTTTGGAACCGAATATCAAAGCGGCGGCTTGGGCCGCCGCACTCCATAAGGGGACCTACTCGTAGCGCAGTGCTTCGATCGGGTCCAGGCGCGACGCCGTGAGCGCGGGGGCGAAGCCGGAGAGGATGCCGGTCAGCGTCGACACGATCAGGCCCGTCACGACGAGTCCCACCGAGAACTTCATCGGGAACGACGGGAACGCGGCAGCGACGGCGGTCGTGAGCAGCCACGACACCGCCAGGCCCATCACGCCGCCGACGAGGCAGATCGCGACGGCTTCGATCAGGAACTGCAGCAGGATGGTGCGGCGGCGGGCGCCGACGGCTTTGCGCGTGCCGATCTCGCGCGTGCGCTCCTTCACGCTGACGTACGTGATGTTCATGATCCCGATCGCGCCGACGAACAGCGCCAGTCCGGTGATGAACAGGCCCGCCACGGCGATGCCGCTCTTGATCGGGTCGATTGTGCTGCGCAGCGCCTGCTGCTCGTTGATCTCGAAGTCGTCCTTCGCCTCGGGCTGCAGGCCGCGCACGCGGCGCATCGCGCCGGTGAGCTCCCCTTTGGCGACCTCGATCCGGTTCTTGTCGCGCACCTTCACCCGGATCGACGTGTCGAGTCGCGAGCTGAACGCCTTCATGAACGCGCCCAGCGGCACGACGGCGTACGTGTCGAAGCTGAACAGGCCGAGGAACGAGCCCTGCTTCGCGTAGACGCCGAGGACGCGGAACGGCGTGCCGCTGATGATGACCGTCTTGCCGAGGGCGTCCTGGTTCGGGAAGAGCGCCTCCGCGACGTCGTAGCCGAGGACCACCACGTTGCGGCCGCCGCGCGACTCGGTCTCGTTGAAGAAGCGTCCCTCGCGGAAGGCCGGCGTCGAGGTGATCAGAAAATCGTCGGTGGTGCCTTGCGTGAAGACGCCTTTGACCTCGTTCTCGCCGTACTTTACCGAGCGCACGGTGTTCATCGTCGGCACGGCCCGCACGAGCTGCGAGTTCGGCGTCGCGTCGATGATCCGATTGAGCTGCTCCGCGTAGCTGACGTCCATCACCCGCCGGTTGCGATAGTTCCACCAGTCGTCCACGTGGCGCCACGGCCACTTCTCGACATAGAGGATGTCGTCGCCGATCACGGACAGACTGCGCTCGAACCCCGTCTCGATCCCGCCGATCGCGGAGCCCATCAGCGTCACCGCGATGATCCCGATGATCACGCCGAGCGCCGTCAGCGCCGAGCGCATCTTGTGCGCGCTGATCACCGAGATCGCAATGCGGAACGAGTCGGTGAGCTCGATGAGGAGGTCGCGAAGGAACATGGCGTTATTCGTGAGCGTGTTTGCGAGTGGTGCCGGTATTCGGGAGCGTGTTTGCGAGTGGTGCGGGTTTTCGTTGCTCGTGCGGAGTGGGTTACTGGGTTTCTGGTTGCTAGTTACTAGTGCAGCATCGCCTGAAGGCACCAGCAACTAGAAACCAGCAACCAGCAACCAACCCTTCAGTCCCGACATCCCCCCAGCCGAGCAACGAGTAACGAGCAACGTCACTCCTCCTCCTTCTCAATCGCCACCTTCGCGCCGTCCTTGAGCTGGCGGGAGATGGCGGTGTAGGAGCCGGAGACGACCTCGTCGCCTGGTTGCAGGCCGCTGCGGATCTCGATGAACGTACTGTTGGCGATACCGGTCTCCACCTTCTGCATCTTGACCGTCTCGCCGGCTTTCACGAAGACGACGCGCTGCAGTTTCGAGCGCAGCGCGCGCTCCTTCTGTTTCTGCACCGTTTCGTTGGTGACCTCGGCCGGGTTGTCGCCGCGGTCCGCCGCCTCGCGTTTCACGCGCTGCCGCTCCAGTTCCTCGGGGGACAAATCGCTGTCGGTGCTGCGCACGGTGACGCTCTGGATCGGGACGGCCACGACATTCTTCACCGTCGCCGTCTCGATGTCCGCCGTCGCGCTCATGCCCGGCCGCAGCCGCAGCGCGCGGTCGGGGATGCTGATCTTCACCTCGAAGTTCGTCACTTCTTCCTGCGTGCCGAGGTTGCGGGTGAGGGCGGTGCTGGCGATCTCGCGCACCACGCCGCGGATCTCGCGGTCCGGATACGCGTCGACGCTGATCCGCGCCGGGTCGCCGACTTTCACGCCGACGACGTCGTTTTCGTTCACGTTCACGCGCGCTTCCATGTTGTCGAGGTCCGCGATGCGCATCACTTCCGTACCGGCGAACTGGCTGGTGCCGACGACGCGCTCGCCGACGCGGCTGGTCAGTGAGCTGATGGTGCCGGTGACCGGCGAGTAGATGATGGTCTTCGACAGCGCCTCGTTGGTCTGCCGCAGCGCCCCCTCGGCCTGGGCGATGTTCGACACCGCGCCCTGAAGCGCGGCCCGCGCCCCGTCATACGCGGCCTTGGCGGTGTTGCGCTCGGCCTCGGAGACGAGTCCGTCCTGGTACAGCTTCTCGACGCGGCGATAGTCCGACTCCGCTTTCTCCAGCTCGGCGCGATTGCGCACGCTGGCCGAGCGCGAGCCGCTCACCGCCGCCTGCGACGACTCGACCTGGGCGCGATATGTGTCCGGCTTGATGCGCATCAGGAGCTGGCCGCGCTGCACGACCTGCCCTTCCTTGACCGCCAGTTCGATGATCTCGCCGGAGACTTCGGGCGCGATCTTCACTTCGTTCTCCGGCTGGATCTTTCCCGTCGCCGTGACGACCTCGGTCAGGTTCGTCCGAAATGCTTTTTCGGTGGTGATGAGGATCGGCTTGTCGCGTTTCCGCGCGTACATGGCCACGCCGGCACCGGCCAGAATCACGACGGCGATGCCGATGATGATGAACAGTTTCTTCCTGGAGCGTTTGGGATGCCGCTCACTCAACGTAGCCGCCATGGGGTGAGCATACGTCGGAGTGGACGCAAAGGTTCTCGTGCGTTCCTCACTTTGCGCACCGTGCACGCCCCCTCACCCGCCCTTCGGGCACCCTCTCCCCGCCTTGCGGGGCGAGGGGCAACAAACACGGCTCTCGCGAGGCGCTCCATCGGTGGAGCGAGGGGCACAAACACGCCTCTCGCGAGACGCTCTCTTCGTTGCCCTTCTCCCCTCCGTGAGGGGAGAAGGGCAACGAAGGCGGATGAGGGGCCGGCGCTCGCCTAAAGGTAGCGCGTATGGGTGGCGGCCCTCCCATGGCGGTAGCATTCGCGCCATGAAACGCTCCGCCCTCCTCCTCTCCCTTCTCCTCCTCTTTGCGACGCACGTGCACGCCACCTTCTCCATCGCGGCCATCGATCCCGAGACTGGCGAATCGGCGGTGGTGGTGACGACGCGGGTGCCGTTTGTGGGGCGGGCGGTGCCGTGGGTGCGGGCGGGGGTGGGGGCGGTGGCGACGCAGTCGTGGACGCAGGTGGAGTATGGGCGGCAGGGGCTCGATCTGCTGGAGCAGGGCGTGGCGCCGGCGGAGGCGCTGGAGCGGATGCTGAAGGACGACGCCAGTCGGGAGAAGCGGCAGGTCGGGCTGATCGACATGAAGGGACGCGGCGCGGCGTTCAGCGGGAAGGAGAACGGCGCGTGGGCGGGCAGCCGTCAGGGGAAGAATTACGTGGTGCAGGGGAACATCCTCGTTGGTCCCGAGGTGCTCGATGCCGTGGTCGCGCAGCTCGAGGCGACCGCGGGGACGCGCATGCCGCTCGCGGAGCGATTGATCCTCGCGCTGGAAGCGGGCCACGCGAAAGGCGGCGACAAACGCTGGGGGCTGATGCAGAGCGCGGCCATCCGCGTGGCCGATCCGAACGATCCGGGGCGCGGCGGCGATCACATCTCTCTGTCGATCGACGTCGGCGAGCACGAGAACCCGATCGCGGAGATGCAGCGCATCTATTACCGCACCGCCCGCCGCCTCGGCCACCGTTCGTTCTCCGAGGTGCGCGGGCCGGACGTCGTGGAGCTGAAGCGGATGCTGCACGCGCTCGGCTACTGGCGCAAAGAGCTGGCGGCGTTTCCCGACGCGCCGAAGTTCACCGTCGACCGCGGCCTGCTGCGCACCGATCCGAAGAAGTTCCTCGACGCCTCGGAGGCGTTCTCGAAAGTCGCGCAGGAGTACGACGCGCAGTACGCGCTCTACGACGCCGAGGCCATGGACGCGGTCGATCGCTTCCGCAAGGAGAACGGCCTGCAATACGAGGGCAATGCAAAGGGGCTGGTCGACGAGCGATTCGTCAGCGCGTTGCGGGCGAAGTATTACGCGCTGAAGAAGTGACGCGAGCGAACAGAGCGGCGATACCGGCGTGGCTCATGCTGCTCGGCGCTTTGGCGGGCCGATCGCATTCCGTTGATACGAGAGTAAGCTTCGGTGCACTACTCAACAGAGAAGAGAAGTGTCCGAGGAAGCGTCTGAGCTGTTGACGGCCAACCGTGAGCTCATCCGGAAGGCTGTCGATTTCGTCTGCCGGAGGTATCGCTTCGACATCGACGATGCGGAGGACTTTGCCTCGGTGGTCAACCTCCGCCTGATCGAGCACGACTACGCCATCCTCCGCGCTTACGAACAGCGCAGCAGCTTCGCCACCTACCTGAGCATCGTCATCCAGCGGATGGCGCTCGACTACCGCAATCACGTCTGGGGCAAATGGCGCGCTTCGGCCGCGGCCAGGCGCCTCGGAGACGTCGCCGTCGATCTCGAACAGCTCCTCCATCGCGACGGAAAAACGTTCGACGACGCATTCACGATCCTGGCGAAGAAGCACGACGGCGTGACGCGCGAATCGCTGCTCGCGCTGGCCGCGCAACTGCCGGAGCGTGCCCCGCGCCATCGCGACGTCGACCTCGAGGAAGCGGAGCCGTACGCGATCGCCGGCCCGGTGGCGGTGGAAGAGAAAGTGCGCGACGACGAGCGTCGCGCCGCCGCCGTGCAACTGCGCCGGCTCCTCGCGGCCGCGTTCGAGAAGATGCCGGACGACGACCGCCTGCTCCTGCAGCTCCGTTTCGAGCAGGGGCTGACCGTCGCGCAGATGGCCCGCGCCCTCGGCCGCGACCAGAAACTCCTCTACCGCCAGCTCGAGCGGCGCATGAAGGAGATCCGCGCGGAACTGCAGCGCTCCGGCATCGCCGCGGCTGACGTGGCGGACCTCATCGGCCGCGACGAGATTTTCTTCTCCTTCGACTTCGGAAAACACGCCCCGCGTCCGTCGATGGTGAGTGATGAGAAGGTGGCGACGGCCTGGGAGGAGTCCTCATGAACGAAGGCATGTCGCATCCGGGAGCGGAAACCATGGCGGCTTTTCTTGACGGCAGACTGGACCCCGGCGGCATCGCGGACGTGACCGGCCACCTGCGCGAATGCGAGGACTGCCGGACCATCGTCGGCGAGGCGGCCCGGTTCGAGGAGGAGCAGACGGCCGTCGCGAAATCGGGAACGCGGCGGTGGCGGATGCGCGCCATGGCCGCGGTCATCGCGGCGGCCGCTGTGCTGTTCCCCATCGCCCGCTATCTGCAGCAGAGCCGCCAGCCGCTGCGCGTGCTGATCGCGGCCGCGCCGCGCGACCAGCGGGCCATCGACGCGCGGCTGTCGGGTTTCGCGTGGGCGCGGCCACCGGTGGGCCAGCGAGGCGCGCCGGCGCAGACGCCGGCACAGCTCCAGTTCGGCGGCATCGCCGGCAAGGTGCTGGAAGAGAACGATCACAAAGACACCGCGGAAGCGCGGCATGCGGCCGGCGTCGCTCACCTCCTCATCGGTCACACCGCGCAGAGTCTCGAGAAACTCGAGCGCGCGGCGAGCGAATCGAAGGACGCGCGAGTGTGGAACGATCTTGCCGCGGCGCGTTACTCGGTGGCGGTGGGCGAGGAACGCAAGGCAATGTTGCCGAGCGCCCTCGCCGCCGCGTCGACCGCGCTGCGCCTCGACCCGCAGCTCGCGGAGGCGCACTTCAACCAGGCGCTGATCTTCGAAACCAGCGGGCTGCAGGACGAGGCGCGCAAGGCGTGGGAGCGCTATCTCGAGCTCGACCCGAACAGCGAGTGGAGCGCCGAGGCGCGCGGGCGGCTGCAGAAGCTGCCGAGGGATTCGGTCGATTTCAGGAAGGAGCTCGAGCGCGCCGTCGGCGACACGGCGGCGCTGCTGAAACTCGTTCGCACCTACCCGCAGGAGTCGCGGCGCTACGGCGAGAGCGTTTATCTCGCGGCGTGGGCCGACGCGGAAGCGAAGGGCGAGCTGGACGCACCGCGGCTGCTGGCCGAGGTACGTGCGATCGGGACGGCGCTCGTCGCGATCAACGGCAACGCCCTGCTGGCCGACACGATCGCGACGATCGATCGCGCCGGCGCAACGCGGCGTGCGGCGCTCGCGGAAGCGCATCGCGTTTACCGCGAGGCGCGTTTCGCACAGCGCGATTCGGACCTCGAGAAGGCAGAGTCGCTCTTCCGTCGCGCGGAAGCGGCGCTGCGCGCGAACGGCAGTCCGATGGCCGACGAGGCAGCGTGCCGCCTGGCGACGGTACTGTACGGACGCAACCGCGGCGCGGAAGCGGTCGAGGCGTTGGCGCGGCTGCTGCCGCGCATCGCGCAGGAGCGCCATCCCGCACTGGCGGCCGAGGTGCGGTGGCAGCTCGCGCTCTGCGCCATCTCCGCGGCCGACTGGGGCACCGCGGCCCGCGAAGGGACGATCGCCGCGGCCGCGTACAGGAAGCTCGGCGAGACGGAGCACGCCGCGTTCATGGGCGGCTACGTCGCGCACGCGCTGGACCGCATGGGCTCGACCGAGCTGGCGTGGCAGACGTGGACAAGCTCGTTCGAAGGATTGCGCCGCGACCCGGTCCGCAAGGGACAACTGCTGCAGAGCGCCGGTCTCGCGCTGGCGGCGACGGAGCGCGTGCCGGCCGCGGAAGCGCTGCTGGACCTGATGCTCGCCGCGCGTTCGAGCGCGAAGCCACTCACCGACACCACCGCGCCGACCGATCGCGCGCGCCTGGCCATCCGCAGCGGCGATGCAGGCAACGCGGAGCGGTGGCTCGGCGAAGCGCGCGCCGCGGCCCGGCGCCTGCCGTCGGCATCGCGCGCGGTGGCGGACGCGCAGATCGACGTCGCGGAGAGCGTGCTGCGCACCGCGAGCGATCCGCACGGGGCGATTTCCGTGCTCGACCGCGCCATCGTTTTCTTCACCGACCATGACGGCGCGCTCTATCTTCCCGACGCGCATCTGCAGCGCGCCCGCGCCCATCGCGCCGCCGGCAACGGCGACGCGGCGCTGGCGGATTACGAGACGGCGCTGCGTCACGTGGACGAGCAGCGCGCCAGCATCGGACCGGAGTCGAAGAACCTGGCCTTTCTCGACACGGCCACGCCGATCATCGACGAGACCATCGAGCTGCACCTCGAGCGCGGCGCGGTCACGCAGGCGTTCCGCGTCGCGGACCGCGCGCATTCGCTCCTCGACGCCGGCGAGCTGGCCGGCATCCCCGCCGGAACGGCGTTGCTGGAGTACGTCCTGCTGCCGCAACGCGTGGCGATTTTCTGCGTCACGCGCGACGGGATCTCCGCCGTCACCGTGAACGTGGACCGCCGGAGCGTCGCGCAACGCGTGGCGTCGCTGGCGCAGAAGATCCGCGGCAAACAGGACGCGCAGGAGATTCGCGCGGCGGCGGCGGAACTGCACGGCATGCTGGTCGCGCCGGTGCGCGGATGGCTGACAGACGTCGACGAGCTGATCGTCGTCGGCGACCGCCAACTGCTGGCGTTGCCGTTCGCGGTGCTGTTCGACGCGTCGCGCAACCGCTACCTCGCCGAGGACTACACCATCCGTTACGCCCCCTCGGCTGCACGCGGCACGAACACGCTGACGACCAGTCTCTCCCCTGCCGTGGCCATCGCCGATCCCGACGCGCCGGGCTGGCCCGGCCTGCCGCACAGCCGCACCGAGGCGGCGGACGTCAGCGCCATTCACGGCGCGAGCGTGATCGCGGGGCGCGAGGCGACGCGGGCGCGGGTGATCGAGGCACTGGAGAACAGCGCCCTCATTCATTACGCGGGGCACGCGGACAGCGACATGAAGTCGTACGGCGCGCTCCTCCTGGCGGCCTCCGGCAACGACTCCGGCATCCTCGGCGCGAGCGACATCGCCCGTCTGTCGCTACGCGAGCGTGCGCCGCTGGTCGTGCTCTCCGCGTGCGGCACGCTGCGCGGCGAAGTGACGCACGTGGCGGGGATGCCGACGCTGGCCCGCGCGTTTCTCACCGCGGGAGCGCGTGCGGTGGTGGGGACGCAGTGGGAGATCGACGACGACGTGACCACGCCGCTCTTCCTCCAATTTCACAAACATCTTCGCGAGGGGCAGGCGCCTGCCCGCGCGTTGCGTTCGGCGCAGACCTGGATGCTGCAGCATCCCGATCCGCGCTACCGGCATCCCGCGGCCTGGTCCGCGGTCGCAGTGCTCAGCAACATTTGAACGACAAGAGAGAGAGTCGTCATGAAAGAGCTCATCGCCACAATCCATTTCATCGGGCTGGCGCTGTTTTCCAGCCAGGTCCCGAACGAGGACGGACTGCGCGTGCTGCTGCCGCGCATCGAACATCGCGAGAGGGCCGTCACCACCACCACCCTCACCGGACAGGTCGTGACCAGAGACCCGCTCACCCTCACCGGCACCAGCGCCATCCGGGCCGTGGAGAGCCACAACGCGTACATCATCTTCGAGGAAGACGACCTGCTGCAGGAGATCGGCTGGAAGTCGGAGGCCGTCCCGGCGCACATGGTCAAGGAGAGCGATCCGCCGGTGCGCTACCGCCTGGTGCGGCTGAACGGCGAGCGGGTGACGTTCCTCGCCAACGGCGTCAATCCACCCGCCGCCGCCGCGCCCGCGGAGCTGCCGAAGCCGAAATGCGGCACGGCGGTCAGCCGCGTGTCGCTGCGCACCGTCACGGCGATGATCAGCATCCCCGAGGGCTATCTGAATACGTGCGCGGTGCAGTTCGAGGTGCCGGCGGAAACGCGCGTCGACACGGAGCTGAAACTCAACAACCAAGGCCTGCTCACCGTCTGGGCAACGGTGTTCAGCGAGACGCGTGCGCTGATCCTGAAGGGGGACGCGCGGGTGTTCGTGGCCAACGTGCCGCACGGGATGATCTTCGATCCCGATTACGCCAGGCATGGCGCGTCGCACTATCACGCGTATTACGACCTGCTCAAGACGTCCGGGCGTTGTCCGAATGGACACGGGCTCGAGCACGCGCCCGTGAACATCCGCGGGTGCCCGCTGACGTCGTTCCGCCTCGCCGGCGACGTGCGCGGCTTCAAGAACAACCTCAACGAGGCAATCAACTCCGACTGCTCGAACAGCTCCTGGCCATAGGGGGACGTCATGAACGAGCTGATTGCCACGATTCACTTCATCGGGCTGTGCCTGTTTACGACGGCCGCCTCGGAGATTGCGGAACTGCGCGTGCTCCTGCCGCGCGTCGTGTGGAGCTTGCCCACGGTCATAGGGCCGGCGGAGGGAACTTCCGCCGTCTCCCACCCTGATGGTCCTGCCGATGTAGAAACGCATACCGCCTTCATCGCGTTCAGGAAGATCGATCGAAAGACGGTGACCGGCTGGGTCCCGAAACCGATGCCCGGACAGCCGGACTATGAATACATCGTGCTGAGCGGCGAGACCGTGACCTTCGAAAGAAACGCGAAGAACCGCGTGCCGAAAAAGCCGGACCTCCCGAGACTACTGTCCTGCCCCGGATCGAAACTGCGGAGCAACGTCGCCGGTCCCAACGCTTCTGATGTCGCGGCGACATTCGTGCTGAACTACGGCGACACGAGCACGTGCCGTTCGTTACCGCACGGCCACCACCCCCCAGCCTCACGCATCGACACGAAACTGCGCCTGAATAATACCGGCACCCTCACGATCACCGGCAAGGCCGGTCAGACCACGCGCACGCTCACCGTCGATGGGGGCGCGACGGTCTACGTTGGTAATCTGCCGTCGAAGCTTCTTCGGAGCAACCCGGTCCCGATCCGCGAGGGCAGCGGGGCTCATCACCTCGCGTACTACGGCATGTTCACGAACGATCCCGCTGCTGCGGCGTGCGAGTACCAGCGCCTCGCGGACGATGCGGCGTCCCGGGGCCGCTGCGGCATCGTCGATTTCCGGTTCGGCGACTCCGCAGATCCTCCTCCGCTCGAGGGATTCAAGCACGCAATCAACTCCGACTGCTCGAACAGCTCCTGGCCTTAGCGCTCCGCCGCGTTACGCCGCCGCGACGATGGTCGCGGCGGCGTGGCCGGTACAATCCGTGCGATGGAGCTTGCCTCAGGCAGCCGGATCGGGCCGTACGAGATCGTCGAGCCGATCGGCGCCGGCGGTATGAGCGAGGTCTATCGCGCGCGCGACCACCGGCTGGAGCGCGACGTGGCCATCAAGGTGCTGCAGGGCGGTCTGTCCGCGCGGCCGGCGGCCATCACGCGCTTCGAGAAGGAAGCGAAGGCCGTCGCGGCGCTGTCGCATCCGAACATCGTGGCCATCTACGACGTGGGCGTCGAAGGCGGCCGCTCGTACCTGGTCATGGAGCTGTTGCACGGCGAGACGCTGCGCAACGTCATGGACGCCGGCCTGTCGTGGCGGCGCGCGGCGAAGATCGCCGCGACGGTGGCCGAGGCGCTGCGCGCGGCGCACGCGCGCGGCATCGTCCATCGCGACCTCAAGCCGGACAACATCATCGTCACGCACGACGGCGTGGTGAAGGTGCTCGACTTCGGCCTGGCCCGGGTGGTCGACGAGCGGCTCTCCGAGACTTCCGACACGCTCACCGCGCCCGGCACGGTCATGGGGACGGCCGGCTACATGTCGCCCGAACAGGTGCGCGGCGAACCAGTCGGCGTGGCCAGCGATCTCTTCTCCCTCGGCTGCATCCTGCACGAGATGTTGTCGGGCGTCCGTCCGTTCGGGCGGGGCTCGCCGGCCGAGACCATGGCCTCGATCCTCCGCGACCAGCCGGCCGACCTGCGCATGCTGCGCCGCGACGTCCCCGAACCGCTGATCCGGGTGGTGGAGCGCTGCCTGGAGAAAGAGCCGCAGGACCGCTTCCAGAGCGCGTCCGATCTCGCCTTCGCGCTCGCGGCGGCAGTGGACGGCAGCGACTCGGCGGCGCGCGCTGCGGCGGCGCCGAGGAAGCCATCGCGGGCGTCGATGGCGCTGCTGGCCGTGCTGCTCGTCGCGCTGGTGGCGGCGATCTTCGCCGCCAGACGGGCCACGACGACGCAACAGCGTCCCGGCGCGCGCTCGCTGGCGGTCCTCCCGTTCGCGAACAGCAACGCCGATCCGGCGCTGAACTACCTCGCCGAGGGACTGACCGAGGGGATCATCAACAACCTCTCGCCGGTGGCGGGATTCAAGGTCCTGTCGCGCAACGCCGTCTTCTCGTACCGCCGCGGCGCAGAAGACCCGCGGGAGATCGGCCGCGATCTCGGCGTCGACGCCATCGTGAGCGGCCGGGTCTCGCAGCACGGGCAGGCGCTGGTGGTCAGCGTCGAGCTGGTCGACGCGCGCGACGGCCGCCAGATCTGGGGCGAGCGATATGACCGCCCGCTCGCGGAGATGCCGCAGATCGAGCGCGAGCTGTCGCGGCAGATCTCGGAAAAGCTGCAGATGCGGCTGACGGGCGAACACCAGTCGCGCATGAACCGCCGCGCGTCGGTCGATCCGGAGGCGTACCGTCTCTACCTCCGCGGCCGGCACGAGTGGAACAAACGGACGCCGGAAGGTCTCGAGAACGGGATCGAGCTGTTCCGCCGCTCCATCGAGGTCGACCCGGCGTTCGCCCCCGCGCACGCCGGCATCGCCGACACGTATCTCCTCCTCGGCGGCACGTACGAGATCCTGCCGCCGCGCGAGGCCATGCCCCTGGCGCGGCAGGCCGCGCTGCGCGCGCTGGAGCTCGACCCGGCGCTGGCCGAGGCCCACGCGTCGCTCGGCCTCATCGCGCACGAGTTCGAGTGGGACTGGCCGCGCGCGGAGCAGTCGTTCCGCCGCGCGATTGAATTGAATCCCAACTATGGCCCCGCGCATCAGTGGTACGGCAGCGCGCTGATCTACCGCGGTCGATTCGACGAGGGGCTGGCGCAACTGAAACGCGCCGAGGAGCTCGATCCGCTGTCGCTGGTGACGCGATCCGACCTGGCGCAGGCGTACTGGATCTCCGGCCAGTACGACACGTCCATCGCTCACGCGCGGAAGCTTACCGAACAGGCGCCGCGTTTCTGGCTCGGCTACTGGTTTCTGGGACTGGCGCACATCGGCAAGAACGATCTCGCCGGCGCAACGGCCGCGCTCGAGGACGCGGTCCGCCTCGGCGGCTCCCCCGCCGCCGTCGGCACGCTGGCCTGGGTGCACGCGCGCGCCGGCCGCCGCGACGCGGCGCTGCGCCTGCTGTCCCAGTTGCGGGAGCTGTCGCGGAAGCGCTACGTCTCCCCCGCCGCCTTCGTCACCATCTACCTCGGCCTGAACGACCTCGACGCGGCGTTCGAGGAGCTCGATCGCGCGGTGGAAGAGCGCTCCACGCTGCTCACGGCGATGAACGTCGTCCCGCTGGCGGAACCGCTGCGCCGCGACCCGCGCTACGCCGAATACGCGCGTCGGGTGGGGTTGTAGTGGCGTGACATGCTCGCGCGGATCGTTCCCGACGCCAGGAGGGCGGAAACGTAGGGCGTGGCTTCAGCCCGCCTCCCCCGGGGG
>DASVSV010000525.1:0-42743 GCA_036387915.1 Thermoanaerobaculia bacterium
CGTTCGGAACGAGGATCTCCATGGCCATCGCCCGACCCTTACCGTTGGCCTTCGGGAGGAGGGCCTGGCAGAGGATGCCTTCCAGCACGAACGAGAGCTGCGCGCGGATCTGCGGCTGCTGGTGCGCGGGGAAGACGTCCACGATGCGGTTGATGGTCTGGGCGGCGGAGTTCGTGTGCAGCGTGCCGAAGGTGAGGTGGCCGGTCTCGGCGATGCGCAGCGCGGACTCGATGGTCTCGAGGTCGCGCATCTCGCCGATCAGCACCACGTCCGGATCCTGACGGAGCGCGCTCTTGAGCGAGTTGCCGAACGAATGCGTGTCGGCGTGCAGCTCGCGCTGGTTGACGATGCAGTTCTTGTGTTGATGGAGGAACTCGACCGGGTCCTCGATGGTGATGATGTGCTCGTGGCGCTCGCGGTTGATCTTGTCGATCATCGCGGCGAGGGTGGTCGACTTGCCGGAGCCGGTCGGGCCGGTGACGAGCACGAGGCCGCGGGGCTTGTTGCAGATCTCCTCGACCACCGGCGGCAGACCGAGCTCCTTGAAGCCGAGGATCTCGTAGGGGATCTGGCGGTAGACGGCGGCCGTGGCGCCGCGCTGGTTGAAGATGTTCGCGCGGAACCGCGCCAGCCCCTTGATGCCGAAGGAGAGGTCGAGCTCGAGGTTCTCCTCGAAGCGGTGCTTCTGGGCGTCGGTGAGCACCGAGTACGCGAGCTGCTTGGTCTCCGGCGCGGTCAGCGGCGGCATGTCCAGCGGGACCAGCTTGCCGTCGATCCGGATCTGCGGGGGAGAGTTGGTGGTGACGTGCAGGTCCGAGCCGCCGCGCTCGACCATGGTCTTGAGAAGCTGATGCAGGGTGACGGCCATTGTCTGTCCTTGGTTCAGTTTATCCCGAGCGTAGCGAAGGATCTCTGGAGCCCTCTCGAGAAATGATCATTGATCCAGAGGGCTCCACTGATCCCTCGCTGCGCTCGGGATGAACTACAAAACGGTTTCGCGAACCACTTCTTCGACCGTGGTCACGCCTTCCTTGATTTTAACCAGTCCGGAGCGGCGCAGGGTGATCATGCCGTTCTCCATCGCCTTGCGCTTGATGTCGATGGCCGTGCCGCCGGAGAGAATGAGGTCGCGGATGTCGTCGTCGATGACCATCACTTCGATCAGGCCGACCCGTCCCTTGTAGCCGGTGTTGTTGCACTTTTCGCAGCCGCGTCCCTTGTACACCGGGAAGCCGCCGCCGATCTCTTCCTTGCGGTAGCCGAGGTTCGCCAGCGCCGGCACGGTCATCTCCACCGCCTCCTTGCACTGCGAGCAGACCCGGCGCACGAGGCGCTGCGCGGCGATGAGCTGCGTGGCCGTGGCCACCAGGAACGGCTCGATGCCCATGTTCATCAGGCGGTTGATCGTCGACGGCGCGTCGTTGGTGTGCAGCGTCGAGAGCACGAGGTGGCCGGTGAGCGCGGCCTTGATGGCGATCTCCGCGGTCTCGAAGTCGCGGATCTCGCCGACCAGGATGATGTTCGGGTCCTGGCGCAGGAACGAGCGCAGCGTCGCGGCGAAGTTCAGCCCGATCGCTTCCTTCATCTGCACCTGGTTGATGCCCGGCAGGTTGAACTCCACCGGATCCTCGGCGGTCATGATGTTCACTTCCGGCGAGTTGACCTTCGAGAGCGCGGAGTAGAGCGTGTTGGTCTTGCCCGAGCCGGTCGGGCCGGTGACCAGCACCATCCCCCACGGCTTGAAGATGGCCTCTTCGAAACGGGCCAGCGACTCCTGCTCGAAGCCGAGCTTGGTCATGTCGAGGCGCAGGTTGTCCTTGTCGAGCAGACGCATGACGATCTTCTCGCCGAAGAGCGTCGGCAGGACGGAGACGCGGAAGTCGAGCTCCTTGTTCTTGTCCTCGAGCTTGATCTTCAGCTTGATGCGGCCGTCCTGCGGCAGGCGCTTCTCCGAGATGTCCAGCTTGGCCAGAATCTTCATGCGCGAGGTCATGGCGTCCTTGAGCTTCAAGGGGGGGTTCATGATCTCGTAGAGGATTCCGTCGATGCGGAAGCGGACCCGGTACTCCTTCTCGTACGGCTCGATGTGGATGTCGGACGCGCCGCGCTTGATGGCGTCGGTGAGGATGAGGTTGCACAGCTTGACCACCGGCGCTTCCTCGGCCGAGTCGGCCAGGGCGTGGACGTCCAGCTCCTCTTCGTCCTCGAGCACCTCGAGGTCGGCGCTCTCCTGCGTCTGAAGGTCTTCCATGACCTTCTTCAGCTCGAGCGAGGAAGTGGTGCCGTAGTAATTGTCGATGGCCGCCTTGATCCCCAGCTCGGAGGCCACGACCGGCTCGACGTTGTAGCCGGTCATGAACTTGATGTCGTCCATGGCGAAGACGTTCGTCGGATCGGCCATGGCGATGGTGATCGTGGCGCCGGTCTTGTTGACCGGGAGGATGTTGTACTTGCGGGCCACGTCACCCGGGATGAGCTTGATGACGCTGGCGTCGATCTCGAAATGCTGGAGGTTGATCGACGGGACGCCGAACTGCTGGGAAAGGCACTCGGTAATGTCTTCTTCCGAGACGAATCCCAGCTTGATCAGGGTCTCCCCGAGCTTGCCGCCGGTCTCTTTCTGGACGCGCAGCGCTTCCTTGAGCTGATCCTGAGTGATCAGGCTCGCTTTGGTGAGCAGCTCACCGAGACGAACACTCATATTGGTTTTCTAAGAGTACCACCCGTCACTTTTTGGCCTCGACGAGCGTGGGCGGGTCAAGCGAAGTGACGCCGGTGGAGGTGCCACGGAGCGTGGCGGTGACCGCGCCGAACTTGACCTCGGTGCGGATGCGTACCGGGATCTTCCGTTCGTCGTCTGTATACCAGAGGAAAAGTCGCTCCTCCCGCTGCACGCCGCCGCTGACCATCTGCGGCTCGACGCGGACGCAGTCGAACGTCCCGGCGGGAGTCTGCACCTTCTCGCGCCGTATCACCTTCGCGTGCACGGTGTAGCGCTTGCCGTCTGAGATCAGCTCGAGCTCGTAGGCTTTGCCTGGCGACAGATCCAGAGTGCGCAGGTGGTAGATCACCGAGATCGGATCCATGACCGGCCTCGGTACGCGTACCTTCTTCACTTTCTTGCGCGTGCGAGTGGCGATGCCGTCCTCGATGACGGTCACTTCGCTGTGCTTGTCACCGTCCTCGTCGAGATGCTTGACGTAGCGGAGCGTGGAAAAGTCTTCGCGGGCGACGGTGGTCTCGATCTCGTCGCGCACTTTGAAGAAGCGTGAGAAGGACGGCGACGATTTGGCGACCGAGGTGATGCGGTAGCTGGAGTCGCCGTGCGGGGCGATGGTCATGCGGGCCGTGCCGCCGGTGACTTTCAGCCAGGTCAGGTTGTAGTCGAGGGTCTCCCCTTCGAGGAACGTCTGCTGGACGGCAGTCGCAGGCGGAGTGGCGATGAGCGAGGCCGCGATGATGGCGGCAAAGAGGAAGTTCACTCGACGAGCACCCTTTCCAGCGTTTTCACGACCTCTTCAACAGAAATGGATTCCATTGATTTCGTCGTGCGAAAACGATCGATGACACGTGAGGCCTGTCCGTACGGTCCGTTGCGCCTGGGGTCGGTTGGTCCGTAGAGCCCCACGACCTTCGTGCCGAGCGCGGCCGCGAGGTGCAGCGGACCGGTATCGCCGCCGATCACGACCTCCGCCTTCTGCAGGACGTACGCAAGCTCGCGCAGGTTGGTCGGAGGGGCCATGGGCGCGCTGATGGCCTGGGCGAGGTCGCGTTCTCCCGGCCCCCAGACCACCAGCGCTCTCGATCCGAGGAGTTTCGCGAGCTCGCGAAAGTGCGGCCAGATCTTGTTCGGCTTGCCGGCGCCGGGGAGGATCACGATGGAGTTCTCAGTCCCCGGAACGGCCGTCGGAAAGGCGGCCCAGTTCCCCTCGCCTGCCTCCACGCCCGCGAGCTCGAGGTTCTGCTCGATGACGTGCTTCGTCGTGTCGACGGGGACGTGGCGGTTCGAGAAGAGCAGCGCCGGCTTCTCGCGAATGGCGTCGCGATGGAAGCCGTAGCGCGTCCGTGCACCGGAGAGGAAGCCGAGGATGGCCGACTTCACCAGTCCCTGAAAATCGATCGAAACGTCGACGTGGCGCATGCTCGCGATCGCGCCGACCGCGGCGCGCGGCTCGCGCGTCCACTTCTTCATGCGTACCGGAATCGTGCTCACGCCGGCCACGATCTCGACCAGTTCGCGGTACGGGGCCTCGACGACCCAGGTGACGTCCGCGCGCTCTCGCAGCGACACGACGGCCGGGATGGTGTGAATGACGTCGCCGAGGGCCGAGAGGCGCAGGACGAGCAGGCGCTTCATCGCCGCATCTTTTCGAGCACGGCCGTGGTGGAGTGGTCTTTCGGATCGCCGACGATGACCACCTTCCCGCCATACGCGCGCACGATCTCCCCCTCGGGGACCGAATCCGCGGTGTAGTCGGTGCCTTTGCACTGAAAGTCCGGTTCGAGCGTTTGCAGCAGCCGCGCGGGCGACTTCTCGTCGAAGACAATGACGTAGGTCACGCCGCGGATCGAGTCGATGATCTCCGCGCGCTCGTGTTCCGGCATCACCGGACGGCCCTCGCCTTTCAGCACGCGCACCGACTCGTCGCCGTTCACGCCGACCACCAGCACGTCGGCGACGCGGGCGGCGTCCTGGAGATAGCGGATGTGTCCGACGTGCAGCACGTCGAAACAGCCGTTCGCGAAGGCGATGGTCTTTCCCGCGGCGCGCTCCCGCTCCAGCGCCTCGGCGAGCTCGGGCTCGCGCAGGATCACGCCTGCAGCTCCTCGTCGCGCTCGATGGCGTAGCGCAGCTCGTCGTTCGAGACGGTGGCCGTGCCCATCTTCATCACCACCACCCCGCCCGCGTAATTCGCGAGCTTGGCCGCCTCGGCGAACGAGCCGCCGGCCGCCAGGGCGAGTGTGAAGGTAGCGATGACGGTGTCGCCGGCGCCGGTGACGTCCGCGACCTGGTCGGTGCCGTAGACCGGGATCAGCAGCGGCTCGGGGCGATCGCGCTCGAGCAGGGCCATGCCGCGGCTGCCGCGCGTCACGAGCACGGCCTCGCAGTCGAGGCTCTGCTGCAGCGTCAGCGCGACTTCGTTGAGCTTCGCTTCCTCGCCGTTCCAGAGCGAGGTGCCGGCCGCGGCCGCGGCTTCCTCCTCGTTCGGCGTGGCGGCGGTGACGCCGGGATAGTCGAGCAGGTTGTAACGCGAGTCGAGCGTGACCGGGCGCTGTCGCGCGTATTGGGTGAGGGTCGAGACGAGTTGCGGGCGCGCGACGCCGTAGCCGTAGTCGCTCACCAGCGCCGCGTGGCAGACGCTCATGTGATCGCGCAGCATGTCGCTGAACGTGCGCGTCTCGTCGTCCGTCATCGTGAAGGTGTCTTCGATGTCGTAGCGGACGATCTGCTGGCGGCTGGCGTGGGGCATGCCGCCGAGGATGCGCACCTTGGTCGGCGTGGCGTAGCGCGCGGCGCGGAGGATGCCGGCGCAGTCGATGCCCTGCGCGGTCAGCGTGGCGATGAGCGTCTGCCCCGCGGCGTCGTCGCCGACGACGGACACCGGCACCGGCAAACCGCCGAGGGAGTGGATGTTGTTGATGGCGTTGCCCGCGCCGCCGAGCAGGATGTCGTCGCGGTACTGCTTGAGGATCAGCACCGGCGCCTCGCGCGAGATGCGCTTCGGGGTACCGTAAATGAAGCGGTCCGCTACGATGTCGCCGTAGACGACGACCAGCTTCCCCTTCATCGCTTCCGTGAGCTGCAACAGGCGGGAGCGCGAGAACACGGGGCGGAGTCTAAACCATCAAATGAGCAAGCGCCTCGTCGAGGGAGAAGACTTCTACTACGAAGGCCCGTACCTCGTTTTCACGGAGAAGTTCCTGCGCAACCGCGGCTACTGCTGCGAGTCGGGCTGCCGTCACTGCCCGTTCGGCTTCAGGCGGAACCGGCGGGCAGATGTTCCGGACGAAGATCCGCCTGAATGAGCTCGGTCTTCTCCGGCTCGGTCAGCACGTTGTCGACGTCGATCAGCAGATAGACCTCGTCACCGTGCGGCACGACCGCGATCAGCAGCTCGCCGCGAATGCCGCGGACGAGGGGCGGCGGCGGGAGCAGGACGTCGGGTGAGAGCGTGACGATGCGACGCACTTCGTCGACCTTGAGTCCGATCGTGCCGGCGCTGGTGTGCGTGATCAGCACGAGCGGCTGCTCCGCTCTCTCCATCCGCTGCGGGTAGAGGCGCTCGCGCAGGTCGATGATCGGGATGACCTCGTTGCGCAGCACGATGATCCCCTCGACGAACGACGGCGCGGTGGGGACGGACGTCGAGCCGGTGTACTGGACGATCTGGTGCACGGCCATGATGTCGAGCACGAACGTCTCGGGGCCGGCGCGGAAGGTGATCAGGCGGAGGTCGCTGGCCATAGATCCTTCGCTTCGCTCAGGATACCCGGTGCCCGCTCACGCACGCACCCGGAACTTGCGCACTTCCTCGTCGAAGCTGCGGATGGCGTCGTTGAGGAGTGTGATGGCCGCGCTCATGTCGCCGGCCGCGGCGCGGTTGTTGTCGGCGATGGAGCGCACGGCCTGCATCGTGGTTACGATCTTCTCACTCTCCGAGGATTGGCTGGCGGCGACTTGGAAGATCTCGTGGATCATTTCGATCATGCGTTCGGCGGCCGAGGAGATCATGCCCGAGCCCGACTTCTGCTCGACCATGGCCTGGCGCACGTACTTGGTGACCTCGCGCATCTGCTCGACGGCCTTGAGGATGTGATTCGAGCCCTGCGCCTGCTGCGTCGTGGCGGAGTTGATCTGCCCGACCATCGACTGCAGACGGTCGACGGCGCGCGTGACGTTCTCGCTGCCTTTGGCCTGCTCGCGCGTCGCGCCGGCGATCTCCTTCCCCATGTTCGACGCCTTCGCGGCGGAGACGAGGATGTTGTTCAGCGCCTTGCCGGCTTCGTGCGAGAGCGACACGCCGGTCTCCACGAGCGCGGAGCCGGAGCCCATGGCCTGCAACGCGTTCTGCACTTCCTCCTGCACGGCGCGAATGAGGTTGGCGATGTCGCGCGTCGACGACGCCGTGCGCTCGGAGAGATCGCGGATCTCCGCGGCCACGACCGAGAAGCCCTTGCCGTACTCGCCGGCCTGCGCCGCCAGAATGGCCGCGTTCAGCGCGAGCAGGTTGGTCTGCTCGGCGACGTCCTCGATCACGTTGAGGATCTTGCCGATGGCCACGGAACGGTCGCCGAGCCGGGAGACGACGCTGTTCGCCTCGATAACCGACTGGCGGATCTGCTCCATCCCCTCGATGGTCTCGCGCACCGCCTTCATCCCCGACTCGGCCGCGTCGGAGACCGCGATGGCCAGATCGTACGAGCGGGCCGCGTTCTGCTCGACCTCCGCGATCGACGCCGACATCTCCACCATCGACGACGACGTGTCGGTGACAAAGTTGGTCAGGTAAACGACGTTCTGGTCGACCTCATTGATGGACGAGACCATCTGATGCGTGGCCGAGGCGGTGTCTTCGACGGAGTTGAAGAGCGTGTCGGTGTGGCGGCTGACCTCTTCCATCGAGGCCACCATCTCGAGCATCGACGACGACGTTTCTTCCGACGACGCGGAGAGGGCCTCGACGTTGTCGGTGATCTTGCGCACGCCGCTGTTGAGCTGGTCGATGGAGTTGTACGTCTCGTCGATGACGGCGCGCTGCTCGTCGACCCGGTCGATGACGAGCTGCGAGCGCGTCTCCACCGTCTCGACGACGTTCTTCAGCTTGGCCTGCGACTGCACGAGGCTGTGCACGGTCCGCTCGAGGTTCCCGGTCATGCCGTTGAACGCCTCGGCCAGCACTCCGATCTCGTCGCCCGACTCGACTCTGGCCTTCTGGGTGAGGTCGCCCTTCGCAATCTGCCGCGCCGTCTCGACGAGCGCCAGAATCGGACGGACGATGTAGCGCGAGGCGATCCACGCCAGGAAGCTCGCCGCCGCCAGGATCAGGAGCGTGGTGCCGTAACTCCAGCGGCGCAGCAGCGTCATCGCCTCGCTGGCCTGCGACTCGTTCATCAGCAGGCGGAAGTAGCCCTTCGGCTTCGCACCCGGCTTCGCCGCATCCCCCTCGGTCTCGTAGAACGGCTCCGTATAGATGTGGAGGCCGCGTCCGGTGACGATCCCGCGCTCCCGCTCCAGCACCCGTCCCGCCAGCCCCTCGGCCTGCTTCGGATGCGTCGCCGCCAGCACTTTGCCGTTTCCGTCGAGGAACTCGGCGTACGCGACGGACGGGTTGCGGGCCAGGTCGGCGACGATCTTCTTGAGGTCGTCCGTCAGCCCGAAGATGACGTAGTACCCCGCGGTCGCTTCGACGGTTTCCGCGATCGCCGAGCCCTGCTCCACCGTCTGGCGGATCATCGCCCGCCGCACGAGGAGCTGCTGGATGACGACCAGCGGGACGGCGATGAGCAGCGCCTGGAGCGCGAACGCGAGGACGAACTTCGCGCGAAGACCGAGGCGTGCGCCCGTTTCCTTCTGATTGCCGGCGAGCATAAGGACCGGGGCGAAGTGTAGTCGCAGAGTCGCAGAGTCTCAAAGCCGCAAAGAGTTGCCGCTTCGCGCGTCCACTTTGCGACTTTGCGACTTTGCGGCTTTGAGACTCCGCTATCATCCCGCGCATGCCGCTGATTCGCTGTCCGAGGTGCGGACAGGCGTATGACGTTCCGGGCGTGATCGCCGTGCGGCTGCCGAATTCGATCGCCACCTGCCACTGCGGCGAATGGCTCTCCGGCAGCAAGGCCGCCGTGCTGGCGCGCCTGGTCGACGTCGACAAGGTGCGCGAGATCGACATGAAGCCGTACCGCGTCGAGGCGGCCGCGCCCGCGGAGCCCGCGGTACCCGAGCCGGTCGAGGAGCCGGCGGCCCGTCCGCGCTCGATCCGCATCGTCGCCCGCGGCTCGTACGACTCACTGAACACCGTCTTCACCATCGACCAGCATCCGCTATGGATCGGCCGCAAGGGCTGTCACGTGGAGCTCGACGAGGCGGAGCTGTCCATCCGCCACTGCTCGATCTTCGTGCGCGGCCACTCGCTGGTCGTGCGTGACGCCGACTCGCACATGGGCACCTTCCTCGACGGCGTGCAAGTCGACGAAGCCGTGATCGAGGACGGCGTGCACCTGCTGCGCGTCGGCTCCGGTCTGATCACGGTCGAACCGACGGAGCAGATCGGCCTGCCTGTCGAGCCGATCGAGCTCGATGACGCGAGCGTCACCGACGAGGCGGAGCTGGCGGAGAAGATCCGCGCGCGCACCGGCAAAATCACGACGCGCGTCGTGCTGGTCTGCGTCGAAGGAACGCTGGCCGGGCAGGAGTTCGAGATCCCCACGAGCGGACTCGTGGTCGGACGAGAGGGACACGTGCGCGTTCCGGACGAGTTCCTCTCGCGCCGCCACTTCGAGGTCCAGCGCGACGAGGCCGGCGAGATCCGCGTCCGCGACCTCGGCAGCCGCAACGGCACGTTCCTCAACACGCTCCCGGCGCGCAATACAAAGGTGCACGCCGGCGACGAGATCTCGGCGGGGATGAACCGGTTCAAGGTCGAGCACCGGCCTTGAGGCCGGTGAAACGCCCGTAGAGACCGGCTGACATCCGTCACGCCGCCGTCAAATTTCCGTAGAACTTGCCATCATTGCGCGTTGGCGCGGGCCGGTTGCGTGGCTATACTCCGCACCTCTCGAACATACAACCTGCCTATGGACTCTTTCGAATCCGCCGCGCACCGGATTCTGGCGCCGCTCTCCGAGCTGCTGCAGAAACCACTCACTCTCGCCGACTCGCAGTCGGCCGAAGCGAGCCACGCCTTCGCCGTCCGCCTCGGCGTGCCGCGCGTGTCGGTCGTCGCCAGCGACGGCCGCCCGTTCGCGGAACCGGAGCGCCGGGTGATCCACGAAGTCTTCGACGTGCTGCGCGTCGCGGAGACGAGCGAGGCGCGGTATCGCGAGCTCGAGCAGAAAATGCTCGAGCTGCAGCGCGAGAACTTCGACCTCGTGGTGAAGAACAGATTGTTGTCCGAGGTGTCGTCGCGCGACAGCCTGACCGGGTTGTACAACCGCTGGTTCGTGATGGAGAAGATCGACAGCGAACTGAATCGCGCGGTGCGTCACGGCTCGCCGGTTTCGCTGCTGATGCTCGACGTCGACCACTTCAAGCGCGTCAACGACACCTGGGGACACTCGGCCGGCGACCAGGTGCTGCAGGCCATCGGCAAACTGCTGCGCGACAGTTGCCGCGTCTATGACGTGCCGGGACGCTACGGAGGCGAGGAGTTCTGCATCGTCCTCCCGGAGACGCGCCTCGGCGGCACAACCGTGGTCGCGGAGCGCATCCGGCAGCGGCTCGAATCGACGGAACTGCCGTGCGGCGAGAAGTCGATCGCGGTCACCGCGTCGATCGGAATCGCCGGAATGGAGAGCGGTGTCGAGGGCGACGTGCTCAGTCCAGCGGGGTTGATCGAGCGGGCGGACCGTGCGCTGTATCAGGCGAAGAACTTAGGGCGAAATCGAGTGGAAATGTGGGATTCCACGCTTCCGAACCTCTCGGAGTCGGTCAGCCACTGATTTCGTGAGCCGGATCACGGTACACTACCGCCTTCCGATTTACCTTCCGCGTATCAAATCGGTTATCTCAAACGGGGGACACATGCGTTCAAAACTTCTTTTTTCCTTTCTTCTGATGTTCATCGCCGGCAGCGTTTTCGCGGCGAACAAGCCGGTCCTGGCGGTCAACGAATTCACCAATGAGACCTCGGCAGGCTGGTGGTACGGCGGCGTGGGCCGCGACCTCGCGGACATGCTCACCAACGAGCTGGCCGGTACGGAAAACTTCAAGATGGTCGAGCGCGAGAAGCTCGCCGCGGTCCTTGACGAGCAGGACCTGGCCGACTCCGGCCGCGTGGACAAGAAGACCGGCGCCAAGATCGGCAAACTGACCGGCGCGCAGTACATCGTCGTCGCCTCACTCTCCGCGTTCGAAGAGGACGTCAAAGACACTGGCGGCGGGCTGTCGTTCCGCGGCATCAGCGTCGGCGGCAAGAAGCAGGACGCCTACATGGCCGTCGATCTCCGCGTGATCGACACCACCACCGGTGAAGTCGCATTCACCCGCACCGTGGAAGCGCGTGCCAGCGGCGGCGGCCTCAACCTCGGCCTCTACCGCGGCGGCTTCGGCGGCAACCTCTCCAAGCACGAGAAGACCCCGACCGGCAAAGCCATCCGCGCCGTGATCATGGAGATCAGCGAGTACCTCTCCTGCGCCATGGTCGAGCAGGGCGACTGCATGGACGAGTACAAAGCCAAAGAGTCCTCGCGCCGCGAGAAGACCAAGAAAGCCATCAAGCTCGACTAACACCTGACGCTCCAGCAATGAAGCGCGAGAGCCGGCCGAAAGGTCGGCTTTTTTTCTTTCGCCTCTTTCCGCCACTTACGCTGACTTACGCTTGACTTTCGCCCTATTACCGCCTACATTGCATCGCGTGAGGGCGGAATGAAATATCTGACGGAACGGCAGCGGGACATCCTGAACTTCATCCGAGAGTTCCAGAAGGAACGCGGGATTGCCCCGACCCATCGTGAGATCTGCGACCACTTCGGCTTCTCCTCGTACGGCACGGTCTACAAGCACCTGTCGCTGCTCGAGAAGAAGGGGCTGATCCGCCGCGACTGGAACCAGAAGCGCGGCGTGGAAGTGGTCGACCAGGAAGAAGAACCGAAGAGCACTCCGAAGCGCGAGGACCGGCCGGCCGCGCGTGAGCTGCCGCTCTTCGGGTACATCGCCGCGGGGCGTCCGCTGGATGTGGACGTGTCCGACGAGACCATCGCAGTGCCCGAGCACCTGACCACACGTGGGGAGAACTACGTGCTGAAGGTGCGGGGGGACTCGATGGTCGAGGACGGAATCCTCGACGGCGACCTGGTGATCATCGCGCGGCGCGATGACGCCCATAACGGCGAAATGGTCGTGGCGAACGTCAGTGGAGAAGTGACGCTCAAGCGCCTGTATCGCGAGGGAGAACGGGTTCGCCTGCAGCCTGCGAACTCGATGATGAGCCCCATCTTCGCTGCTGCCCGCGACGTAGCGGTGCAGGGCGTGGTGGTCGGCCTGATGCGCAGGTTCTGATTGGTGTTGTGGAATAGGTGAGGAAGCCATGGATCTCGTATTGAAACTCCGCGAAATCCGCCGCCTCCGCGGCCTGAGCCAGAAAGACGTGGCCAGGCTGTCGGGAGTGGGCGAGAAGACAATCAGCTCTTTCGAGACCGGTCAGCGGATCGGTTCTCTCAAGCTGGCGCAGCTCAAGCGGCTGCTCAGCGTTTACGGCCTCAGCGAGGCTGACTTCTTCGGTTGTTCGGTGGAGCGCCAGATCGCGCCGTGGGAGCTCGACGAAGACGAGTCGGCCACCCAGCGCCTGATGGAAGACCTCCGCGGGCTGCCCAAACCGCTGCAGAAGGCGATGCTCGGCAAGTTCCAGCTCATGCTGGAGACGGCGTCCGAGGTCAACACCACCGTCAGCAGCGGCGCGCTTCGGGATAAGCGCCCCTCCTACGTGAGGGACAACCCGGAGTGGCACATGCTGACGTCGCGAAACTGAAGCAACGCAGCAGCGGCGCTTCATCCTGAAGCACCGAAGGATCTTTCTACCAACGTGCGAACGACGCGTCGAGCGTGGGAGCCTCGAACACGAATCCCTCACGCTCGGCGCGCCGCGGCACCACGCGCTGGCCGCCCAGCAGCACCTCGTCGGCCATTTCCCCGAAGGCAGCACGCAAAGCGAACCCCGGCGCGGGCATGAAGGCGGGGCGGTGCAGCGCGCGGCCGAGGGCGCGGGTGAAATCGCGGTTCGTGACCGGCTCCGGCGCGGTGATGTTGTAGACGCCGCGAGCCTGCTGGTTGTCGAGCGCCCACTCGATGGCGCGCACGGCGTCGTCGCGATCGACCCAAGACATCCACTGCTCGCCGCTTCCGACCGGGCCGCCGGCGCCGAGCTTGAACGGCAGCATCATCTTCTTCAGCGCGCCACCCTCTGGCGACAACGCCACACCGAAGCGCAGGATCACCAGCCGCGTGAGCTTCTCGGCTTCGCGCGCGGCGCGCTCCCACTGTTCGACCAGCTCTGCGAGGAAGCCGCTGCCGTGCGTGCCGTGCTCGTCGAAGAGCTCCTCGCCGCGATCGAAGCCGTAGTAGCCGACGGCGGAGGCGTTGACGAGCGTGCGCATCTCCGTCCGCGGCGGCGCACTGCGCAGCGCCTCGACGATTGCACCGGTGGCGTCGATGCGGCTGGAGACGAGCTGCTTGCGCCGCTCGCCCGTCCAGCGGCCTTCACCGACGTTCTCGCCGGCGAGGTTGACGATCGCGTCGGCGTTTGCCACTTCGGTGGACCACCCGCCCTGCGTGCGGCCGTCCCACTGCACGCCGCGGCCGGCCTGGACTTTCGCGGGATTGCGGCTCAGCACGGCCACGTCGTCCCCGCGCGCGACGAGACGCCGCACGAGCGGCTCTCCGATGAACCCGGTACCGCCGGCAATCACGATTCGCATGCCGGCGATTAAAACACCAACGCCGGCCTTGCGGGCCGGCGGTGGTGTCGGATCAGGAGGAGAAGTGTAGGAGTTTGGTGCGTTCGTTCGTCCGGTACTGCGTTTCGTTCGTTCGTTTTTCCGCTGCGTTCGTTCGTTCGCTTCGTTCATAAGTTCAGACGGAGGCGAACGGAAAAGGTTTCTGGCCCGGAACGCCGGTCAGAATCGCTTAACCGATCCGTGACCGCGTCACCACCCGCCGCGGGTCGGAGACATTCCCTTTTTGCAGGCCGGCGAACGCGATCATGGCCGCGTTGTCGGTGCAGAAGCGCTTCTCCGGGAGACGAACGATGAGGCCGCGGCTCTCGCCCCACGCGGCAATGCGCTCGCGGAGGACGCCGTTCGCCGCGACGCCCCCGGCCATGGCCAGCTCGGCCGGTTTCGGATCCTCGAGCCGCGACCAGAGCGTTTCCAGACGGTCGAAGAGCTGCGCGATGAGCGCGTCCTGGAACGTCGCGCAGAAATCGGCGAGGGCGGCGGGATCTCCGTCGGCGCGGATGCCGTGCTCGCGCGCGAGGCGGATCGCGCCGGCCTTGATGCCGCTGTACGAGAAGTCGAGCGAAGCGTCCCTGAACTGCGGCACCGGAAACGGGAAACGCTTCGGATCGGCCTTGCCGGCGCGCGCGTGCTTTTCGATCTCGGGACCGCCGGGATACGGCAGGCCGATGAACTTCGCGACCTTGTCGAACGTCTCGCCGATCGCGTCGTCGCGCGTGCGATTGAGCTGCACGATGTCGCGCCCGCGCACGTCGTAGATCGCGGAGTGACCTCCGGAGATCACGAGCGACAGGAAGCGCGGAGGCAGCGGAGTGGCGGGTCCGTCCTTCGCCAGATAAGGCGAATAGATGTGCCCTTCGAGATGATTGACCGGCAGCAGCGGGATGCCCAGGCCGTACGCCAGTCCCTGCGCGCCGGCCACGCCGACCAGCAGCGCGCCGATGAGGCCCGGCCCGGAGGTGACGGCGATGCTGTCGACGTCCTGCCACTCCGCGTTCGCGTCGCCGAGGGCACGCTCAACGAGGGGAAAGAGATGCTGCAGATGCTCGCGCGAGGCGATCTCGGGGACGACGCCGCCGAACGGCTGGTGACGGGCGATCTGCGAGGCGATGAGGTTCACGCGCACGTGGCCGTCCTGCTCGAGCAGGGCCACCGAGGTCTCGTCGCAGGAGGTTTCGATACCGAGGATCATCGCTGCATCCTAACCGCGAACTGGCGCGCGATTCTTTCGTCGCCGAGCTCGCGGAACGTCTTCGCCGCGAACGCGTGCGCATCAGGCGACGGGTTGGCGCGCACGTACTGCTCCATCGTCGCGCGCGCGGCGTTCGGGTCGTTGCGCAGCCAGTCGATGACGGCCAGGCTCGCGTACGCCTCGCGGTCGTCGGGGAAATCGCGGATTTCTTTGCGGAACGCGGCCTCCGCTTCGTCGAAGCGGTTGAGGCGCGCCAGCACGTCGCCGCGCGTGTATTCGAGCAGCGGAATCGCGCCGAGCTTGCGCGCCGCGAGCTCGCGATCGGCTTCGGCGATGAGCTGCAGCGCGCGCTCGGCGCCGCGCGTGCGAGCGTGCACCTGCGCCGCGAGGATCAGTCCCTGCACGCGATAGCCGTACGCGTTGGTGACGAACTGCGCGTGCCGCATCGCGGCGTTGAAATCGCCGCGGGCCATGGCCACGCGGCCGAGCATCAGGTTGGCGAGCGCGGGACTGCTCTTCTCGCCCAGGCGCGCGTGCGACTCGGCGTTCGTGTAGTCGCCTTTCGTTAGATAGAGCGCGGCGGCGGAGAGCCCGAGGTCACCCGCGAGCTGCGGATGCTGCGAGATCGTGCGGCGATACGTCGCCAGCGCGCCATCGACGTCGCCGGCGTCCTGCTGCGAGCGCGCGAGCAAACTCCACCCGTCGGTGAGCTTCGGATTCGCGGCGACGAGCGCACGCAGCTCCGTGATGGCCGCATCGTACTTGCGTTGCGCGACGAACATCGACGCGCGTTGCAGCGACGTCAGCTCGCCGATGCGGTCTTTTGGATCGGGCAACGGACCGCCGTCCGCGGACGCGGTCCCGCTGAGATACCCCAGCGCCGCGAGCTTCTTCGCATCCTCGGGATCAATATTGCCGGTGGTCTGCTCGCCGCGCGGCACGGCCTCGAGCTCCTTCCGCAGCGCGGCGTAGACGCGGCGCTGATCGGCGAGGATGTTGTTCTTTTCGGAGGGATCGGCGGCGAGGTCGTACAGCTCCGGACGCGGCGCCTCGATGAATTGATGGGTCGCGTCGACGAGCGAGCGCAGCTCGCTCCAGCCGAGGTGAATGCGCGGATAGAGCGACTCCGCGTACATGCGCCGCGGCTGCGCCGCTTCGAACAGCGATATCCCTGCGAGCTGCGCCGGCGGCTCCGCGCCGATCACGCGGGTGATCGTGGGAAAGAGATCGACGAGGCCGACGACGTCGCGCGAGGTCGTGTTCGCGCGCTCCCCTTTCGGCAGCTTCACGATGAGCGGAACGTGGATGGCCTCGCGATAGAGAAAGATCCCGTGCTCGGCCTCCCCGTGCTCGCCGAGGCCTTCGCCGTGATCGGAGAGAAAGACGATCAGTGCGTCGTCGTAAACGCCGCTCTGCTTGAGCGACGCGAGCAGCTCGCCGACGATCTCGTCCGCCGCGGCGATCTCGCCGTCGTAAGGCAACTTCCAGCGGCTGCGGTGCGGCTCGGGCGGCGTATACGGCGAGTGCGGCTCGAAGAGGTGCAGCATGTAGAAGAACGGCGCGCCTTTGTGCTGCTCGATCCAGCGTTGCGCGACGGTCGCGGTCTCGCGTCCGGAGCGCTGCTGCGAGCCCATCGACGCGCCGCCGCGAATCGCCACCGCGTCGTCGTAATCGTCGAACACCGCGCCCAGTCCCGACGCGCGGCGCAGCACGTACGCCGACACGGCGGCGCCAGTCGCATATCCACGCTGCTTCAGCACGGACGGCAGCGTGACGTGCTTCGTCGCGTCAAACGTGAACCCGAGGTTGTTGCGCACGCCGTGCTGCGGCGGGAGCAGGCCCGTGAGCAGCGAAACGTGCGCCGGCAGCGTGAGCGGCACGTGCGAATACGCGCGCTCGAACAGAACGGCGTCGCGGCGCAGCGCGTCGATGTGCGGCGTCTCCACGCCGCGATAGCCATACGCGGGCAGATGGTCGGCGCGCAACGTGTCGACGGAGATGACGATCACCGGCGCGTTCGGAAACGACGGGTGTGTCGTCGCTGGCGACGACGACTTCGAGCACGCCATCAGCGCGAGCGGAAGCAGAAGGAAAGCGAAGCGAGATCGCATAGAAAGAAGAAACGCTCCGGACGCTGGTGGTTGGGCGGGCCGAAGCCCGCCCAACACAGGACCGGAGCGTGTGCTGCTGTGAAACAACGATGACTAGAAGCGCAGTCCCAGCGAGAAGCGGTACGTCCGCGGGAGCTGGTAATCGGTGGTGTCGACGGCCTTGCCAAAGTCCTCGCCGAGGCGGTAATGCACGCCCTCGACCGGGGTGTCACCGGCGAGCGGGTTGAAGCGCACGAGCTGCCCCTCCGGATCGTTGCGGTGCGTGTAGACGGTCGAGTCGCCGTTGATCACGGCGTCCTGCGCGAACACGTTGATGATGTCGGCCTGGACGAAGAAGCCCATGTTGCGCACCGGCAGCTCGTAGTTGATGCCGATGTCCGTCGCGATGTCGTCTTCCCAGCGGAAGGCGTCGCGATCGCTGAAGTAGTAATTGACGTTGTTCGGCGCGGTGACGTAGCCGGGGTTCTCGACGCCGCCGGCGGTGCCGTCGGCGTAGAAGTTGTCGCGCGCACGCACGTCGATCGTGCCGACCGCGTTGTACGGCGTACCGGAGTCGAGGCGCTCGAGGATGCTGAAGTTGAACGCACCGAACGCGGTCGGCACGTCGAACGACGCGTAGAGACGGGCCTTGTGCGTCTGGTCGACGCCGGCCAGGAGCCCCGAGGGGTTGAACTGCGCGAAGTTCTTGTACTCGCCGTACTGGAAGGTCGCGTCAGGGATCGGGCCGTTCGCCTGCGTCTCGCCCGCCGTGTTCCCCTCGGTCTGCGAGTAGGTGTAGTTGCCGCCGATGTTCAGGCGGTTGTTGAGCAGGCGGTAGTTCGCCTGCAGCTGCAGCGCGTTGTACGTGCGCTCGAGGTCGTCCGTGTTCTCGACCAGGCCGAGGTCGAAGTCCAGTCCGAACGGCTCATACAGCACCGAGCCGGTGGAGAGGTCGACGCGGCGGGCGTACATGTTCTTCCAGTCGCGGCGAATGACGTCCGCGCGGACGAAGCCGTTCGTGCCGACCTGGAAGCCGGCGCCGAGCGTGATCTCGTTCACGGACGGCGACTTCAGCGTGCCGTTGAACTGGCTGGTCAGGCCCGGGATGTCGATGAAGAAGAGGCGGTCGACGCCCGGCACGGTGACGTTGCCGTACGCCGTCGGGATCGTCACTTCGCCCTGCGACTGGAACCAGCGGAAGAGCTCCGTGAACGCGCCGACGTAGTCGAGCGAGCCGTCGGCGTTGATGGTGTCGCCGTCGTACTCCCAATAGAACGCCGCCGGGTTGCCGCCGCGGCCGGCCGAGCCGCCGATGGTCTCGGCGATGCGGGAGACGTAGCGGCTGTAGCTGGCGTTGAGGCGCACGCGGCCGTCGCCGCGCAGGTCGTAGATCGCGCCGAGGCGCGGGCTGAGCTCCGCGTCGTCGGCGATGAGGTTGCCCGAGCTGTCGCGGCCTTCGTTGCGGTCATAACGCAGACCGAGGTTGAAGCTGAGGTGGTTGCTGAGGTCCCACTTGTCGTTGACGTAGAACGAGTCCGTCTGCCAGTCCGAGCCCTGCGTGAACTCGAGGATCGGCCACCAGGCGATGGCGTCGCCGGCCTCGATGATGGGACGCGTGCGGCCGTTCACCATCGTGTCGAGCGGGCTGAAGTTGTAGAGGTTGACGAAGAAGTCGGAGCCCGACTGGAAGTTGTTGGCGACGCGCTGCTCGGCCCAGTTCTCGTAGCCGGCCACGATGCTGTGGCTGCCGAGGGACTTGGTGCCGAGGAAGTACGTCGACTTCAGGCCGATCGACTCGTTGTTGCGCTCTTCCGGATCGCACGTGCCGCAGAAGAGCGGCGCGCCGAAGAAGCCGCCCGTGACGGCGCCGTCCCAGCCGGACGTCGCGCGGGCCACGTCTTCGAGGGAGTTGGTGCCGAGCGTGGCCCGGAGGTCGCCGCCGCTGCCTTCGAACGCGAAGTTCTTCTGCGCGTACGTGACGTCGACGAGCCAGTTGTTCGACAGCACGCCCGAGTACTGCGCGGTCATGAAGTCGTTCGGCAGCGAGCGGGAGACGTCGATGTTCGACTGCTCGAAGCAGGTGCCGAAGCAGAAGTTCGACTGGTCGCGGGTGATGTCGAAGTACGAGCCGACGAGGCTGTGGCGCGGCGTGATCTGGCCGGTCAGCTTGGCCTCGATGCGGGTCTCGTCGTCGCCGAAGGTGAAGTTGGTCGTGCTGCGGGTGAAGGTCTGGTCGGTCGACGCCTCGGCCAGGCGGCCGGCGGCAAAGAACCAGAGACGGTCGCGGATGATGCGGCCGCCGAGCGTGCCCTCGTAAACCGAGTTCACCTTGTCGAGCGCGTCTTCCTGGCCGGGGAACGGCGTCTTCTCCGTCCACGCCGGATTAGTGAGCGAGTCGCGGAGCGTGCCGTGGAACTCGTTGCCGCCCGACTTCGTGATCGCGCTGACCACGCCGCCGGTGAAGCGTCCGAACTCCGCCGAGATCGCGCCGGTCATGATGGTCGTCTCCTGGATCGCGTCCTCGATGAAGAGGTTGTGCGTCTGGCCGCGCAGGTTCTCGTTCGTGACCGCGCCGTTCACGAGGAACAGGTTGTCGTACGAGTACGCGCCGGAGATCTGGATGCCGGTCGTGTTGGCGTTGACGGTGACGCCGGGTGCGAAGAGCGTCGTGGCCTGGAGCGTGCGCTGGATCGGCAGCTCCTCGACCTGCTCGGCCGTGATGTTGGCCTGCACTTCCTGCGTCTCCAGCACCGCCGGCGCGGAGGCCGTGACGGTGATGGCGTCGGTGACGGCCGAGAGCTTCAGCTCGGCGTCGGCGCGCGCGGTCGAGGCGAGGCTGACCCGGACCGACTGCTCGACCGGCTGCATCCCTTCCATCTCGACCCGCACGGCGTACTGCCCCGGCGGAATCGAGGGGAACGTGTAGCCGCCGGCTTCGTTCGTGACGGTGGTGCGGCTGCCCTGCAGATTGGGAGAGGTGATCGTTACCGTGGCGCCCGGGAGTCCCGCACCCTCATGGGTGACGGTTCCGGAGAGCGTCGCGGTCGTGCCCTGCCCGAACGCGCTGACTGACGCGAGGAGCAGGATGGCGGCGAGAGCGAAAAACCTTGAGTACTTCAAGCCTACCTCCTGATGTTTCGGATGGCCGGGTTGCCATCCTCGGTGGGCGCCCCTCAGTGCAGGATCGCGCCCAGAGCGGATGGATTTGGTAAGTAGCTGGAAACGCTACGCTTGACTTCGATTCACCGTTCCGTAACCATAACGGCTGTTCGGTCTTATGAACCAAGTGGCGCATTTTGTTGGATTTACGTGTTACGGACCAGTCACCGGACGATGACCGATTGAGGAAGGCGCAGGTCACCTTCTGTCATCCGGAGCGTGAGTCGAGGGACTTGGGCGGGCGGGGGCGCCACAGGCATCCCCGAAGGCACGTGCAGCGCGCCGCCGCCCGCCCAGGTCCCTCGACTCGACGCTCGGGATGACAGCCGCGCCCTCGGGGTATCATGCGTCCCCTTCCGGGACCAGCCGTATGAAAGAAGAACTCGCCAAACGCTACGAGCCCTCCACCTTCGAGCAGCGCATCTACGCCTCCTGGGAAAAAGGGGGCTACTTCACGCCGGTCGTCGACCGGGAGCGCCCGAAGTTCTCGATCGTCATCCCGCCGCCGAACGTCACCGGCCGCCTGCACATCGGCCATGCGCTGGTGAACACGCTGCAGGACATCGTGGCGCGCTGGAAGCGGATGTCGGGGTTCAACACGCTCTGGCTCCCCGGCACCGATCACGCCGGCATCGCCACGCAGATGGTCGTCGAGCGCAAGCTGCTCGAGCAGGGCATCTCCCGTTTCGAGCTCGGCCGCGACAAGTTCGTGGAGAAGATCTGGGAGTGGAAGGAACAGCACTCCACCGAGATCAAAGACCAGCTCACCCGCCTCGGCGCCTCCTGCGACTGGACCCGGGAGCGCTTCACATTAGATGAAGGTCTCTCGCGCGCCGTGCGCTACGTCTTCGTGAAGCTGTACGACGACGGGCTCATTTACCGCGGCATCGCCATGGTGAACTGGTGCCCGCGCTGCCGCACCGCGATCTCGGACATCGAGGTCGAGTTCCGCGAGCGCAACGCCAGCCTCTGGTACATCGACTACAACGTCGAAGGCAACGCGCAACGCCTGACCGTGGCCACGACCCGTCCGGAGACGATGCTCGGCGACACCGGGATCGCCGTCCATCCCGACGACCCTCGCTACAAAGACCTGATCGGCAAGTTCGCGATCCTCCCGATCGTCAATCGCCGCATCCCCATCGTGGCCGACCCGATCCTCGTCGATCCGGAGTTCGGCACCGGCGTGGTGAAGGTGACGCCGTCGCACGACAAGAACGACTACGAGACCGGCAAACGCCACAACCTCGAGCAGATCCAGGTGATCGGCGAAGACGGCCGCATGATCGCCGCCGCCGGCGCGGAGTTCGACGGACTCGATCGCTTCGAAGCGCGCAGGAAAGTGGTGGAACGGCTCAAAGAGCTGGGCCAGCTCGTCAAAGTCGAGAGCCACACGAACAACGTCGGCGTGCACGGCAAGTGCGAGACCGACATCGAGCCGATGGTCTCGCGGCAGTGGTTCGTGAAGATCGAGCCGCTGGCGCAGCCGGCCATCGAGGCGGTGCGCAGCGGCGCGGTGCAGATCGTCCCGCAGAGCTGGGAAGCGACGTACTTCAACTGGATGGAGAACATCCACGACTGGACGATCTCCCGCCAGCTCTGGTGGGGCCATCGCATCCCGGCGTTCCACTGCCCGAACGGCCACACCATCGTCACGATGGACGAGCCGGCCACGTGCCGCGAATGCGGTGCGCCGGTGACGCAGGAGACCGACGTCCTCGACACGTGGTTCTCGTCCGGACTCTGGCCGTTCTCCACGATGGGCTGGCCCGACGAGACGCCCGACTACGACGTCTTCTATCCGACCGATACGCTCATCACCGGCTTCGACATCCTCTTCTTCTGGGTGGCGCGCATGATCATGATGGGGCTGCGCTTCACCGGCCAGGCGCCGTTCAGCCAGGTCTTCCTCAACGGCCTGGTGCGCGACGAGAACGGGCAGAAGATGTCGAAGTCGAAAGGCAACGTCATCGACCCGCTCGACGTGGTGGACGAAGTGGGCGCGGACGCGCTCCGCTTCACGCTGGCCATCGCCGCCACCGGCCGCGACATCCCTCTCGGCAAGTCGCGCATCGCCGGCTACTCGGCGTTCGTGAACAAGATCTGGAACGCGTCGCGTTTCGCGCTGATGCACATCGACGTCGACCTCTCCGACGCGGGGCACATCGACCGCGACAACCTGCGCACCGTGGAGCGTTGGATCCTTTCGCGCCTCAACACCGTGACGGCCGAGGTGAACAAGCAGCTTTCCGTCTTCCGGTTCGACGAGGCGGCCAGCACGCTCTATCAATTCTTCTGGCACGAGTTCTGTGACTGGTACATCGAAATGGCCAAGCCGGTGCTGCTCGGCAAGCACGGCTCGGACCGCGACCGCAACCTCGCCAAAAGGGTGCTGCTCGAAGTACTCGACCGGTCGCTGCGCCTGCTCCATCCGTTCATGCCGTTTGTGACCGAGGAGATCTGGCAGAAGCTCGGCGGCGTGGAGCCGTCGATCATGATCGCGCCGTATCCGGTGCCGGAAGACGTGCTCGAGGATCCGGATGCGGAGCGGCTGGTGAATGCCGCGAAGGCGGTCATCACCTCGATCCGCAACGTGCGCGCGGAGCGCGGCTTCACGCCGAAGGACCGCTTCAAGCTGCACATCCGCGGCGAGGGGGAGCGCGACTCGAACTTCTTCCGCGAGAACGCCTACCTTCTGACCGAACTGGCCCGGCTCGACGAAGTGCGCGTCGAGGGAGAGCCGGCCGCGGGCGCGCATCACGACGTCATCGAAGGCTTCCACATCGCCGTCGAGTTCCCGGAGAAAGTGGTCTCGCAGGAACAGCTCGACCGCGTTGCCAAAGAGCTCGAGAAGATCAAAAAGGAATTGGAAAGCATCGACGCGAAGCTGGCGAACGAGCCGTTCGTCCGCAACGCTCCGCCGCACATCGTTGCAGGCGCGCAGGCGCGCCAGGCCGAGTTGCGCGCTAGACTGGAAAAGCTTCAGCAGAACCAGTAGGCCAGCTTGATCGACACCTCCATCGTTTCGCGTCTGCACGTGATCGAATCGGTCGCGGTGATTCCGCGCGTCGCCTCGACGAACCTGATTGCCCGCCGCATCGTCACCGAGTGCATCGAGAACGAGCTCTCGCTGCCGCAGGCCATGATCATCGCCGGCGAGCAGTTCGCCGGCCGCGGACGCAACGACCGCCGCTGGTCCTCGCCCGCCGGCAAAGGCATCTACGCGACGACGCTCGTCTCACGCCCCGCGCGCGAGCTGCCCCTCATCCCGCTGGCCATGGCCAACATCGTGGCCACGTTCCTCCGCCAGACGTTCGCCATCGACGCGCGCATCAAGTGGCCGAACGACGTGCTCGTGAACGGACGCAAGATCGCCGGCATCCTGATGGAAGCGCGCATCCACGAGGATCGCGTGTATCTCCTCATCGGCACCGGCGTGAACGTCGAGCGGGTGGACGACGACACGCGCCCGAACGCCATCACCATCAGCGAAGTGAGCGAGCGCGATTTCGGCGGCATCGAGACCGCCACCGTCGCCTTCATCGAGCACATCGACGCCGAGCTCTCCGGGCCCCTCGTCCACGACGAAGTCCTCGCCCAGTGGCGCAACCTCTCCATCCACAAACCGGGCGACCGCATCCACTGCGTGATCGGCGACCGCACCATCTCCGGCACCTGGTCGCACATCGACGAGCACGGGAGGGCGGTGCTGAATACGCCGGAGGGAGTGATCGCGGTGAGCGCGGGGGACCTGTTTCTTGCGTAGGTTTTTGCAGTTTATCCCGAGCGCAGCGAGGGATCTCTTCGTGCACCGGCAGCGCCCAGGCCTCGAGCAGCGCTGGTGCACCGGGAGATCCCTCGCTGCGCTCGGGATAAACTAACCATAGACTAACCAGAACCGATGTCCTCCAACCTCCTCGTCGTCGATCTCGGCAACACGAACATCGTCCTCGGCGTCTATCGCGGCGTGGAGCTGGTGAGCTCGTGGCGGTTGGCGACGGCGCGCGAGCGCACCGCGGACGAATACGGCATCCTGGCCAAGCAGCTCGTCGGCGACGCGCTGCAGGGGCAGCTCGCCGGCGCGATCGTGGCCTCGGTCGTCCCGCCGCTGAACGGCGCCATGACCTTCATGGTCCAGAAGTACTTCGGCGTCGAGCCGATGTTCGTCGAGCCGGGCGTGAAGACCGGCATCGCCATCCACGTCGACAATCCCCTCGAAGTCGGCGCCGACCGCATCGTCAACTGCGCGGCCGCGCATCACGCGTACGGTGGCCCGACCGTGATCGTCGACTTCGGCACCGCCACCACGTTCGACGTCGTGACCGAGAACGCGGAGTTCGTCGGCGGCGTCATCGCGCCGGGACTGAACATCTCCGCCGAGGCGCTGTTCGCGCGGGCGGCGCGACTGCCTCGCGTCGACGTACGGCGTCCCGATCACGTCATCGGCACCAACACCGTCGTCAACATGCAGTCCGGCATCTACTTCGGCTACCTCGGCCTGGTCGACGGCATCCTCTCCCGCATCAAACGCGAAGTGCCGGCGGTGAAAAAAGTCGTCGCCACCGGCGGACTGGCGGGCCTCTTCGCCGACGAGAGCGAGCACATTGACGAAGTCGACTCCGAGCTGACGCTCAAAGGCTTGAAGATCATCTACGACCGCAACAACAAGTCGCTGCGTTCGACGGGGCGGAGGGCGCGCAAGTGAAGCGCGCCGCGCAGGTCGCGGCGGTCCTCCTCATCGCGTCCAGCACTTACGCGGGCGGCGCGATCACCGCAAAAAAAGCGGCCCTCTCCACGGCACATCCCCTCTCGACGAAAGTCGGACTCTCCGTGCTTCAGCGCGGCGGCAATGCCGCGGACGCGGCGGTCGCGGTCGCGCTGGCGCTGGCGGTCATCCGCCCCCAATCCGGCAACCTCGGCGGCGGCGGTTTCGCGACGTACTACGACGCTCAATCGCGCGGCGTCTGGACGCTCGACTTCCGCGAGACCGCGCCGCGCCTGGCTAACAAAGACATGCGCACCGGCGCCGCGGCGGCGGGCGTTCCCGGAACGGTCGCCGGACTGGAAGCGCTGCACGCGCGCTTCGGCTCGCGTCCGTGGAAAGAGCTCGTCGAGCCCGCGCTGCTCCTCGCGCGGGAAGGTCCGCGCGACGACGCCGAGCTCGCGGCCGACGTCGCCAACGCGAAGACCACGCGCAACCTGCAGCTCCCCGACAAGCTCCCCGCGCCCGAGCTCGCGGCCACGATGCAGCGCATCGCCGACCAGGGTCCGCGCGATTTCTACGAAGGCGACATCGCGAAGAAGCTCGTCGAAGGCGCGCGCGCCGCCGGGAGCGTGATCGGCTTCCGCGATCTCAGCGAGTACAAGCCGCAGTGGCGCGCGCCGCTCAAGCTCGTCTACGGCGACTTCGAGATCTACACCGTCGCACCGCCCTCGGGTGGAGGACTGGTCATCGGCGAGACGCTGAACATCCTCGCCGCGGACGACCTCCGCGCCTCCGGCTTCCAGACCCCGAAGACGCTCTACCTCCTCGTCGAAGCGCAGCGCCGCGCGTACATCGACCGTCATCGCTACGTCGCCGATCCCGCCAACGTGCGCATCCCCTATCGCGAGCTGCTCTCGCGCCGGCGCGGCGAGTTGTGGCGCAAGACGATCCAGGAGCGCGTGGTCGGCACCGCCAGCCTCGCTGAGCCGCACGAGCTGACGGCCGAGGGGGAGCACACCACGCACTTCACCATCGCCGATCAGCAAGGCAACGTCGTCACGCTGACGACGAGTCTCGGTGATGATTTCGGCAGCGGCTTCCTCGTGCCCGGCCTCGGCTTCTTCCTCAACGACGCCAACGCCGACTTCAGTACGACGCCAAATACCATGGCGCCGGGCAAGCGCGCCGCGACGTCGCTCGCGCCGACCATCGTCCTGCGCGACCGCCGCCCCTTCCTGGCCCTCGGTACCTCCGGCGGCACCGCCATCCCGACCACGATCCTGCAGGTCTTCCTCAACGTCGTCGTGCACGGCAAGTCCCTGCCCGACGCCGTGGCCGCGCCGCGCTGGCATCACGCCGCAATGCCCGACACGATGGCCGTCGAACGCGGCCGCGCGCCGCAGGAGACGATCAACGCGCTGAACGAAAAAGGGCACGGGGTCGAGATGCGCAAGTCGATCGGTGACGTGCACGCGATTCTGTTCGAGAATGGCCGCCTCGTCGCCGTCGCCGATCCGCGCCGCGGCGGCGCACCGGGAGGATTCTGACTTGAGCCTGAAGATCGAAGCCGCGCGCGCGGCGCTCGCCGAAGTCCGCTCCGGCATGACGCTGGGCCTCGGCACCGGCAGCACCGCGTATGAGTTCGTGAAGCTCCTCGGCGAGGCATTGCGTGACGGATCCCTGCGCGACATCCGCTGCACCACGACCTCCGAGCAAACGTCGGCACAGGCGCGCGAAGAGAACATCCCCCTGTTCGACCTCGCCGCGATCGCACCGCTCGATCTCGCCGTCGACGGCGCGGACGAGATCGACGCGCAACTGCGCCTCATCAAGGGACGCGGCGGCGCGCTCCTGCGCGAGAAGATCGTCGAGCAGCAGGCCCGCCGCTTCATCGTCATCGCCGACGAATCGAAGATCGTCGACCGCCTCGGCACCGGCACGCTGCCCGTCGAAGTCACGCCCTTCGCGCTCGACATCCTCACGATGCGCTTCGAGAAAATGGGACTGCAGCCGCAACTGCGCATGCGCGACGGCGGCGTGCGCATCACCGACGAAGGCAACCGCATCCTCGACGTGCTCGTCCCCGCGACCGAAGACATCGACACCGTCGTCGCGCGCATCCGCGAGCTGGCCGGCGTCGTCGAGACCGGCTACTTCCCGCGCGAAGCCACCGAGGCGATCATCGCCGGATCGACGGGCCTGCGGCGGATGGCAAAACCCCAGTCATCCTGAACGACGCCAACACGTGGGGTCTTGCGCTTATCGCCGCTACCACGCTGAACGCAGAAACGTAGGGCGTGGCTTCAGCCCGCCTCCCCCGGGGGCGGGCGGGCTGAAGCCACGCCCTACGTTCGGCACGCGCAGCGTCTATGCGCACGTTCCGTTGAGCGCCTCACGACGTAGCGCTGATCTTCCGCACGTTCACCTCGAACCGCCACTGGTGCTTGTCGTACCAGAACGAGACGTGCGAGACGAACGGTTTGTTCAGCGGCTTGTCGATCTTGGTCTCGAACAGCGGGTAGAGCGAGGTCGGGTTCTCGTAGTGCCACACCAGCTCCGCGTGGCCGACCGTTTCCTCCCTCGGATGGCGGACGAAGTTGCGCAGCCCGTCGTAGCGCTTCTCCGCGATGCGCGCGCGATAGACCGGGCCGCGCATGCTCGGCGCGGTGCCGAGGATCGGGAAGCCTTTCTTCGTGGCCCTGGCCTGATACGTAGCCGAGTCCGCGGTGACGCCGGACTCGGTCACGGTGACGTAGCCCTCGCGCTCGAGATTGCGCAGCGTGCGCAGCGCCTTCTCGTCGTAATCGTCCTTTGGCGCCTTCGGAGACCACCACACTTTCTGCGGCACCTCCGCGTAGACCGGCTCCCGTTTGAACGACCATGCGCCGATGATCTCCTGCGCCTTGGTGGCCGTCAGCGGCTCCGGTTTGCTGCACGCGGCAGCGAGGATTGCGACGGCGAGCGCGACCGTGATGCGATTCAGCATGTTCTTCTCCCGAACGCTCTTCTCACAGCAAGGAGACCGCCATTCTTTGGTATCTTCTCACCCGACATGAGTGAAAAAGCGCAGACCATCCCCGCCGTCGTGATCGACCGCCTCGTACGCGGACGCGCCGCCGCCAACATGCTGCTCGTCATCGGCGCCAGCGCCTTGATCGCCATCGCGGCGCAGATTGCCATCCCGCTGCCCTTCACTCCCGTCCCGCTCACGCTGCAGCCGCTGGCCGTGATCTTCATCGGCGTGGCCCTCGGCTCCACGCGCGGCGCGGCCGCCGCGGCGCTCTACCTCCTCGAAGGGTTCAGCGGCCTGCCGGTCTTCGCGCAGGGACACGGTGGCGCGGCCTGGCTCCTCGGCCCGACCGCCGGCTACCTCGTCTCTTATCCCGCCGCGGCCTGGGTCGCCGGCTTCATCTCCGAGCGCGGCTGGGGCTCGACCATCACCCGCGCCCTCAGCGGCATGCTCCTGGCCCTCGGCGTGATCTACCTCGGCGGCTGGTCCTGGCTCGCCGCCCTGACCGACACCCGCTCCGCCTTCACCGCCGGCGTCGCCCCCTTCGTCCTCGCCGACATCGTCAAAGTCGCAATCGGCGCCGCCCTGCTGCCGAAAGCGCAGAAACTCATCGCGCGCATCTGAACCTTTCGCCGCGGCGGCCGGTATCGCGAGTGATGCGATACCTGCTCGTCCTGCTCCTTCTCGCCGGCTGCCGCCATACGCGTCCCGCGGCCTGAAGGCGCGCCCTACGTTCGGCGCATTCCGTTCGGGGATGTGAAAACGTAGGGCGTGGCTTCAGCCCGCCCCTCCCGTGCGAGCGTGCCGCCAGCAGGCGCGCGCCGTCCCTCTGCCCGCTCACGGCGACAGGGTCAGGGCGCAGGTCCGGGTGAGGGGTCGTGCCACGCAGCGATGCACATCTCCTCACCCGAACCCGGTCACCACATCAGTCGAACCACCCGCCCATGCTCACGAACCCGCTGCCGTTGTACCAGAACAATCCGCCGCCGAATCCGCGGACGAGGGGGCCGGAGGTCGTTGGCGTCGGCGAGCCGGTGATGCCGCCGCTGACGTTGGTCACCGTCCATGACGATCCGAGTGTGAACATCAGCAGGTTCGCGGTGCTGTTGCGCGCGTAGACCTTCAGCGTGCCGTCGGACTGCACGAGCGCCGCAGGGCTTCCGACAATCAGCGGGATGCCCATGATGTTGCCGGAGATCGACTGGAACGTCCATGTGCTCGACCCGGGCGGCAGGAACGCCTGCCAGAGCTGGCCGCTCATGCCGCGCAGGAACACGCGCAGCGTTCCGTCCGGGGTGACGGCGCCGGACGGAAAGTCCTGCATCAGGCCGCCGAGGTGCGTCGTCGTCCAGCTCGAGCCGTTCCATCGCGCGTGGTACGTCGCACGGGCATCGCCGCGATAGAAAACGTCGAGACCTCCCGCGCGCGCGAGCATCGACGGAGCTCCGCGTACGAACGCGCTGCCGGTCACGTTCTGCACGGTCACGCCGCTGCCGGTGGAGGTCCAGTGATAGAGCTGATAGTTCGTCCCGACGGCCACGACGTCGAAGCGGCCGGGCGATCCGACCGCGGCCGGATCGGCGATCGCCACTGCCGGTGCGCCGCCGGGCAGGAGGAGTTGCTGGTTTGTCCAGCCGCCGGAGCCGAGCGACGCGTACTGCAGCCGGTTGGCGCTGTCGCGATAGAAGACGTCGAGCGACGTGACCGCATTCTCGACCGCGGCCGCGACGCCGATGACGTTGTACGGCGTCTGCGTGAACGCCCCCGAGGCGTTGCGGTGCCAGAGACGCGTGTCTCCTCCGCGCACGAAGGTGTTCGACACCGATGACGCGCCGACGTAGCGGCGGCCGCCGTTGAGCTCCGCGAGCACCGTCCCGATGACCGCGTTCCAGGAGACGAGATGCGACGGCGCAGCGTCGTCGATCTCGACGCGGAACGACATGTTGGCCGGGCCGAGGTTGAACAGCGCGATGCGCACGTTGCGCTCGTACTCTCGCACCGCGGCCGTCCAGCCGTCGGGCGTGCCCTGGTTGTGGTGGCTGGAGGACTGCCCGAAGCAGCAGTCGTCGAGCCGGTTGAGGATCTGCACCTGTTTGCGGTTCGTGCCGTGCGCGCCGAGGACGTAGAGATCGGGATAGCCGGCGATGCTGTAGAAACTGGAGATGTATTGCTCCTTGTCGCCGACCGAGGAGGGGCCGCGCAGGTAGAGCGGGATCGTTCCGGCGACGGGGAAGCTCATGCGGATGCGCGTATCCACGGCCGCGCAGAGCGTCGTCGTCCAGCCGCCGCCGGAGAGGCCGATCATGTGGTAATCGTTGTAGAGACTCTGCACGTGGTTCAGCGCCACGATGGTCGGCTCGAGGAACCACTTCAGCGCGCTGCCGGTGGCGATCGGCTCGTCGAACATCGCGTCGTGGCTCGGCGACGTGTCGGCGGCCTCGGTCACGCCGCCGCCGAGGTTGAGCGCCTCGCGCACGTGCGGCATGTAGACGGCGAGCACGCCGTAGCCGTCCATGAGCAGCGCGTTGATCGTCCGCCGCAGGCCGCCGGCGGTCGACGAATCAGTGAGCGCGTCGGAGCCGGCAAAGGTCGTGTCGTGCCCCTGGTGCACGGCCACCACCTGCCCGTTCTTGCGCAGCGGGACGTAATGGAACACGCGGCCCCGATGCGCCGTGGTGTCGTTGACGCGCAGCAGGTCGACGCGCTCGAGATTCTCGAGCCCTGCCAGCGGGCTGGGGACATTCGTGACGACGCTGTTCGGCAGCTCCGTCGACGGGAAGCCTTCCGTTCCCCAGATGTAGTTGACGATCGCCTGGCGCTTGTTGATGACGTCCGTCCCGGTGAGCACGGTGATCGTCCGATCGTCGACCAGTTGCGCCGTGGCCGACGCGCCGAGAAATATCGCGAGGAGCAGAAGGATGGATGTACGCATGAGAATCAGCGTACACCTCGGCGCGATCGGGATCGGTCCAGAAGTGGCCAATTGGGGGGCTTGCCGGCGGCGCTCAACGCCCTACGTCGGTGCATCCCGAGAGCGGGTCGGCCCGCCCACCCCGTCCGGGGGGCGGCCTGAAGGCGCGCCCTACGTTTGGCGCGATTCGATTCGAGGATGTGAAAACGTAGGGCGTGGCTTCAGCCCGCCCCTCCCGTGCGCGCGTGCCGTCAGCAGAAACGCGCACCATCCCTCTCCCCGCCGTCGGCGGGGAGAGGGGAAAACGCGCCTAAACCTGCACGTGCTCGTGGCCGGCCGGTTCCGGCTCCGGGAGCGGGTGGGACTCGCGGCCAGCGCGGTCGGTGGTCTTCTGCTCGGCGGCGTCGCGCGCCAGGAGGGCGATGGCCAGCACGTCTTCGACGTGCTCGACGAAGTGGAACGTCATGTCCCGCTTGATCGGCTCGGGGACGTCGACCAGGTCGCGCTCGTTCAGCTTCGGCAGGATGACGGTGTTCAGTTTCGCCGCGCGGGCGGCCAGCACCTTCTCCTTCACGCCGCCGATCGGCAGCACGTCGCCGCGCAGCGTGACCTCACCGGTCATCGCCACGTTGCGCTTGATCGGGCGGCCGGTGAGCACCGAGATGATCGCGGTGGTGATCGTGATACCGGCGGACGGCCCGTCTTTCGGGATCGCGCCGGCGGGCACGTGAATGTGAATGTCGTGCGTCTCGAAGTAATCGGGCGGGATGCCCTGCTCGTCGGCGTGCGCGCGGGCGTACGTCAGCGCGGCCTGGGCCGACTCTTTCATCACCTCGCCGAGCTGGCCGGTGAGGGAGAGCTTGCCTTTCCCGCGCACCGCGGTCGCCTCGATGAAGAGGATGTCGCCGCCGACCGCCGTCCACGCCAGTCCGGTCGCCACGCCGACCTGATCGCGCTCGAGCAGTTCCTCGGCGAAGTGTTTCATCGCGCCGAGATACTTCTCCACGTTCGCGTCGGTGATGCGGTAGTTCTGCTCGGTCTTCCCCTCGGCGACCTGCACCGCGATCTTGCGGCAGATCGTGCCGATCTCCCGCTCGAGATTGCGCAGGCCTGCTTCCTTCGTGTAGCCGGTGATGACGCGCATGATGCCGGAGTCGGTCCAGGTCACGGGCGTGTCCGTGATGCCGTTCTCCTCCATCTGCTTCGGGATGATGTGCTGCTTGGCGATCATCAGCTTCTCCTCGTCCGTGTAGCCGGAGAGGCGGATCACTTCCATGCGGTCGAGGAACGCCGGCTGGATGGTGTCCAGCACGTTGGCCGTGACGATGAACATCACGTTCGACAGGTCGTACGGAACGCCGAGGTAGTGATCGCGGAAGGAGAAATTCTGTTCGGGGTCGAGGACCTCGAGCAGCGCGGACGACGGGTCGCCGCGATAGTCGGCGCCGATCTTGTCGACCTCGTCGAGCATGAACACAGGGTTCGACGTCTGGGCCTGATTGATGCCCTGCACGATGCGGCCGGGGAGCGCGCCGACGTAGGTCCGGCGATGGCCGCGGATTTCCGCTTCGTCGCGCACGCCGCCGAGGGAGATGCGCACGAACTTGCGGTCGAGCGCGCGGGCCACCGAGCGGCCGAGGGAGGTCTTGCCGACACCGGGAGGTCCGACGAAGCAGAGGATCGGTCCCTTCATCTTCTGGCCGCGCAGCTTGCGCACGGCGAGATATTCGAGGATGCGCTCCTTGATCTTCTCGAGGTCGTAGTGGTCCTCGTCGAGGATCTCGCGGGCGCGGGCCAGGTCGTGGTTGTCGGCCGACTGCACGCCCCACGGCAGGCCGGTCATCCAGTCGAGATACGTGCGGATGATCGACGTCTCCGCGGAGTCGGGATGCGAGCGCTCGAGCCGCTTGACCTGCTTCTCGACTTCCTCGCGCGCTTCCTGGGGGATGTTCTTCTCTTCGATTTTCTTGCGGTAGTTCTCGACTTCTTCCGCGATCTCTTCGCCTTCGCCGAGCTCGGACTGGATGGCCTTGAGCTGCTGGCGGAGGAAGTACTCGCGCTGGGACTTGTTCATCTCCCCCTGCGCGGCCGAGGAGATCTCCTGCTGCATGGTCAGCAGGTTGATCTCGCGGGTCAGCATCTCGTTGACCTTCTTGAGGCGCTCGACGGGATCGATGGTCTCCAGGATGCCCTGCGCTTCCTCGAGCTTGAGATCGAGGTTCGACGCGGCCAGATCCGTGAGCCGCGCCGGATCGTCGAGATTCGCGGCGATGACCATCACCTCGGGCGAGATGTTCTTGCCCAGCGAGACGGCGCGGTCGAGGTTCTGTTTGACGGCGCGGATCAGCGCCTCGACTTCGAGGCCGCGGTCTTTCGTGACCGGCTCTTCGATGCGCGTGATCTTCGCTTTGAAGAACGGCGCGGTCTGGATGAAGTAGTCGATGCGCGCGCGGGAGAGGCCCTGCACCAGGATGCGGATCCGCCCGTCGGGCAGCTTCAGCATGCGCATGATGATGGCCACGGTGCCGACGCGATAGAGGTCTTCCTCGCCCGGGTCTTCGTTCTGGAAGTCTTTCTGCGCGGTGAGCATGATCACGCGGTTTTCCGCGAGCGCCTGGTCCACCGCGTTGATCGACTTCTCCCGCGACACCGACAGCGGGACGATGATGAATGGAAAGATCACCAGGTCCTTGAGCGGCAGCACCGGCAGGACGTCCGGAATCTTGATTGCTTCTTCTTTCGCGGTCTCGTTCGCGTCAGTCATTTCATGCTCTCCGAAGGGGGTGGGCCGTCCAAATCCGCTGCAATGGCTGTTCCCGCTTCATCTCAGTCGATGCAACTCTTTCACAAATGCGTCCACGTCCTCGAAGCGGCGATAGACGGACGCAAACCGTACGTACGCCACGGGGTCGAGGTCGCGCAGCCGGTTCATGACCATCGTCCCCAGCTCCTGCGACGAAATCTCGCGCTCCCCCGAGTCAGCCATCGCCGACTCGATCGAATCGGCCAGCTGCTCGAGCTCCGCCTGCGGCACGGGGCGCTTGCGACAGGCGATGTGCAGCCCCGCCATCAGCTTGCCGCGGTCGTACGTCTCCCGCCGCTGGTCGCGTTTCACGACCTGGAACGTGGGCAGCTCGATCTTTTCGTAGCTGGTAAAGCGGCGCTCGCACGCGGCGCATTCGCGTCGCCGCCGGATTACGTCCCCTTCGCGGCTTTCGCGTGAGTCGACCACGCGGTCTTCACTGTTCCCGCAGAACGGGCACCGCATCAGCGCCCGTATATCACACGCCGCACGTGCCGCACGTAGGGCGTGGCTTCAGCCCGCCCCTCGGGTGGGCGGGGGCGGGATGCACGGGATGCGCATGGGGAGCGCGCGAGACGCACGTGCCGCGTGCGATACGGATGTGCAGCGCGTCCCCGCCCGCCCGGGTCCCTCGACTCACGCTCGGGATGACAGTTGGGGAGCGGGCGCGTGCTGAGCGGGCGTCACTCCTCCGGCTTCCCGCGCAGGTTCTTCAGACTGACCCCTTCCTTCGCGAAAAGGAACAGGCCGATCGAGAGCACCGGCAGCGTGCCGATGACGTGGAACAGCACCGCCACGGCCACCGAGGAATCGACGCTGAAGGCGTAGAAGCGCGTCAACACGAGCTGACAGGCTTTGTGAAATCCGCCGATGCCGCCGGGCGTGGGGATGGCCAGGCCGACCGTCGTCACGCCGGTCACGAAGAAGCTCGCGTCGTACGGCAGCCGGTGATGCACGGCCATCGTCGCGAACCAGAATTGCGAGGTCAGGCAGGTCCACGTCAGCACGGTGAAGAGCAGCACTTTGACCAGCGCGCCCGGATATTTTGCAATGCGCAGCGTCTCCGCGAAGGTGTCGAAGAAGTGCATCCATGATTCGCGGAAGCGCTGCGGCATGAGGCGCCCCAGCCGCTCGTGCAGGCGGCGGATGGAGTCGCGCGCGAAACGCAGTCCGATCAGGAAGCCCCAGAGCACGGTCAGGATCACGGCCGAGGCGATGGCGCCGGCGCGGACGATGTAGAACCAGGCGGCGATGCCGCGGTCGTGCGAGAACTCGTTCCAGCGCAGCGCGGCGAAGAAGACGAACATCAGCAGGATCGCGGTCAGGTCGAGCACGCGCTCGCAGAGGATCGTGCCGAGGGCGCCGGAGACGCGGTGCGAGGTGCGGCGGGAGAGGAGCAGCGGGCGCGCCAGATCGGAGGCCCGGATCGGCAGCACGATCGACGACATGTAGCCGACCGCGTTCGCGAAAAACGTCGCGTAAAAGGGCGGCGGATCGGTGGGGTCGAGCAGCGTCCGCCAGCGCATGGTCCGGAATATGAGTGCCAGGATGTTGACGATGAATCCGGCCGCGACCCAGCCGAAGCTCGAACTGGCGAGAATCGCTCCGACCTCGCGGAGATTCGCGTTCCTCAGGAAAAGCCACAGGAAAAAGACGGTGAGGGCCGCGATGACCGCAATTTGTAGAATGCGCTTCACGCGTCGCGCATCATAGATGCTGAACATCTACACAGCCTCCGTTTTCTACCGGCACGACACCGGCTTCGACCACCCCGAACGGCCGGCGCGGCTCGACGCGGCATTGAGCGGCGTCGAGCGCGCGGGACTGCACGGCGCGGTCGTGCACGATCCCGAATCACATCCGGAGACGGACCGCATCATCGCCAAGGTGCACTCGGCCGATTACGAGCGCGAATTCGAGGACGCGGTGCGCGCCGGCTTCCGCTACTTCCACTCCGTCGACAACCCGATGTCCTCGGGGACGTTCTCGGCGGCGCGCACGGCGGTCGGTCTGTCGCTGACGGCCATCGAGGAAATGTGGACGGAGAAGACGAAGCGCGCGTTCGTCGTCGCGCGTCCGCCCGGACATCACGCGGAGCGGCTGGCGGCGATGGGCTTCTGCTTCTTCAACACCGTCGCCTGCGTGGCCGAGTGGCTGCGCGAGCAGCCGGGCGTGGAGCGCGTGTTCATCTTCGACTTCGACGTGCACCACGGCAACGGCACGCAGCATCTCTTCGAGTCACGCGATGACGTTTACTACGCGTCCATCCACCGCTTCCCCTTCTATCCCGGCACCGGCGCGGCGTCGGAGATCGGCACCGGCGCCGGACGCGGCTTCACGATGAACATCCCATTACGCGCCGGCGAAGGGGACGCGCCGTTCCTCCGCGCGACGGAAGACCAGATCGTGCGCGCCATCGACGATTACGCGCCGCAGGCCATCCTCCTCTCCTCCGGTTTCGACGCGCACCGCCGCGACCCCCTCGGCGGCATGAACGTCACCGAGGATGCGTACGGCGAGCTGACGCGGCGAATCGTCGAATGCGCGGAGCGCCACTGCAGCGGCCGCGTCTTCTCCCTCCTCGAAGGCGGCTACGACATGGAAGGACTGGCGGCCAGCGTCGCGAACCACGTCGAAGCGCTGAACGCGAAAACGTAGGGCGCGGCTTCAGCCCGCCCCTCCCGTGGGTGGGCGGAGCGATCAGCTCATCGCTGGCCAAGGATCGTCGCGTACAGCGCTTCCAGCCGGTCGATGCGCAGCTCCTTCGAGAATCCCTGCACCACGTGCTGACGCGCGTTTCTCCCGACTTCCTCTCGGCGCTCGCGATTGCCCATCACGCGCAGCAGCGCGCCGGTGAGGGCGGCGCGGTTCTTCATCGGGATCAGCCAGCCGACGTCGGACGATGACACCAGCTCGCCGTTGCCGCCGGCGTCCGTGGCCACGACCGGCTTCTCCATCGACATTGCTTCGCGGATCGTGCCGGTGATGCCGGTGCCGGCCCACGACGCGTCGACGACGAGATCGCATGACGCGAAGACGTTGGGCATGTCGGTGCGGTACTCGATCGCACTGACGGAGTCGGCGATGCCGACCTCCGTCGCGTAATCCATGACTTCTTTCCTGGCCGCCTCGTCGCGGCAGCCGATCAGCAGGAGGTGGATCTGCGGATGCGTGGCGCGGGCGTCGGAGACGGAGTCGATCAGCTCCTTCCATCCCTTCCAGTCGCGGACGCCGACCTGCGCCACGACGAAACGGTCGTCGGGGATGTCCTTCTCGCGGCGGAACGCGCGGGCGTCCCACTTTGCGGGATCGAAATGATTGACGTCGGTGCCGGCGTACACCACCTCGACCTTCGCCGGCGGCAGCTTGCCGCTCTCGACGATCACGTCCTTGATCTGCTGGCAGACCGTGATGACGCGGTCCACGCGGTCGGTGCGGTACTTGGCGCGGTTCCAGAGGTCGAGCGGGAACGACACGCCGCGATTGACGACGAACGCGCCGACGGGCTGCTTCCACGTCGCCGCGAGCGTGAGCCCGTGCGCGATTCCCTTGTGCACGTGAATGACGTCGGGGCGTTCTTTGTGGATGAGGCGGCGCAGCGCGCGCACGGTGCCGAAGTCGAACTGGTTGCGGAACGGCAGTCCGTGAAAGTGCACCGCCTTCTCGCGCGCCTTGGCCTCCAGGATGGCGTCGGGGCGGCTGATGATCGTCACGCCATGGCCGCGCTCGCGGAGTCCGGTCGCGGCCTGGAACATCTGGTGCACGGAGCCGGTGTTGAACTGATTGAACTCGAGAACCTGGAAAATCTTCATCAGCGTCTGCGCGATTGCGGCGCTGGCGCACTGTAACACCACGGACAAAACTCGCCGCGGCTACCTCCGCGCGAACGCCGCCAGCCTCTCCGCGACCATGGGCGCACCGCCCCGTCCGGTGATCGTCATCGCCGGGTTCGGCTTGACGCGGCTCGCCGATCCCGTCACCGGACGCCACGTCTGGGGCACGCCGCGCGCGGTCTGGCAGCGCACGTTTCCCGACGATCTCGATCTCGACCCGAACGATCGCCTGGTCCCGGTCGGCTGGGTCGGCTCGCGCGGTCCGATCAACACCGGCTGGCAGCTGGCCATCGGTCTGCGCAAGTTCGGCGGCTACACCGCGGACCGCGACGTTTTCCCGTTCTATTACGACTGGCGCAAGCCGGCGCGCGAGAACGCGAAGCTCCTCGGCGAGCTGGTGGAACGCGTGCGGGGCAGTGCGCCGTTCAGGCGCGATGACAACATCAAGGTCGACCTGGTGACGCACTCCGCCGGCGCGATCGTCGCGCTCGCGTACGCGCAGGACTCGGATCGCGTGGAGAACCTGGTCATGGTCGCGCCGGTGCAGCGCGGCTCGCTCGAGGCGTTCCGCGTCTTCATGCGTCCCGAGCGCTTCATCCGCCGCACGTTTACGCCCGACATCGTGGCCACGTGGCCGTTCGTGTTCGAGCTGCTGCCGGAAGATGGGCGCGTCTTCGTCGACGAAGCAGGCCAGCCGCTCGACCGCGATCTCTGGGACGCGAGCTCGTGGCCCTTCGACGTCGCACGGCATCTCGCCAGCGCACGCGCGTTCCGCAACGAGCTCCGCGCGCCGCGGGCAAAAGTGACGGTGCTCGCCGGCGACTGCGTCCCCACCGCCATCAAAGTGCTCGCCCGCCGCGACGGCACCTACGCCTTCTACCCGAGCGAGCTGCGCGAGAACGAACAGCACCTGGCCCGCATCCTCTTCGAGCCCGGCGACGGCACCGTCCCCGTCTCCAGCGCCCGCGCCAATGGCGACGCGCTGCTCTTCTGCGACGGCCATCAGGGCATCGCCGCCGACCCCAGCGTCCACCGCGCCATCATCCGCACGCTCCGCGAGTGAGCACGACAACACGCATTACGCAACTCATGCGGTGAAACGCGGACCGTGGAAACGCAGGGCGCGGCTTCAGCCCGTGCACCCCCATGGAGGGCCCCGTGGAGGGGCGGGCTGAAGCCACGCCCTACGTCATCACGCTCCTCGCGAAGCGGCCGGCCGGGCTCCATTCCATCGGTTCTGATATCGTTTCGCGCTATGCGCCGAATCGGAATCCTCACGCTCCTCGCGGTTTCACCGCTCGCGGGCTGCAAGAGCTACGACGAGGCGGCGGCTCGGGACGCATGGGGCCGCATCGACCGGTTCTTCGACCGGACCTTGCGTGCTAGTATGCCAAACTCTTGATTTCACACGACATGGGGCGGAGGCGGCTTTGCCGAACGACAAGCAGGCGCCGAGGGAACTGAAGGTCACGGACAAGCGCATCTTCACTCCTGACGGCGAGATCCGGGACGAGTTCAAGGAAGAGATCAAGCCCGCCGCGCCGGACGCTGCGCCGCCGAGCGCGGCCGCTGCTGCGCCGCCTCCTCCTGCCGAACCGTCTGCTGCTCCTCCCCCGCCGGCCGACGACCGGCGCCAGCGGCAGGAGCCGCCGCCGCGCGGCGAAGAGCGCCGCCGCACGCTGAAGGACAAGGCCGAGAACCCCAACACCCCGTTCACGAACTTCGTCGAGCCGCTCATCGCGCAGGGCTACATGTCCCTGGGCATGCTGCGCGACCCGTATCGCCCGCAGGCCAAGACCGACCCGGCCGCGGCGCGCCAGATGATCGAGATCCTCACGCTCCTCCGCGACAAGACCACGGGCAATCTCACCGACGACGAAGAAGACTTTCTGGAGACGCACCTCGGCGAGTTGAAGCTCGCGTTCGTGCAGCGCACCAAGACCATCTGATGAAAGGCCGCCTCGCCGTCGCCGCGCTCGCACTGGCCGCACTGTTCGCGGCGCGCAGCGTGCGCGCGCAGCAGCTCGCGCCGCGCGACATCTGGCCTCAGGCCGCGGCCGCGGCGCGCGAAGGCGACTTCGACCTGGCCGCGAAGAAGAAGGCTGAGCTCCTGACGACCGGCCGCACCTACGGCATCAAGACCTACCCGGTGTACGCCGCCGGCGCCACCGCGCTCGCGAGCGAGTCCGCCAAAGACAACAAGGAACTGGCCGCGTGGGCGGAGAAAACCGCCCGCGAGCTCGACGGGCGCTCGCCCGCCGTCGCATTCGGCGATGCCGATCGCGCCGCGCGCACGAAAGGGTGGGGCAGCGCCATTCCGCTCGCGCTGCAGGGCTTCGTTCACGTCTTCCGCGACGACCGCACGAACGTGTTGAGCCGCGCCGACATGACCATCGTCGTCGCAGGCGCGATCGCCATCACCGCCATCCTCCTCGCGCTGGCGCTCTTCATCCGCTACGGCCGCTCGATGGCCCACGACTTCCGCGAGACGCTCAGCAATCTGTTCAGCGGCGGCTCGGTGACCGTGCTCGCGTTCGCGCTGCTGTTCCTCCCGCTGTTCCTCTGGCTCGGGCCGATGTGGCTCCTCTTCTACTGGTTCGCGATCTTCTTCGGCTACGCCGGCATCGGCGAGCGCATCACCATCGTGGTCGTGCTGATCCTGGTGGCGCTGCTGCCGATCGTGCTCGACTGGGCCGCGCACGCCATCGCCGGCGTCGACAGTCCCGTCGTCGCCGCGGCCATCGCCAGCAACAACGACGCGTATGAGCCGAATGCACTGCGCCGCCTGCAGGACCTCCTCGGCGTCGTCCCCGACGACGCGACGTTGCACGTGCTGATGGGAAACCTGCAGTCGTTCGAAGGGAGCGACGACCAGGCCGGCGTGCACTATCGCCGCGCCATCCAGTTGCGCCCGAACTACGCCGGCGCGCACGTGAACCTCGGCAACCTGCTCTTCCAGAACAACGAATTCCAGGCCGCGATGACGGAGTACGAGAAAGCCGGGAAAGCCGATCCGAACCTCGCCGCGGCGTTCTACAACCACTCTGCCGCCGCCGGCGAGCTCTATCGCTTCGACGTGCAGGCGGAGATGCTGGAGAAGGCCCGCAAAGCCGATCGGCAATTCATCGAGCGCACGACCCGCAGCCAGCCGCAGCAGAAAATCGTCACGTACAAGCCGCCCGTCGCCGAGGCCTGGCGGATCAGCGACAGACTCGCGCAGCGGCCCGCCGCGCGCGCGCAGTTCGGCAACTACTCCTCGTTCGACCCGGTGCGCAGCGCGACCAGCCCGGTCACCATCGGCGCGATCCTGTCGCTGATCTTCGCGCTGCTGCTCTTCGCCAGGCGCCGCCGCAACGGCTTCGCCAACGCGTGCATCAAATGCAGCCGCACGTTCTGCCACCGCTGCAAGTCGGCGCGTGAGAGCACGACGTACTGCACGCAGTGCATCCACATCTACCTCAAGCGCGACGGCGTGTCGCTCGACACGAAACGGCAGAAGCTCGAGGAAGTGGCCAGGCACCAGACCGCGGTCACGCGCCGCAACCGCCTCTTCGCGACCTTCCTCCCCGGCTCCGCGCAACTGATGGAAGGACGTACCGTCGCCGGCATCCTCGGCGTCTTCTTCTTCGCCTTCTTCGTGGTGACGGCGCTGCTGGTCGGACGCCTCGGCCCCGCCCTCGGACCGACCGCCGACGTCGCGCAGATGCTCGTGCGCGTCGGCGCGATCGCGATCGCGGTCATCCTCTGGCTCGTCCTCTCGCTGCCCGTCTATCGCCGGAGGGCCGCCGCGTAATGGCACTGGAAGGCACACTCCGCGACTTCAGTCTGGCCGACATCTTCCAGCTCATCGGGCTGCAGCGGAAGACGGGCGTGCTCACGCTGCGCGGCAAGGACGACACCGTGACGGTGACGTTCCTCGACGGCAAAGTGGTCGGCGCCGACTCGCTGAACCGCCGCCTCGAGAACCGCCTCGGCACGGTGCTGATGAAGACCGGCTTCCTCTCGCAGGACCAGCTCAACCGCGCCCTCGACATCCAGAAAGAGACGCTGCAGCGCCTCGGCTTCATCCTCACGCACTACGGGATCATTTCGCAGGACTCGCTGCGCGAGGCCATCCAGCTCCAGATCATGCAGATCGTCTATCGCCTCTTCCGCTGGAAGGACGGCGACTACCACTTCTCGCAGGAGACGACGATCGAGTACGACCGCGACAACATCGTGCCGGTCACCGCCGAGTCGATCCTGATGGAAGGCGCGCGGATGATCGACGAGTGGCCGATCATCGAGAAGCGGATCCGCTCGTACGACATGGTCTTCCGCAAGAAGCTCACCGACCAGGAGATCGTAGTGGTGCGCTCCGGCGAGGCGGACGAAGTCGATTTCGACGTCGAGACCACGCGCAACCGCCGCCGCCCCAGCCTCACCGACAAGATCCGCATCTCGCAGGAAGAGAAGTCGATCTACGACCTCGTCGACGGGACGATGTCTGTCAGCGACGTCGTCGAGGTCTCGCGCCTCTCCGAGTTCGACACGAACAAGGCGCTGTACGAGCTGCTCACGCGCGACCTGATCGAGGAAGTGCGCGGCGCGACCGCCGAGGCCGTGCTGGCGCAGGCCACGCCGGTCGACGAGATCGAAGTCGCGGAGACGCCGGTCCCGCTGCCGCTGGTGCTGATCCTCGTGGCCCTGGCCCTCGCGTCGTTGGCCACGTCGTTCCGCAATCCCGCGAACAAACTGGCCCCATTCCTCGGCGGCACGTCGGGCGTGAACGAAACGCGCAAGGCCATCTCCATGCAGCGCATCGAAGCAATCGGCACCGCCGTGGACAAGTTCAACGACACCCGCGGCCAGTTGCCCTTCGAGCTCAAGGAGCTCGTCCCCCACTACCTCGACGCCTCGTTCCTCCGCGACCCCTGGGGCAACGCCTACAACTACATCCCCAGCGCCGAACGCTACCTCGTCATCGGCTTCACCCGCGAAGGCAAACCCGACACCGACCTCTTCCTCTCCCGCGTCATCGGCGCCCCCACCCCCGCCACCACCAGCAAGCCGCAAACAGGCGGCATCCGCCTGATCGAGTAGCTGTGCGCGAAGCGCACAGCCCTGAGCGAGCGCAGCGAGTCGAAGGGCCACGTGAGCAGCAACGCCACGCGTGCACGAAGTCGCGCCGCGTAACACCCACCAAGCCACACACCCGTCCCCAAATACGCAGAGCGTGAAAACGTAGGGCGCGGCTTCAGCCCGCCCCTCCCGTGGGCGTGCGTGCGCGCTGACGCCGCCATGCACCACCCAAGCTGTCATCCGAGCTGTCATCCCAATGGCCTTAACTTAGCGCAATTTGCACGCCCCCTCACCCGCCCTTCGGGCACCCTCTC
>DASVSV010000526.1:0-5416 GCA_036387915.1 Thermoanaerobaculia bacterium
GCTTGACCCACTCCTCCAACGACCGCGGGAACAGAAACTGTGTCGCGTAATCCGCCCGTATCTGTCGACTCATCCGCTCGCACGCTCCTCACCTACGGAGTGACGCAATCGGGTTTTGAGACACCCTCCCTTAGCCGCCGCACTCCATAAACGCTCCGCGTCACGGAGCGGGAGCGCCAGCGTCCTCGCTGTGGATGGACCGACGCATCTCGCGCGGATCGTTCCTGAAGCCAAAAGTGCGGGAACGTAGGGCGTGGCTTCAGCCCGCCCACCCCGCGGGAAGCGGGCTGAAGCCACGCCCTACGTTTGGCAGCCGTGACGTCGCATGCGCGTTCATTGGCGGTGTGAGTGAGTGCTGCCTAGACGCACCGTTTGAGGTACGCCGCGGTGCGGCTTTTCGACACCCTGGCCACGTCGCAGGGCGCGCCGCAGGCCACCACCCTCCCGCCCTCTTCTCCCGCGCCGGGGCCGATGTCGAGGACCCAGTCCGAGCCGGCGACGACGCGCATTTCGTGCTCGACCAGGATCACGGTGTTGCCGGCGTCGACGAGGCGGTCGAGTTGGGCCATGAGCTTGACCACGTCGGCGGGATGGAGGCCCGTGGTCGGCTCGTCGAGCACGTAGAGCGTGTTGCCGCGCTGCATGCGCTGCAACTCCGTGGCGAGCTTGATGCGTTGCGCTTCGCCGCCGGAGAGCTCCGTGGCCGGCTGGCCGAGGCGGAGGTAGCCGAGGCCGACTTCGCGGAGGACGTCGAGCGAGCGGCGCACCGGCGGCTCTTCCGCGAAGAACTCCGCCGCCGCGTCAACCGTCAATCCGAGCACCTCGGCGATGTTCCTGCCGCGATAGTCGATCTCCAGCGTCTTCGCGTTGTAGCGCGAGCCGTGGCAGGTGGGGCAGGGCGAATAAACGCTGGGCAGGAACAGCAGCTCCACCATGACGAAGCCCTCGCCCTCGCACGTTTCGCAGCGGCCCTTGGCCACGTTGAATGAGAAGCGCCCCGCGTCGTAGCGGCGTGCGCGTGCGGCTTTCGTCGCGGCGAAGAGTTTGCGCACGTGATCGAAGAGGCCGGTGTACGTGGCCAGGTTCGAGCGCGGCGTGCGGCCGATCGGACGCTGGTCGACGCGCACCATCCGCTTGATGGCCTCGATCCCTGCGACGATGCGCCCCTCCGACGGCGCGACGTCGTCCGCATCTTCCTCGCGCTCGAGCTCGTGGCCGAGATGCTCCGCGACCAGTTCCACCAGCGCCTGGCTGACGAGGCTCGACTTGCCGGAGCCGGAGACGCCGGTGACGGTGGTCAGCACGCCGAGGGGAAACTCGACGGAGAGATTGCGGAGATTGTTGCGCGTCACACCTTCGAGCCGCAGCCAGCCGCTCGGCGTGCGCGGCGCGCGCGAGGCGACGTGCTCGTCCGAGAAGAGATGCTCGCGCGTGTGCGACTGTTTCACGTCGCGCAATCCCTCGGGCGGCCCGCTGTAGAGAATGCGTCCGCCGCCTTCACCGGCCGCGGGGCCGACGTCGACGATCCAGTCGGCGCGGCGGATCACGTCGAGATCGTGCTCGACGACGAAGAGCGAGTTGCCCGATTCCTTCAAACGATCGAGCGCGTTGAGCAGCGCCTCCGTGTCTGCGGGATGCAGTCCCGCGGACGGCTCGTCGAGCACGTAGACGACGCCGAACAGATTCGAGCGCACCGCGGTGGCGAGCCGCAGCCGCTGCAACTCGCCGGGCGACAGCGTGGGGGTGCTGCGCTCGAGCGAGAGATAGCCGAGGCCGAGGTCGAGGAGGACGTCGAGGCGGGCCACGAAGTCCTCGGCTATGCGCTCGGCGACGAGTGCCTTCTCCGGATGATGGTCCTCGACCATCTTCTTTTCCGCGGGCGACGTGCCGGCGGCGTACGGACGCAGGATCGACGCGAGCCGCTTCATCGGCAGCGCGGACATCTCGGCGATGTCGTAGCCGGCGAACTTCACCGAGAGCGACTCGCGCCGCAGGCGCTTGCCTTTGCACGTCGCGCAGTCGGCGCTGATCATGTACTGCGAGACGCGCTTGCGGATCAGCGCGCTCTGCGTCGTCGCGAACGCATGCAGCACGTACCGTTTCGCGCTGGTGAACGTGCCCATGTAGCTCGGCTCTTCTTTGCGTTTCAGGGCGCGTCTCGTTTCGGCGGGCGTGTAGCCGGCGTAGACGGGAACGGTCGGCTGCTCGTCGGTGAAGAGGATCCAGTCGCGCTCTTTCTTCGGCAGGTCGCGCCAGGGACGATCGACGTCGTAGCCCATCGTGACCAGGATGTCGCGCAGGTTCTGTCCATGCCACGCGGGCGGCCACGCGGCGACGGCGCGATCGCGGATGGTCAGCGACGGGTCCGGCACCATCGACTGCTCGGTGACGGTGAAGATGCGACCCACGCCATGACACTCCGGACACGCACCCTCGGGCGTGTTCGGCGAGAACCCTTCGGCGTAGATGATGGACTGTCCGGCCGGGTAGTCGCCGGCGCGCGAGTAGAGCATGCGCAGCAGGTTCGAGAGCGTGGTCACGCTGCCGACGGACGAGCGCGTGGTCGGCGTGCCGCGCTGCTGCTGCAAGGCCACGGCGGGCGGCAGGCCGACGATGTCGTCGACGTCCGGGACGCCCATCTGATCGAACAGCCGCCGCGCGTAGGGCGCCACCGACTCGAGATACCGCCGCTGCGCCTCGGCGTACAACGTGCCGAACGCGAGCGACGATTTGCCCGATCCCGACACGCCGGTGAAGACCACCAGCGCGTCGCGAGGGATGTCGACGTCGAGGTTCTTGAGGTTGTGCTCGCGCGCGCCGCGGACGTGGACGAAGCCGTCGCGCTCGTTTCTCTTTGTCACGCGCGGGACGGTTTCACGATGAATGCCGGACTCCACCTTTTCTTACATCCGCGCGGGTCCGGCCGGATGCCGGCTTGCAGCACCGGCGCGGCGTGCACCTGCTTCTACTCCTCGCGCTGCTCTCCGACGCTCCCGACGATCCGCCATATCAGGAGGCCGTCGTCGTGACCGCGGAGGCTGAAGAAGAGGACGCGCCGACGGCCACGGCCACGGAGGGCGTGGTGACGCAGAAAGAGATCGCGCGGCGGCCGCTGAAGCGCGCGGGCGACGTGCTGGAGACCGTGCCGGGCGTGATCGTCAGCCAGCACAGCGGCGAGGGAAAAGCGAACCAGTACTACCTGCGCGGCTTCAATCTGGACCACGGCACCGACATCGCCATCGACGTCGCCGGCGTGCCGGTGAACATGCCCACGCACGCCCATGGGCAGGGCTACGCCGACGCGAACTTCATCATCCCGGAGCTGATCAGCAGCGTGCGCTATCGCAAAGGCCCGTACTTTGCGGAGGAAGGGGATTTTGCCAGCGCGGGCGCGGTCGACGTCGAATACGCGAGCATGCTGGAGCGGCCGATCGTCATGGCGCAGGGCGGCACGTTCGGGTTCGGACGTGCGCTCGTCGCCGCCTCGCCGCGCATCGGCGACGGCTTCCTGATGTTCGCCGTCGAGGCCACGCGCAACGACGGCCCGTGGGTGCAGCCCGACGACTATCGCCGCACGAACGCGCTGCTGCGCTATTCGACGAAAACGTGGAGCGTCGCGGCGATGGCGTACGACGCCCGTTGGAGCTCGACGGACCAGGTGCCGCTGCGGGCGGTGACGAACGGCGCCATCCCGCGTTTCGGCAACGTCGATCCGACCGACGGCGGCGACACGTCGCGGTACGTCCTCTCCGCGGACTGGCAGCGCGGCGGGACGAAGGTCGCCGCGTACGCGATGCAGTACCGCCTCGACCTCTTCTCGAACTTCACCTACTTTCTCGACGATCCGGTGCACGGCGACCAGTTCGAGCAGGAGGACGAGCGGATCGTCTCCGGCCTCCGCGCCACGCATCGCTGGAAGAACCACGTCGCCGGCCTGCAGGTGCGCCGCGACGACATCGCCAGGGTCGGGCTGTATCACACCGCCGCGCGCGAGCGCCTCGAGACCATCAGCGAGCACGAGGTCGCGCAGACGAGCGTCGCCGCGTTCGGCGAGTCGACGCTGCACTTTCATCCGCGGCTGCGCGCCGTGATGGGATTGCGCGCCGATCACTATCGCTTCGAGGTCGACGGACTCACGGCCGCGTCGATGGTCAGTCCGAAGCTGAGCGTCGTCGCCGGGCCGTGGCGCAGGACGGAAGTGTTTCTCAGCGGGGGCAGTGCCTTCCACAGCAACGACGGACGCGGCGCGCGCGGCGGTACGCCGCTCGTGCGTACGCGCGGCGGCGAGGTCGGCGTACGCACTTCTGCCGCGCGCGGCCTGCACGCAACGGCGGCATTGTGGGCGCTCGACATCGCCTCGGAGCTGTTGTTCGTCGGCGATGCCGGGACGACCGAGGCGGGGCGGCCGACGCGCCGGACGGGACTCGAGCTGGCGACGACGTATCGCGTGAACGACCGCCTGGCGCTCGATGCGCAGTGGGCGTACTCTCGCGCACGTTTCCGCGACGACGATCCGGCCGGCGATCGCGTGCCGGGGGCGGTCGAAGGCGTCGCTTCGGCAGGTGTGTCGCTGAGCGGCGCCGGACGCTTCTCCGGCGAGCTGCGCTATCGCTGGTTCGGGCCGCGGCCGCTGATCGAGGACGACAGCGTGCGCTCCGAGGCCGCGGGGCTGGTGACGGCGCGGGTGGGGTATGCGCTGTCGCCGCGGCTGCGTGTCGAAATCGACGTGTTCAACGCGCTCGCCGCGGACGTGAGCGACGTTGATTATTTCTACACTTCGCGGCTGCGCAGCGAGTCCGTGCCGGTGGATGACGTGCACTTCCATCCCGTGGAGAAGCGCGCCGTTCGTGTCGCGATCGCGACGACGTTTTGATCCAACGGGGAATGCGCGCCTGCCGGACGCCGCCAGAGCGCGGCGCGAGGCGGATGGTTAGCGCACGTTTTCTGTTTCTGCCTGCTCGAGATGGACTGATTCAGGCGGCGAGGCGCGATGTGATGATGTAGCCGTGCTTGACCGGCAGACCGAAGCTCGCCGGGTCGCGCAGCTCGACCTGCCCGTGCTCGACCTGGTAGCTCTCGTTGATCGCCCTGACCGGATCCTCCGCGGCGTCGAGTACCACCACGCGCGATAGGCGAGTCATGTCGGCCGGGGACAGATGCCGCTTGATGGCTTCGGTGAGGTAGCGAAGCGTTGTTCCGTCATGGGTTGCCCACGACGCTGAGATGACGAGATCCCATCGATCAGAAAGATCGTCGCGCTCGAGCAACGCGAACAAGTTCAGCGGCCCCCGCTCGGAAGCGATGTCCTGCTCTACTTTGCGAACTTTTTCGGTCAGTTGGTTCATAGCACCCTCAGTAGTGTCTCGGCTGAATACCACATCAGGGCCACCTGCAGTGCGTCAGCGCCCCCCACCGC
>DASVSV010000527.1:0-3161 GCA_036387915.1 Thermoanaerobaculia bacterium
GCCCATGGTTCGTCCCAGGTCCGAGCGGCGCCGTTACGGCCGCATTCAGCTCGACACTCCCTTGCGTGCCCGCTTCGCCGACATCTCCGTTCGCGTTCTCGAGATCTCCGTGTCCGGCTTTCTCGTCGCGCACGAGGGACGGTTCGCGGCCGGCGACCCGCAGCCGCTGCTGATCGCCTGCGACGGCACCCTCATCGAGGCGGACTGCGTCGTGGCCCGCTCGCATCTCTACCGCCTCGCCAAAGGGCTCGGCGAGAAGAGCCTGTATCACACCGGCCTGCGCATCGTCCGCTTCGCGAACGACGGCTTCAACCGGCTGCGCCACCTGATCGGCGAGCGCATCCTCCGCGCGCTCGAGGAGCAGAAGGCGAACGCGAAAGGCATCCCGCCGCTGGCCGCCTACATGTACCAGCCGGAGAAGGGGGAGCTGTTCCGCCGCTGCGAGCTGGTCGACGACGTCTGGCGGAAGACGGAGACCATCCGCCCGCATCAGCCGCAGAACGGCTTCACCGTCTCCGCCGAGGTCGACCCGTACTACGTCGAGATGCTCTGCGAGACGTGGGAGCGGACCACTCCCGAGGGACGGCGCCTGACGCAACTCCTGGCCGAGCTGTCGATCAGTACCGCCGAGGGCGTCCCCACGCGGCGCTACGTACCGTGACGACGCGCGAGTTCGTCGACGTTCTCGACGCGGACGGCAATCCCACCGGCATCGCCAAAGACAAACGCGACGTGCATCGCGACGGCGACTGGCATCGCTGCGCGCACGTCTGGGTGGCGACGAGCGACGGACGTCTGCTGCTGCAGCGGCGCGCACTGGTGAAGGAGTCGTGGCCGGGACTCTGGGACATCTCCGTCGCCGGACACGTTTCCGCCGGCGAGTCGGCCATCGACGCGGCCATCCGCGAGGCGCGCGAGGAGCTCGACCTGCACATCGATCCGGCCGAGCTGACGCACCTCGGCACGCTGCGTTACTCGGTCCTGCTGCGCGAGAACTACGTCGAGAACGAGTTCCACGAGGTCTACCTGCTGCGCCGTGACGTAGACCTGGCCGCACTCACGCTCGACCCGCTGGAAGTGGCCGAAGTCGCGCTCGTCGCGCCGGACGATCTGGAGCGCTACGAGCGCGTGCCGCACGAGGAGGAGTACGCGCTGCTGTTGACGTCGCTGCGGTGAGTGTCGATGGGCGGCAGGCCCAGTCGCGCTCGACGATCGCGCGCGCTCGCGTGAACCAGTCCCCTCTCCCCGCGCACGGGGAGAGGGGACTTTCTCCCCAGTGCGTCTCTTCAATGCCTGCCCCCTGCGCCCTCGGCAGAGACATGCTACCCTCCGCCACACTCAACATGTCCTGGTGGATCTGGGTCCTCATCGGCTTCGCGCTACTGGCGATGGAGCTCACCGCGGCGTCGCTGCATGTCGGCTTCTTTGCCGTCGGGGCGATGGTGGTCGGGTTGCTGCTCGTGTTCGGACTGGAGCTCTCGCTCGCGGCCCAGCTCGTCATCTTCACCGTGGTGTCGCTGCTCGCTTTCTTCTTCGTCCGGCCGGTCCTCGTGCGGAAACTGAAGCTCGACCAGAAGAAAGTCGTCGACACCCTTGTTGGGGAGCAGGCAATCGCAATGGAAGAGATCCCGGCGCAGGGAGTCGGCAGGGCCGAGATGCGCGGGACGACGTGGAGCGCCCGCAACATCGGGGAGACGGGTCTCAATCGCGGTCAACGCTGTGTCGTCGCCGCGGTGGAAGGTCTGGTCCTCCACGTGCGGGCGTCGTAACAAGAACAACCAACCACAAGGAAGAAGCCCATGTTCACCGGTCAGTTCATCGTAGCGGTAGTGGTGGCCATCTTCGCGATGATCCTCATCTCGAAGATCGTCCGCGTCGTTCCCCAGCAGCAGGCGTGGGTCGTCGAGCGCCTCGGCAAGTTTCACGACACCCTCGGCGCCGGGCTGCACATCCTCTGGCCCTTCCTCGACACCGTCCGCTACAAGCACTCGCTGAAGGAGATCGCGCTCGACGTTCCGGAGCAGGTCTGCATCACGAAGGACAACGTGCAGGTCGCGGTGGACGGCGTCCTCTACTTCAAGATCCTCAATCCCGAGCGCGCGTCGTACGGCATCAGCGACTACTCGTGGGCCATCCAGCAGCTCGCGCAGACGAACCTCCGCAGCGAGATCGGCAAGATCGACCTCGACCGCACCTTCGAAGAGCGCACGAACATCAACTCGCAGGTCGTGCAGGAAGTCGACAAGGCCTCCGAGTCGTGGGGCGTGAAGGTCCTGCGCTACGAGATCAAGAACATCACTCCGCCGAAGGACGTCCTCGCGGCGATGGAGAAGCAGATGCGCGCGGAGCGCGAGAAGCGCGCCGTCATCCTGCAGTCCGAAGGTGAGCGCGACGCGGCCATCAACACCGCGGAAGGCCACAAGCAGCAGGTCATCAAAAACTCGGAAGCGAACCGCCAGCAGCAGATCAACGAGGCCGAAGGTCAGGCCCAGGCGCTGCTCGCCGTTGCCACCGCCACCGCCGAAGGGATCCGCAAAGTGGCCGAGGCGACGACCATCGCCGGCGGCTACGAGGCCATGCAGCTCAAGCTCGCCGAGCAGTACATCGCGCAGTTCGGCAACCTCGCCAAAGCCGGCAACACCATGATCGTCCCGGCCGACCTCTCGGACGTGACGGCCATGCTGCAGATGGCCATGAGCGCCGTCAAACAGCGCCCCGGCACCGAGCTGCCGAAGATCCCCGTCCGCGGCCAGCACCAGCCGACGGTGTAAACGCAACGTACGCCTGAAAACGCGGAGGCCAAAAGCCTCCGCGTTTTGTTTTTGACGTAGGGCGCGGCTTCAGCCCGCCCCCCTCGTGCGCCGGCGCGCGCCGCGCATCCTGCACGCTCTGGACGGGCTGAAGCCACGTCCTGCGTTCGGCATACGCTGCGTTCCTCGCACCGGCGGCGCGGTGCCAGCCCGCGCTGCCTGTCGGGGCGACGAGACGGGTGAAAACGTAGGGCGTGGCTACAGCCCGCCCCCCTGGTGCGCCGACGCGCGCCGCGCATCCTGCACGCTCTGGACGGGCTGAAGCCACGTCCTACGTTTGGCACACGCTGCGTTCCTCGCCCCCGCCGCGCGGTGCCAGCCCGCGCCGCTTGTCCGGCGCGACGAGACGGG
>DASVSV010000528.1:0-1624 GCA_036387915.1 Thermoanaerobaculia bacterium
GGAGCACGGCAACGACATCACGTTTCTTGTGCGGGACGTGATCCCCGTCGCCGATCAGCACTACCTCGTCCGGGAACGCGATCGCCTCTCCATCGCGTCCGCCTCGTTCATTCCCGTTCTGAAGCACGTACGTGGAAGCGATGAGGCGTTCGTCTTCATTCACACCCACCCGGATGGTCTGCGCGCATTCTCTCGACAGGATGACCGGGAAGAGGAGCGCCTGTTCGGGACCGTTCGCAGCCGTGCGTCCGGCAGGGCGCACGTGAGCATCGTTTTCACAGATCGCACGTCGTTCGCCGGGCGCGTCCACCTTCCCGATGGCAGTACGGCGCCGCTCCACCGCATCGTGACCATCGGCGCACGGTTCCGGATCCATTTCGACGATCCCGACGAGACGCCGATCCCGGTCATTTTCGATCGGCAGGTGCGCGCCTTTGGCCCGGACATTCAGCGAGTCCTACGACATCTGCGTGTAGCTATCGTGGGCGGCGGCGGAACGGGGTCGCCGGTGTTCGAGCAGTGTCTCCGGCTCGGCGTCGGCGAGATCCTCGTCATCGACCACGACCTGTTCGACGTCACGAACGTGAACCGCGTCTACAACTCACGCCGCACGGATGCCGGTAAGCCCAAGATCGACATCATGGAGCGCACCGCCGCTGATGCCGATCTTCCGACAGTCATCCGCACACTACGCGGCTCGATCAATGACCCTGCGGTTGCGCGCGAGCTCGTATGGGCGGACGTAATCTTCGGGTGCACGGACAAGGAACTGCCGCGTGCCATCCTGTGTCGCCTCGCAACACGCTACTTGATCCCGCTCTTCGATCTCGGCGTTGTCGTGGCATCGACGGACGGCGTTCTGAAGGGCGTCACCGGGCGTGTCACCACGGTCTTTCCGGGGACGGCGTGTCTGATCTGCCGCGAGCGTATTTCGTCGGCGATGATTCGCGCCGAATCGCTCCCTGCGGGGGAGAGGGAGCGACTCGCCGCGGAAGGATACGCACCCGAACTTGGTATCGCGAATCCCGCCGTCATTCCGTTCACTACGGGTGTCGCGGCGCAGGCGCTGAGCGAGCTGCTTCACCGCCTCACCGGGTTCATGGGGGCTCGCGCGAGCTCGGAGACGCTCATTCAGTTCGACATACCGCAGATTCGATCGAACGCGACGCCTGCCGAGATGTGGTGCGACTGCGCTAATACCGCCACCTGGGGGCGGGGTGATGAAATGCCTTTGCTCGGTCTGGCATGGCCGGAGTCAACCGATGAACCCGTATCGGATACCGATGATGCTGCGATTCCTGCGAAGAAGCGCTGAGAATGTCCTTCGGTTTGCGCGGCGTGTCTCACCGCGCGAGAAGTGGATGCGTCGGCACCGCTACGCCGCTACCGTCAGGTTGCCGCGAAACGACAACCGCCGCGCTTCCCTGACCCAAGCGGCACATCCGGTCATCGAGGAAAAGTCTCAACAGCCAGTTTGGCTCTCGCTTCTCTGTCCATGTCGCTGCGGCACTATCCTGCGCGTCAATCTCATGCGATCGCAGTCGCCAGTTTGGTCCGTCTCGATGGATGACAAACAGCGACTCACGGTCTCACCGTCGATCGATGTGCCGGCTTGCAGAAGTCA
>DASVSV010000529.1:0-2297 GCA_036387915.1 Thermoanaerobaculia bacterium
GTGCTCCTCGACCGCGCCAACAGCAATGCGCGCTTCAACTCGCCGTCGCTCTGCGGCGTCTGCAACAGCGAGGAGCGCGACAACGAGAACGTGCTGCTCAAGGCCAACTACTCCTTCGACGGCCTGGGCGGCTTCCATCACCTCGTCGGCGGCGCGGACCGCTTCACCGAGCGCCACTTCCTCGACGACCATCAGTCCGGCAGCGACTTCTCGCTCTTCGTCACGCGCGCGCAGTACCGCGACGGGCAGATCTATCCCGTGATCACGCCGACGAACGCAAACGGCGGCGGGACGTTCATCCGCTGGACGCCCGTCCTGGCCGCGGCGCGCGAGAACGAGCTGCGCACCGACTCGCTCTTCGTGAACGACACGTACGAGGTCGGCGAGCGCTGGAGCGTCTCCGCCGGCGCGCGCTGGGACCGCAATCACGCCGTCGACTCCGACGGCGTCATGACCGCGAACGACAGCCGCGTCTCCCCCCGCCTCTCCGTGCAGTACGACCTGCGCGGCGACGGCCGGCAGAGCGTCAACGCGTCGTACGGCGAGTACGTCTCCCGCGTCGCCGACGCCATCGCCTCGGCCAACCAGGCCGCGGGCAGCGCGGCCGCGATCGACTTCGCCTATCGCGGGCCGGCCATCAACAACGGCGCGCTCACCGTCACCATGGCCGAGGCCATTGCGCAGGTGTTCGCGTACTTTAACGGGACGCAGGGCGGCACCGCGAACACCACCGCCCAGAACCTGCGCGCGAACGGCAGCCGTGACATTCCCGGCTACAGCGCCTACTTCGACGGCACGCTCTCCTCGCCGTACGTGCGCGAGGCGACGCTCGGCTTCGGCACGCAGCTCGGTCAGCGCGGCTTCGTGCGCGCGGATCTCGTCGCGCGCGACTGGCGCGACTTCTACGCGCTCGGCGTCACGCAGCAGACCCGCCGCGCCACGACGACGCTCGGCATCCCGGTCGACCTGGCGCTGGTGCGCAACACGAACGACGTCGAGCGCACGTATCGGGGCATCCATCTGCAGGGACGCTGGAGCGCGTCGCGCGTCGACGCCGGCGCGCACTACACGTGGTCGAAGCTGCGCGGCAACGACGAGGGGGAGACGATGAACGGCCCGGCCGCGAACGTGGTCCCGTCGCTCTACTACTCCGAGTTCCTCGACTACGAGCGCAACAACCCGGTCGGCTATCTGCGCGGCGACCAGCGCCACCGCGCCCGCGCCTGGCTCGGCCTCGACCTCGGCGACTTCGACCTCTCGCTGCTGCAGACGTTCGACTCCGGACGGGCGTGGAGCGTCAGCGCGCCGATCAACGTCACGCGCTACACCGGTGCGCCGGTGAATCCCGGCTACAACTCGATCCCGAACGGCCGCTACTTCTTCAGCGACCGCGGCGCGCTGCGGACCGACGACGTGACGTCGACGAACCTCGCCGTCCGCTACTCGCGCGCCATCTTCGACGCGGAGCTGTTCCTCCACGCCGACCTGCTGAACGCATTCGGCGAGGACAACATCGCCGACTCGAACCGCCTCGCCACCGGCATCAGCACCGCCGCCAACTCGACCACGCTGCAGCCGTTCGACCCCCGCACCACGACGCCGGTCGAAGGCGTGCACTTTACGCGCGCCGCGAATTTCGGGCAGGCCCAGAACAACCTCGCCTATCAGACACCGCGCACGTACCGCTTCTCGATGGGCCTGAAGTTCTAAGTACAGCTCCCGTAAGTTATCCTCGCGGCATGTACCGCGGAGAGCTTTTCAACAGCATTACTCACGTCGTCGGGACGGTGCTGGCCATCGTCGGCACGTCCGTGCTGATCACCGCGGCCGTGCTCAAAGGCGCCGACACGCGACGCATCGCCGCGCTGGCGATCTACGGCGCGATGCTGATCGTGCTCTATCTCTCGTCGACGCTCTACCACTCGCTGCGCGGTCCCGCGAAACAGGTCTTCCACGTCTTCGACCACTGCGCGATTTATCTCCTGATCGCGGGGACGTACACGCCGTTCACGTTGGTGACGCTGCGCGGGGTCTGGGGCTGGACTCTGTTCGGGATCGTCTGGGCCCTGGCCGCCGCCGGCATCGCCAAGGATGTGTTTCTGCACGGCCGCTACCGCGCCATCTCGGTCACGCTCTACGTGGTCATGGGCTGGCTGGTCGTGGTCGCCTTCGTCCCCCTCAAGCAGGCCCTCCCGATGGACGGCATCTTCTGGCTGATCGCCGGGGGCGTGGTCTACACCGCCGGCATCGTCTTCTTCGCCCTCTCGAAACGCGTCCTGCACATGCACGGCCTCTGG
>DASVSV010000530.1:0-5853 GCA_036387915.1 Thermoanaerobaculia bacterium
GGCCTGCAGCTCCCACATCCGTCGTCGCCGTCAGCATCAGCCGCCTGGCCTCCTGCAGCCGAAGCGTTTTCTGGTATTGCAGAGGGCTCATGCCGGTGACGGCCTTGAATTGCCGATGGAACGACGTCACGCTCATGTTCACCAGCGTCGCCAGCTCTTCGATGGTTGCCGGCTGGTCGAAGTTGGTCCGCAGCCATGACACTGCGTTCGCGATTCGTTGCATGCTCGATCCAGCGTGCCCGATTTGCGCAACCCGACTCCCCATCGGACTGCGGAGCAGCCGGATCAGAATCTCGTCCCGCACGAGCGGTGCGAGGAGCTCGGCTTCGACCGGTTGCTCGACCAGCTCGACCAATCGCGCTGCCGCGTCGATGATGTGCGCGTCGGCGTCTCCCACGTAGAGCGAGCGGGTCTCCCGCGGTTTCAGCGCGCCGTCCGGAAACACTTTCGGGACCAGCTCGGCGATCTTCTCCGCATCGAGGTCGATCATCAGTACCAGGTACGGCTCGGCGTGACGGGCGCGCGTGACCCGGCCGGCGATCGGGACGTCGACCGAATACAGCGCCATCTGCCCGGCCTCGTAACTGTAGCTGTCTCCGCCGATCACGACGCTCTTTGCGCCCTGCGCGATGATGCACAACGACGACGGCTGTACGAAGTGCACCGCCTCCTGATTCGGCTGCGACACTCTGGCGGCGCGCACGCCGGGCAGTCGAAGTTCGACGATCGCGTCATTCGGGACGACAGCTTCGATGAACTTCGCCAGCGTGGCGATGCCGGTGGCTTGTCTGGCGCGGGTCATTTCTTCATACCAGACCACCGCGGGGCGTATCAGCTACGCGCCCGCGCGGTGGCTTCAGATCGAACTCACAGGGTTCCGTCTTGCGCCGAATCGCCTCTGGGGCGCGAGGCCTGCTCGGATCACACATCTACTGCTTTGGCTTTGGGGGGAGGGGAGATATCCCGTTCCCACCCTTTGAGCTCGTCCCCAGCTTTGCCCCGATGTCGATCTCGGCGAGCATCGCGTTGGTCGATCGCGCTCCCTGCACCCGAATCTGAGCGAAGCCATCTTCGATCTCCTTCATCTCGGACGCGGTCAACTGGATCTTCAGTGCATCCATGTTCTGCTCCATGTGCCGCTGCGTTGTCGTTCCGTAAATGGGCACGATCCATGGCTTGCGGGCGAGCAGCCAGGCGAGTCCAACCTGGGCAGGCGTCGCTTGCTTGCGTGCAGCCACCCGCTGCAGCAGTTCGACGATGGCCCAGTTCGCGCGCCGGGCGTCGGGAGTGAAGCGGGGAAACGTGGATCTAAGATCCTCGGCGCGAAGCGTCGTCATAGGGGTTATGGTGCCGGTCAGATACCCCATTCCGAGCGGACTCCACGGCACAAAGCCGATGCCCAACTCTTCGCAGGTCGGGAGAGCTTCCAGTTCCGGATCGCGCGTCCAGACGGAGTATTCATTCTGCACGGCTGTGACTTGCTGCACCTTGTGCGCTCGGCGAATGGTCGCGCCACCCGCGGCAGACAGCCCGAAATGACGGACCTTGCCCTCGCGGATCAACTCCTGCACCGTCCCGGCAACGTCCTCGATGGGCACCGCGGGATCGACGCGATGTTGATAGAGAAGGTCGATGCGGTCAGTCTTCAGGCGACGGAGCGATCCTTCCGTCGCGCGCCTGATATGCTCCGGACGACTGTTGAGCCCTGGGCGAACCTGGCCCTCCGGCGTGATGTTGAACCCGAACTTCGTGCCGATAACCACTTGATCGCGAACCGGTCCGAGCGCTTCGCCGACCATTTCCTCGCTAAGGAACGGCCCATAGACTTCGGCAGTATCGAAAAAGGTGACGCCCCGGTCATACGCGGCCCGGATCAGCCGGATCGCCTCCTGCCGGTCGATAGGTAGGTTATACATGCCCGCGACGTTCATGCAGCCAAAGCCGAGGGCAGAGACTTCCAGCGCGCCGAGCCGGCGGCGCTCTGTCCGCGCAGCTCGCTGCGGACTGTTGGCGCCAGTGGCGCCCTGCGCCCCGCCGGGCGCCTGTCCGGCCTGCTGGGCCGGTGCAGCGGTGGCTATACGACTGAACAACGATGCTGCGGCGAGTCCCAGCCCCGCGACGAGGACTTTGCGGCGGTCCGTCATAGTGGGGTCGTTCTCTGTGATTGAATCATTCAGTAGATTATCCATACAAGTTATCTCCTTTCGCGTGCGACGTGAGTTCGGTTGGTAGCGTTGAACGTGTTCGTTTTTTGTGCGCCGGCGAGCTGCGAGTCAGCGCACCTCCGGCGGATCATCGACTGCGAGCGAGGACGACAACTCCCGGTACGCGTTCGCCTGCTGTTGAAGGGTGGCGATCTTCTGCTCCGCGGTGGCGATCGCGTCGGCGCCGGCGATGAAGCGCTGCGGCGGAGTTTCCTGTTCGGCGATCGTGACCAGCGCGCGGGCAAGCTTCGCCGGATCGCCGGTCTGCTTGCCGTTCATCGCTTTCCAGTTCTCGATGATCGGCCCGCGGCGCTCGTCATAGTCCGAGATTGACGGCTCTGCGTAATTCGTCGACTGATCCGTGAGAAGTTCCGTGCGGAAGAACCCCGGATTCACGATCGTGGTGGCGATGCCGAACGGCGCAACCTCGGCGCCGAGGGACTCCATCCAGCCCTCGAGCCCGAACTTGGACGCCGCGTAGGCGCTCACGAAGTCGTAGCCAGCGCCGAGACCGGCGGATGAGGAGATCGTGATGATGTGCCCGGAACGCTGCTTGCGCATCACCGGCAGGACGGCGCGGGTGACGTTCATCGGGCCGAAAAGGCTCGTCGCCAACTGCCGCTCGATCTGGTCGGGCGTCAGCTCCTCGAAGTAGCCCGCGTAAAAGCTCGCGGCGTTGTTGACCAGGACGTCGATGCGCCCGAACCGGGTGACCGCTGCCTGCACAGCCGCCTCTGCATCGGCTCGGCTGGTGACGTCGAGCTTCACGGCCAGCACGTTTTCAGACTCTCCCACGGCCTTGGAAACGCGCTCCGGGTCGCGTCCCGTGGCGACGACGGCATGACCCGCCGCGAGCACGGCCTGGGCGAAATCGAGGCCCATGCCCCGGCCGGCGCCCGTGATGAACCAGATCTTCTTCTTCGTCATGCCTTCTCCTCCTTGCTCGACCAGCGGTCTGTTCTGAGCGGCCCACGCACTGCTACGGTCGAGCATCTGCTGTCCTGCCCTTTTTTGACGCGCGGATGCGTGTTCATTCCTTCCACGAATCTTGTTCGTACCGTCCTCGAAGGCTTCCGCAACCGTCGCACACCCAACGTAACGTCGCTGAGGCAAGCAATCGTTGACTTATCCTTCCAAGGTTTTGCACGATCCTTCCAAATGCACCCGATGTGGATCAAGAGGAGGGCGCGGTCTGCGGGTGCGAATCTCTTGCCCGTCTGCGGGAGCGCTGAGGCCGGCGAACACGCGCAAAACTGGGCCGCGTGGATCAATTCCAGAGGCCGCCGGGTAGGCCCGCGTCGCATCGTCGCGGTCTGCGAGCGCTACAACCCTTCGCCTCTGCAGTGGGTAGCATTCTGCCCACGATGGGCCACACCTTGTTTAGTGTGGATCACGTGAAGACGGCGACGAGGACGCCATTGACCAGCTCCACATCACCGTTGCCGCGTTTGAAGTACTCGGGATGCTGGGCGACGCCGGCTTCGTCCGCCGCGACATCACGAAGGAGCTTGTACGGTTAGAAGCCTGGGAACAGGCCGAGCCGATCGCGCGGCCTCGTCGATCTCTTCACGCAGGCCGGCGTCACGCTCACCAACGTCCAGGCCATACATGCAGGCCGACGATTCGCAACAGCCGTTCATTGCCGGATGGCCGAATTAAGACACCTGTATTCTCCAGTAGATGTAGCCATATTGCGCCTCAGCACGAGTCACTTAGAGTTGTCACTATGAACGTCGACCCCTTCGCCCCGCAGCTCCTCATCGACTACGACCACTTCTGCCGCCGCTTCGGGCATCTCGACTTCGGAGAGTTCATGGCCCTGTGGCACGCGGCCGATGCTCTGATGACCGCAGGGTTAGAGCTCGGGTACCAGCCCCACGAGGTACCGGACCTCCTCGTGACCACCACATCACCCCACATCACTTTTATCCGCGAAAATCGCGAAAACGGCCGCGCGGGGCTCGAAAACGGCTCCGGGCACCTCGAAAACGGCTCCCGGGACATCAATTAGAGCTCCCGGGCATCACCGCGAAGTGCCCCGGAGCCGAAAATTAACGTCCGGGCATCACCGGCGAGTGCCCCGGAGCCAAAAATCAACGCCACAGCATCGACGCGAAGTGCGCCGGGGCCGAAAATTAACGCCACGCATCATCCGCAAGCCACCGCGCATCATTTCAACGTGCTCCGGGGCCGCTTAGCGCATCAGCTCGAGCAACGCTAAACCACCTCCCACGACTAAAAAGCGCGTCGACATCGAAGGCGAATGATCCGCGATCGTTTAGCGTTGACGACAACACGCGCGAAAACCACGCCGCACCGATTGAATCCGATCGACGCGCACATGCGGGCGACTCGCCAGCGCTTCACGTCGAGGGCCGCACAAGCGATTCCGCCGCGTGATCACTTCGCGCAGCAAGAGCGGCAACGTCAAACGATCACGTATGACATTCATGTCGTGAGAGCGGAACATTTGCCGGCATGAATGCAGCCGCTCGCGATCGCACACGAGCTTTTTCTGTTCCGTCCACAGCCCACCCATCACGCAACCTCACGCGCCGATCGACGCGCGCCGTACTTCTGCCACCACCTCTCGCGAGCACGTGTCCCGCAACCCCCACCCGCGCCGCGGCGTCACGCCCCTTGCACGCTCGTACCGCGATGAAGCGGCCGTACTTCGCTGGCAACGGTCGTGCCGCCGCGGCTCCCGCCCGCGCGAGTGGCACGCTCTGCGCGGACGCCACACCCGCCCGCCCTCGCGTCACGCCCGTTGCATGCTCGGACCGCGATGAAGCCGCCGTGCTCGCGGCAACGGGCGCGCCGCTTCCCCCCGCGCGAGTGGCACGCGCATCGCGGGACCACCCGCCCGCCCCCACCCACGCCGCGTCACGTCCGTTGCATGCGGGACGTCGCGCTGGCGCGCGCCGCCCGCACGCAACGGCCGCGCCGCGGCTCCCGCCCCCCGCGCGTAGGGGAGTGTGTCGCGATCGATGACGCTCCGCCGCCCGTTCCCGTTGGTTGTGCGGCCCCCGACGATAAGCGCTGTCCTGGTGCGGGCAAGTTCTCGCGCTGGCGCGTCGCGCACGGTCGTCCCTTGGTCTCACTCCCTATGGTTGCTCCTTCCTTTTTTCTGTTCCGTCCACAGCCCACCCATCACGCAACTGCTCATTTCATGACGATGTGCCGCGCGACGTCGCCCGCTGCGTGCTAACACCTCGGCGGCGTCACGCGCAGCGCACGGTGGTTTCGTTTGCGCGTGCGCACGATCTACACGCGGTAGCGCGCGCCCCCACGCTGGTGTCACGGTTTTTGCGATCGGCCTGATTTACCCGGCGCTTCAACCGCGCAAAAACGCGCGCCACCAGCTGCCCGCCCTCCCTCGTCGTTCGGTTCCGCCGCTCATTCACGTTCGCTTCCCCCTCCCGCGCGCGGTCACGCCGTTTGCAGCGGGTCTTTTCTCGCGGCAGCACCTCCATCGCGCGGCAAACGTCGCGCCCGCGCGCCGGGGAAAAACCACAAAGGAATGACATTGCTTTTGCTGCCCGCCACCCGTCCCCGCGAGCTCGTCACCACGTCGCCCAGATCCTCGTGAAGGCCCGCGCCGTGTCACGCCCGTTGCAGGCGCGCGCGAAAAGGAATGCGACCGTGCGCG
>DASVSV010000531.1:0-3651 GCA_036387915.1 Thermoanaerobaculia bacterium
CGTTTCGGAGATCCACGGCGCGAACGCGCGCATCACATCCGCGTCTGCTCTTGCCGGCTTGCGCGTCTCTCGATCGAGCCACATGTGCGACGAGAACCCCGTCGCGCGCAGTTCCTCGCCCGCGTACAGCTCGTACTCGAATCGCATCGCGCGGCTGGCGGCGCGGGCGACGCCGGTGAGGATGCGCACTTCGTCGTCGTAGCGGAACGGGGTGCGGTAGCGGCAGCCGATCTCCGTCACCACCAGCAGGTACCCGCGCGACTCGATCTCCGCGTACGGGATGCCGGTCTCGCGGCAGAGGTCCGTGCGGCCGATCTCGAACCAGACGATGTAGTTCGAGTGATGGGCGATGCCCATCTGGTCGGTGTCCTTGTAGCGCACGCGGACGCGGGACTCGACTGTTCTCACCGCGGCGGACTGTAGCACGGCAGAACTCTTGCTCTTTTTCCGCGCCGTGGCACCGCGTCGCAGCACGAAACCCGGCCTCGGGACCATCCTCCCCTGGCTTCTCGGCGGGGCCGCGGTGGCCGCGCTCGACGTCGGCCGCCGCTACTACCGCGAGAACCAGATCTTCGAGCCCACGCGCGATCCTGAGAAGTCCTGGAATCCCGAGGACTACGGCATCCCGAAGACCGCGGTCGAAGAGCACTGGATCGACACGCCCGACGGCGAGCGCCTCTTCGCGTGGTACTGCCGCGCCGAAAATCCGAAAGCGAGCGGCGTCTTCTGCCACGGCAACAAAGGCAACATCACCATCAGTGCGAACATCATCCCGCACCTCCTCGACGCCGGCCTGAGCATCCTCTTCTTCGACTATCGCGGCTACGGCAAGAGCAGCGGACGGACGACGTATCGCGGCGTGATCTCCGACGGCGTCACCGCGGCGCGTTTCCACGAGTCGATCCGCCCGCGCAACCTCCCCTCGATCCTCTACGGCTTCTCCCTCGGCGGCGCCGTCGCCGCGCAGGTCATCAAGCGCCACCGCTTCGACGCGCTCATCCTGCAGTCCACGTTCACCAGCCTCACCAGCATCACCCGCGTGCTCTACCCGCGCATCCCGATGCACTGGCTGGCCGGCGATCTCTTCGACACGATGAAAGTGATCCGCAATCTCGACGCGCCGCTGCTCGTGCTGCACGGCACGGCCGACGAAGTGATCCCCTGCGCGATGGCACACGAGCTCTACGGCGCCTGCCCCACCGTCAAGCGCATCCACTGCGTGGAAGGCGCCCTGCATAAAGACCTTTACGAGCGGGATCCCGACGCCCTGACCTGGGCCGTCTCGCAGTTCATCGCGGACCTCGCGTGATAGAGTCCGGCGCCGTTCGAAGACCATGATTGCCGTCGTCAAAAGCGCCCCGCTCGATGGTTCCGAAGGGACCGCAGTCCGCGACTGTCCGGTGCCGGAACCGGGGCCCGGCGAAGTGCTGATCCGCGTCGCCGCGACCGGCATCTGCGGCACCGACAAACACATCTATCACTGGGATCCTTCGATCCGGAGCTCGGTCACGCCGCCGCGCATTTACGGCCATGAGTTCTGCGGCTTCGTCGAAGAGCTCGGACCCGCCGGCGAGCGCGCGCACGAAGGCACGCTGGCGGTCGGCGACTACGTCTCCGCCGAGATGCACTGGATCTGTAATGAATGTCCGCAGTGCCGTTCGGGCAACGGGCACGTTTGCATCCGCACGAAGACATATGGTCTGCAGGAGGACGGCTGCTTCGCGGAGTTCGTGAAGGTGCCGGCCTCCAACGTCGTGAAGCTCCCCTCGTTCGTCCCGCCGCGCGTCGGCGCATTTCTCGACGCCCTCGGCAACGCGGTGCATACGACGCAGGCCGTCGATCTGACCGGAAAGTCTGTCGCCATCACCGGCTTCGGCCCGATCGGGGCGATGTCGGCCGCCATCGCGGAGCACAGCGGCGCGGCGACGGTCATCGTCACCGACGTCCAGGATCACGCGCTCGAGACCGCGCGCCGCTGGGCCGCGGCACGCAATTACGCGAACCTGCACACGTTCAACGTCCGCACGACGCCGCCGGCCGAGGTGAAGAAGGCGGTCGAGGCCATCACGAACGGCATCGGCGTCGACGTGGTCTGCGAGATGTCCGGCTCCGCCGCCGCCATCAACTTCGGCCTCGACATCGTTCGCAAAGGGGGCACGCTGTCGCTCCTGGGCATTCCCGCCGGGAACGCGCTGACGATCGACGATTACACGCACAACGTGATCTTCAAAGGCGTGACGATGCACGGCATCATCGGCCGGCGCATGTACTCGACGTGGCAGCGCATGCTGGGCATGCTGCGCTCCGGCCTCGACGTCGAGTGGGTCGTGCAGGCGACGTACGACTCGCTGAACGACTTCCACGAAGGCATCGGCAAGTTCGACCGGCACGAAGCTCTGAAAGTGGTCTTCTTCCCCGAGGGTGAGGCGAAAGCGCAACAACGCCTCGGCTCATGAAACGCATCGGGATTCTCACCGGCGGCGGCGACGTCCCTGGCCTGAACGCGACGCTGAAGGCGTTCGTGTGGCGCATGCTCGACGGGCCGTGCGAGATCATCGGCCTGCGCCGCGGCTGGGCTTCGCTGCTGAACATCATCCCCGAGGCCACGGCGGACAACTCCGAGTGGATCCTGCCGCTGAACAAAGTGCTCACGCGCGCCATCGACCGCACCGGCGGCACGATCCTCCACACCTCGCGCATCAACCCGTCGATCAGCAAGGCCGAGCACATCCCGGCGCACCTCGTGCCGGAGCGCGGCGAGCCCGACGACCGCGGGCGCTACGACCTCACCCGCGCCGCGCTGCGCGCGATCGAGTTCCTCCGTCTCGACGCACTGGTGGCCCTCGGCGGCGACGGCACGCTCACCTTCGCGCGCCGGCTGCACCAGGAAGGCGTGCCGATGATGGCCATCCCGAAGACGATGGACAACGACGTTTACGGCACCGACTACTGCCTCGGATTTTCGACCGCGGTCACCCGCTCGGTGATGTTCATCAACGACCTGCGCACCAGCGCCGGCTCGCATGAGCGCTTCCTCGTGGTCGAGCTGTTCGGACGCAACTCGGGCGAGACCTGCCTGCTCGCGTCGTACCTCAGCGGCGTCGATCGCGCGATCATCGCCGAGGTGCCGTTCGATCCCGATCTCGTGTACGACATGCTGTGCCGCGACAAGACCGAGAACCCGAGCAACTACGCGGTCGTGGCGATCTCCGAGGGGGCGCGCACGACGACGGGGACGGTGGTGGAGAGCGGCGAGGCCGACGCGGCGGGACAGCGCAAGCTGGGCGGCATCGGCGGCGAGCTCGCCGGTCATCTCGAACGGCTCGGCCGCGACAAGGTCATCTATCAACGCCTCGCGTACCTGATGCGCAGCGGCGCGCCCGACTCGCTCGACCTCATCGTCGCGCGCAACTACGGCTCGCTGGCCGCGGATCTCGTGCGCCGCGGCGACACGGGACAGATGGTCGCGGTCGTGGACGGCCGCTACAACGCCGTCCCGCTCGAGCTGACCGGCGAAGGAAGCAAACGCGTCGACATCACGCGTTTCTACGACCCGAACGAGTACCGGCCCAAGGTCGCGGAAGTCATGGGCATGCCCATGTTTCTGCACTGAACTGAAACGTAGGGCGTGGCTTCAGCCCGCCCCCCGTG
>DASVSV010000532.1:0-7037 GCA_036387915.1 Thermoanaerobaculia bacterium
CTCCCCCGGGGGTGGGCGGGCTGTAGCCACGCCCTACGTTCGGCAACCGCGCGTCGGACGCACGTTCGCTGCTCCGAGCTCCGCTCCTGCCCCCCGCCCCCTGCTACCTGCGCCCTGAACCTCACCGCGCCACGTGCGCCTCGGCGGCGCTGGCGCGGGTCTGGCGGAGCCAGGTGACGACGCTGGCCACCTTCGCGATGTCGAGGCGGCGGTCGAGGTACTCCCAGAGGCCGATCACTTCCTCGCGGTCGCGCGCGCGTTGCGGTGCGGCGGCGCGGACGGTTTCGTCGGCCAGCGAGAAGCGTGCGCGGGTGTACCAGCGTCCCGCCTCGACCGGATCGGCGGAGAACCTGCGGACGGCGCGGATGATCGACGCCACCTCGTCGTCGGTGAGGCCGCTGAGCGGCGAGTTGCCGCGGCGGCGTCCTTCGTCGGCCTGCAGGTCGCGCGCTTCGCGCAGGTGATGGATGACCTGCGCGATCGGTCCGGCGTCGAGCACGCGCAGTCCGCTGATGCAGAACGTCGGCCCTTCGCCGCGCTGGGCGATGCTGGTCCAGACCACGCGGGCCTGCATCGCGAACGTGCGCGCCGGCTTCTGCAGCGAGAGGGTGAGCCGTGCGACGTCGCCGGGACGCAGGGTGTCGTCGTGGCGGATGCGCAGGCCGGTCGTGGAGAGCTGCATCAGCGTGAAGCGGAGGTCGCGGAACGTGCCGCCGAGCTGGCGGCGGGGGACGTAGCGCGGCGCGATGCGGTTCTCCGCGACGGCGGCGCGTACGTCGGTCTCGTATTCGGCGATGGAGCGGGTAATGATCGAGTCCACTTCAGCCCGAGGCTCCGCCGCAACCTCGGCGGCTTTGGCCTCGACGTTCGCATCGACGACCGCGGGCACGGCGGCCTGCGCCTGGAACAGCCGGATCAGGCTCTGCGAAAGGTAGCTCTGGATTTCCGCGGCGGGAACGCCGTGGCCGTTCGCCGACGGCAACTGTCCGCTGCGCACGAGCTTGTCGACGATGGACGGGGGGAGGTCGAGGATCTCGGCAGTCTGTGCGACAGTGAAGTGGGTCATGCCCGCACGCCTGAAGCGGACGGCATGCCATCATGGCGGGCACGATGGAACCGCTCCGCCTGAGCTCGCGTGCGCAGTGGCGCAAATGGCTGCAGCGCAATCACGACAAAGCGCCCGAGGTGTGGCTGGTGTTTCTGAAGGCACACACGGGGAAACGGACGTTCGCGTACGTCGAGGCCGTCGAGGAAGCGCTCTGCTTCGGCTGGATCGACACGACGGTGCGCTCGATCGACGACGACACGTTCATGCAGCGCTTCACGCCGCGCTCGAACGAGAAGAACTGGTCGAAGATCAACCTGGAGCGGTTCGCGCGGATGGAAGCGGAAGGGAAGATGACCGATGCCGGCCGCGCCAAACGTCCTGCCAAAGTGAATCCGCCGAAGAAGCGCCTCCAGGCCGGCGACCCAGTGCCGGAGTACATCGCCAAGGAGCTGGAGAAGCACCCGAAGGCGAAGCAGTTTTTCGAGGAGATGGCGCCCGGCTATCGTCGCGATTACGCACGCTGGATCATGGAGGCGAAACGCGAGGAGACCCGCGCCAAACGGATGGCCGACGCGATCGCGAAGCTGTCGGCGGGGATCAAGCGGTGGATGTAGTCGCAGAGTCCCGGCTCATCGTTGCATAGGCGCACAGTCTCATAGGATCAGAGGCGCACAGGGTTTCTCTATGAGGCTATGAGCCTATGAGCCTATGAACCTCGGCCCCCCGTCATCTCTTTCGCTGAGGCTCGTGAATGGCTTCGGTCCAGTGCTCGACCTGTTCCGGCGTCAGCAGGCCGTGCGGTGCGAGGCGGGCGTCCTCGAAGCCCCACTCCTGCACGTCGATCAGGTATTGCGCGCGTGAGGTGAGCGGGCCGTACGTGACTTTCTGCACGGGCGAGCGGTCGTTCGCCTCCGCCTGAAAACGCGCCAGCAGCTCCTCCGTCACTTCACGCGGGATGCGGAACCGCTCGCTCGGATAGACGAAGCCGAACTTCACGATCTGCATCAGCAGCAGGCGCCAGTGGTCGCCGAAGCGGTGCACGAGGCGTTTCCAGTCCAGGCGCTTGCCCGTGCGCAAGAGGAGGTGCATCACGTCGCCGCCGTCATAGCGCTCGCGCTCCATGACGTACGACTTCGACCAGATCATCTCCTCCGGCGCCGCCAGCCGCACCGGCACGCCGCCGAAGATCTTCCCCTCGACCGAGTGCTCGAACCATTCGTCGTCGACCGCGGCCTCGCCGTTGCCGCCCGAGAAAATGAGGTCGATGAAGGCGTCGTCCTTGTAGATCTTGCCGAGCCAGTGCGGGAACTTCAGCTCCGTCTCGTAGCCCGCCTCGCGCACGGCTTTCTCGAAGCGCGGGTAATCGCCGCCGCGGATGAAGACGTCGAAGTCCTTCGTCTCGCGGGCGATGCCGGTGTAGCGGTAATAGGCGTGCGTCCCGCCGACGAGGAACGGCAATCCTTCCCGATTGAAGAGCTCCAGGGTGGCCCGGTAAAAGTCGGTTTTGTCCGGATTCTTCTCCGGCACTTCGCCGCGCCGCTCGAGCTTGAATCGCGCGTCCGTCGTCATACCTCAGCAATAGGCCAGAGCTATGCCAAGGCCCCGCCGCCGCGGCGATTCCCTACTTCTTCACGTCCAGCTCGCCAATCAGCACGTCGGATTCCGGCCGCTCTTTCTGCAGCCGCGCGGCCGTCGCTTCCGCGGCGCGCATGGCCCGCAGCACGTTCAGTCCGGCGATCTTCTTCAGCCGCTCCTCGGAATGCCCGCGGCGGAGGAGCTCGGCGAAGAGTCTCGGGTAGTCGGCCACGCTGGAGAGTCCGACCGGCGTCGTGCTGATGCCGTCCAGGTCGCCGCCGATGCCGACATGGTCTTCGCCCGCGACTTTGACCGCATGCTCGACGTGATCGGCGACGTCGCTCAGCGTTGCGTCGGGACGCGGATGCGCTTTCGTCCAAGCTTCGAGCGCGGTCCTGACGTTCTGCGGCTCGCCGTCATGCAGCGACTTGAGCCGCGCTTCTTCCGCGGCGCGGTCGGCGTTCCAGAGGCGCTGTTTCTCGGAGACGAACGACGGCACGAAGGTGATCATCACCACGCCGCCGTTGGTTTTGAGGCGCTGCAGGACGTCGTCCGGCACGTTGCGCTGATGGGCGGTCAGTGCGCGCACTGACGAGTGCGAGAAGATCACCGGCGCGGTCGCGACGTCGAGCGTGTCGTGCATCGTCGCGGGGGAGACGTGCGAGAGGTCGACGAGCATGCCCATGCGGTTCATTTCGGCGATGACGGCCTTGCCGAACTCCGTGAGACCGCCGTGCTTCGGATCGTCGGTCGCGGAGTCGGCCCAGTCGTTGTTGTCGGAGTGGGTGAGGGTCATGTAGCGGGCGCCGGCGCGGTAGAGCATGCGCAGCGCGGCCAGCGAGTTGTTGATGGAGTGGCCTCCCTCCATGCCGATCAGCGACGCCACGCGCCCGCTCTTGTGGATGCGCACGATGTCGTCCGCCGTCAGCGCCAGCGCGAACGTCTCGGGATACGCGGCGTCGAGGCGATGCACGACGTCGACCTGCTCGAGCGTGGCCAGCACGGCGTCATTGCCGCGCAGCGACGCGGGCACGTAAACGGACCAGAACTGCGCCCCCAGTTTCCCCGCGCGCAGCCGCGGGATGTCGGTGTGCAGCGGCTTCTCCAGTTTCGACTGATCCTGCCGCAAGTCGATCTGCGCGAGATGATTCTTCACCCGCTCCCGGTACTGCCACGGCAGGTCGTTATGCCCGTCGATCAGCGGCACTTCGCGGAGGATGCGGTCGACCCGCGCGTCCTGCGCGGTAGCCGTGGCGGTGACGGTGACGGTGAGGAGCAGCGTGAGCAGGACGGTCAGGCGCATGGCGGGCCATTGTAGTTGCTGGTTAAGCCAGCCCGCTTTCACTGTGTCGACGCAAAGGGGAGACGACGGGAGGCCTCCGGCGGGCCGGTGCGACCGGCGGCGCTGATTGGCCTAGCCTGAACGCACGCCTGTCGACCAAACACATGTTTGCGCGACGACATGACCTCACTAAGCGCCGCCGGTCGCACCGGCCCGCCGGAGGCCCCCGGTCGTTCCCTTTTGCGTGGGCGCAGAGAGCGCGCTGTGCTACCTTCCGCGCCCGTGCCGCTCGCCTTCCAGCCTGACGACAAGCACCCCATGGTCGACGCCCTGCTCCGCCCGCGCGTGGCGCGGTGGGAGTCGCTCAATCGCGCCATCGACGAGCGCGACGACATGCTCGAGTTCGCGATCCAGCTGTTCGAGCACGACCGCGATCGGGCGCTGACGAACTACTTTCAGAACGGGCTCGATCAGTTTCAGCTCGTGCGGCACATCGCCTCGTGGCGCGGGCCGATCGAGCGCATGCTCGACTTCGCGTCGGGCTATGGGCGGCTGACGCGTTTTCTCGTGCACGAGCGGCTGGCGAGTGAAGTGACGGTGTCGGACATCCTCGAGGGCGGGATGGATTTTCAGGCCGCGCAGTTCGGCGTGCGGACCATCCTCTCCACGACCCGTCCGCAGGATTTCAGCGCGCCGGAAAAGTACGACCTGATCTTCGTGGCGTCGCTCTTCACGCATCTGCCGCCGGCGACGTTCACGCCGTGGCTGCGGCGTCTCGCGGAACTGCTCACGCCCGCGGGGCTGCTCATCTTCACCGTGCACGACCAGTCGATCTCTCCGCACACGTTCGAGGGCGGCATCAGCTTCGAGTCGCGCAGCGAGAGCCGCGTGCTCGACGTCGACGATTACGGCTCGACGTGGGTCACCGAGAGCTACGTGCGAGAGCAGGTGGCGGCGATCGATCGGGATTGGGCGTGCGTCCGCATGCCGCGCGCCCTCGCGGAGTGGCAGGACGTCTACGTCATCTCCCCGTCCCCGATCGACAACGCGTCGCCGCGCCGCGTGCCGAAAGGGTTCGTCGACCAGTTCGAGCTCACCGATGCCGGCGTACGTCTGCAGGGCTGGGCCACGGCCGTGCACGAGAAAGCGGGTCGCGTCGAAGTGCGGCTCGATGACGAGGTCGTCGCCACCACACGCGACTTCGCACCGCGTCCCGACGTAGCCGCCTGGGTCGGCGTCGAGACCGCCACCGACTCCGGCTGGGAGCTGATCGTCCCGCACGCGTCCATCCGCTCGTTCCGTTACCAGGTCACCACCGTCTCTGCGTTCACGCCCACCGGCGAAGAACGCATCCTCTTCCTCGGCACGATGGACTCACTCAACGGCCACGTGGCCCGCGAGAAAGCGCGCGCGCTCGAGCAGCACGCGGCCGTGCAGGCCGGTGAGCTGGCCTCCCTCCGTCACGACCTCGGCGTCGTCGATCATCAGCGCGCCGAGCTGGCCGCGCAGCTCGAGGCCATGCGCCAGAGCCGCTTCTGGAAGCTCCGCGAACGCTGGTTTGCAATCAAGCGCGCGGCCCGCATGACCGACGAGTTGTAACCGCGGCGCGGTTTCCACGTATAACCCGCGCAGTATGAAGACCAAGTGGAAGATCGTCATCGCCGTTGTCGTCCTGTTGGGCATCGCCGGAATCGTCACCGCGTCCATCCGCTCGAAGAGCAAGGAAGGGACGCCGGTCACGTTCGGCAAGGTCGAGCGGACCGACCTGACCAGCAAAGTGACGGCGAACGGGAAGATCGACGCGAAGCGCAAGGTCGACCTCTCGGCCAACGTGATGGGGCAGATCGTCAACCTGGCCGTGCGTGAGGGCGACGTCGTCGAGAAGGGCACGTTCCTCCTCCAGATCGATCAGAAGCAGCTCGCCGCCTCGGCCGAAGGAGCCGCCGCCTCGATGCGCGCGCTCTTCTCCGACCGCGACGCCGCGCGCGCCAACCTGGCCGAGGCGCAGCAGAACTTCGAACGGGCACGGCGCAACTTTGCCGCGCAGATCAGTCCGCAGGCGGAGCTCGACCGCGCCCGGGCCGCGCTCGACTCCGCTCGCGCCAACGTCTCCTCGCTCGAGCAGCGCATCCAGCAGGCGCGCGCGAACGTGACCGCGGCCCGCGACACGCTCTCCAAGACCACCATGACCGCGCCGATGGCCGGCATCATCACCGCGCTGCCGGTCGAGGAAGGGGAGGTCGCGGTCATCGGCACGATGAACAATCCCGGCACGAAGCTCCTCACCATCGCCGATATGAGCGTGGTCGAGGCGGTGATGGAAGTCGACGAGACCGACGTCCCGAACGTGAAGGTGGGACAGCGCGCCACCGTGACCATCGACGCCTATCCGAACAAGACCTTCAACGGCGTCGTGACCGAGGTCGGGTCGAGCCCCATGGTGGGCGTGACGGGCGGACAGGACGCGGTGAACTTCGAGGTCAAGATCCAGATCGAGAACCCGCCCGCGGGCGTACGCCCCGGCTTCTCCGCGTCGGCCGACATCGTCACCGGCACGCGCAACAAATCGCTGGCCATCCCCATCCAGGCGCTGGTCGTGCGCGAGAAGAAGGAAGGGGAGAAGTCGAAGGACGAGGAAGGCGTCTACCTCCACAAGGACGGAAAGGCGCAGTTCGCTCCGATCACGACCGGCCTGGCCGGCGAGACGAACATCGAGGTGACGAACGGCCTCGCCGACGGACAGCAGATCATCACCGGCCCTTTCCGCGCGCTGCGCGAGATCAAGGACGGCACGAAGGTCCGCGAGCAGAAAGAGGAGAAGTCGGACAAGGAGAAGAAGTGACCCTGTCATCGCGAGTGTAGTCGCGGGACCTGGCGGTGGCGGTCGTTCAGCGCGCCACCCAGCCCCCGGTCCCTCGACTCACGCTCGGGATGACAGCTCATGCTGTCATGGAGACTCTCCGCATCGCTTCCAACGCACTGCGCGCCCACAAGCTGCGCAGTTTCCTGACGCTCCTCGGCGTGATCATCGGCGTCATGACCGTGGTCACGGTGGTGTCGATCATCTCGGGGCTCAACAACTACATCTCCGAGAAGGTGTTCGACCTCAATCCCGACGTCTACGCGGTGTCG
>DASVSV010000533.1:0-6989 GCA_036387915.1 Thermoanaerobaculia bacterium
ACCGATGAGGCGGAACGCCACACCGGCATCCGCGAGGATGTCGCGAAGCTCTTCCGGGCCGAGGCGCTCGAGCACTATCAGCGCGGTCAGGTCGACGAGGCCCATCTGCTCGAGCTCGATCCGCGATGGATGCGCCGCGCGTACGCGGTCATCGTCGCGCTGATCGTCGCGGCGGTCGCCGGTGCGTTCGCGCTACGGGGGCTGTTTGGCTGGTAACCGCATCCCCGTCATCCGCCAGACCACCGAGACCGACTGCGCGGCGGCGTGCCTGACCATGGTCCTGGCGCATCACGGCAAAGTGTTGCGGCTCGACGACGTGCGGCAACTGCTCGGGATCGGGCGCGATGGTGCGGACGCGCTGTCCGTCGTCCGCGCGGCGCGGTTCCACGGATTGCGCGCGCGGGGCGTGAAGGTGCCGAAGATCGAAGACCTGCGGCTGCTCGATCGCGGGTCCGTGCTGCACTGGGGCTTTCATCACTACGTCGTCTTCGACCGCATCGACGGCGACAGCATTCGCGTCGTCGACCCGGGGAGCGGGCGGCGGACGGTGACGCTCGAAGAGGCGGGAAAAAACTTCACCGGCGTGGCGCTGCTGTTCGAGCCGGGCGACGGTTTCGTGCGCGAGCGCACGCCGCGGCGCGGGGTCATGCGTTACGTGCGCGAGCTGGTGGCGCAGTCCGCGTTGCTGCGCGGCATCCTCCTGCTCTCGCTCGTGCTGCGGCTGCTCGCGCTGGCGACGCCGCTGCTGACCGGACTCCTGGTCGACCGCGTGGTCCCCAATCGCGATCACTCCCTGCTGTTCGTCCTCGGCGCGGCGCTGGCGGCCATCGCGGTCTTCGATTTTGCGTCGGCGTTCGTGCGTGCGCACCTCATGCTGCAACTGCGCACGCGGCTCGACTCGAAGATCACCAGCGACTTCGTCGAGCACCTCATCGCGCTGCCGTACGCGTTCTTCCATCAGCGCTCGACCGGCGATCTGATGATGCGCCTCAACTCCAACGCCACCATCCGCGAGATCCTCACCGCCGGCACGCTGACCGGCGTCCTCGACGGCGCACTGGCCACGCTCTACCTGATCCTCCTCTTCGCCGCCAACACCACTCTGGCCCTGCTGGTCCTCGGCCTCGGGTTTCTGCGCGTGACGCTGTTCCTCGTCACACGCCACCGGCAGGCGGAGCTGATGTCGAAGACGCTGCAGGTGCAGGCGCGCTCGAGCACGTATCAGGTGCAGATGCTGTCCGGCATCGCCACTCTGAAGGCATTGGGCGCGGAGCAGCAGGCTCTCGACCGCTGGTCGAATCTTTTCGTCGACGAGTTGAACGTCTCCATCGCGCGCGGCCGCGTCGACGCGTTTTTCGAGGCGGCGATGAACACGCTCACCACCGCCTCACCGTTCGTCGTGCTCGCGTACGGCGCCTCCGAGGTCATGGCCGGCGATCTCACCCTCGGCACGATGCTGGCCGTGAGCGCGCTGGCGATCGGCTTCCTCACGCCGCTGACCTCACTCGTGTCGACCGCGGTGCAGCTCCAGTTGCTGGCGAGCTACATGGACCGCATGGACGACGTGCTCGACGCGCCGCCGGAACAGAAGAAGAGCGACGTGATGCCGACGCCGCCGCTGAGCGGGCGCATCACGCTCGAAGACGTGAGCTTCCGCTACACGCCCGTGCGGCCGCCCGCGGTGCAGAACGTTTCCGTGGAGATCGAGCCGGGGAGCTTCGTGGCGCTGGTCGGCAGCTCGGGCGCCGGCAAGTCGACGCTGGCCATGCTCCTGACCGGGCTCTATCGTCCGACCAGCGGACGCGTGCTCTACGACGGCATGGACCTCGACGGTCTCGAGCTGACGAGCCTCCGCCGCCAGCTCGGCATCGTGCTGCAGCAGCCGTATCTCTTCGCCGAGTCGATCCGCAACAACATCGCCGTCGGGGACGAAGAGCTGCCGCTGCCCCGCATCGTCGAAGCGGCGAAGAAGGCCCACATCCACGATTTCATCCAGACCCTTCCCCTCGGCTACGACACGCCCCTCGCCGACGGCGGGGCGTCGCTCTCCGGCGGTCAGCGGCAGCGCATCGCGCTGGCGCGCGCGCTGGTGCGGCGGCCGTCGATCCTGCTGCTCGACGAGGCCACCAGTCATCTCGACACGGAAGCGGAGCGCGAGGTGCTCGAAGAGCTGGAGCGGCTGCGCGCGACGCGCCTGGTCATCGCGCATCGCCTCTCGACCGTCGTGCGCGCGGACAAGATCCTGGTGATGGAGAACGGCGGGATCGTGGAGCAGGGGCGGCACAACGAGCTGCTGGCGCGTGACGGGCGGTACGCGCAGCTCGTGCGCGCGCAGTTGTCAGTCGAGGCGTGAACGCGAAGCGTCCGACGATCACCGCGTGGAGCCGGGGGCGACGACCTTCAGTCGAGCGTGCTACGCACGCGATCGAGTGCCAACGTAGGCGTGGCTTCAGCCCGCCCGCCCCGGGGGGAGGCGGGCTGAAGCCACGCCCTACGTTTCCACACTTTTGGCGTCAGGGACGATCGGCGCGAGCCGCAGGTGAGAGGGGAATGGAGGACAGGCGCGAGGTGCCTGTCCTCCGTCGCGGCGTCAGTAGCACTGTCTCGGCGGGCAGGGGGAGCAGTACCCCGAGGTCGGACAGTATTCGTAGCTGCAGCCGCCGCTGATGCTGGCCAGGGCGTCGTCGCCGAGGTCGATCATCGAGGCCGGGCTCTCCGGCATCGTCGCACGCTGTTCGTTCGTCAGCGAGGAGTAGTACTCACCGTCGCGCCACGCGCGAATGACGTCGTTCTTTTTCATGATGCTCTCCTTTCGGCTAGTAGCAGTACTTCGGCGGACAGGGGGTGCAGATCGCCGACGTCGCGCACGGGTTGTAGCTGCAGCCGCCGCTGATCGTCGACAGTACGTCGTCGCCGAGGTCGATGACGGAGGCCGGGCTTTCCGGCAGCGCGGCGCGCTGGTCATTCGACAACGACGAGTAAAACTCACCATCACGCCAGGCACGAATCACGTCTCTTTTCTTCATGGCACCGTTCCTTTTCTGGCCGTCCGTTCGCCGGATGCGATCGCCGGCCGCGCGATCGCTGTCCGTTCCTGCACCAACGCAGGAAAGATCACGGTTCGAGAGTGAGCACGTCGGGGAAAGCCTCGGGACGGGCCAGCCGCGCCAGTCCGTAGCCGACCCCGGCCAGACCGGCCATGAGACCGGGTGTTTCGATGCTGCCGGGCAGGCCGAAGAGCCAGCCGTCTTTGCGGATGTGGTCGGCGATGCCGCCGGCGATCCGCCACGCGCGCTCTTCGAGCTCCGCGTCTCCGTTGACGCGCGCCGCCGCGAAGAGCAGTTCGAGGTTGCCGAGATCGCCGTGGCAGAGACTGTGGTTGTCGCCGAATCCGCCCGCGATCGTGGAGCGCACGGCCACGTCGATCTCGCGCCGCACGTCCGCGTCGTCGAGCCACGGCAGGCCGGCGATGCGCGCCAGCCCGATGCCCGGCGCGCCGTGACACCACGCGAGCATGTAGTGATGCCCGTCGCTGCTGTCGATGCCCGCATCCGCGCCCGCCCGCAGGTCCGGCCAGTTCTGTTCGACCGCGGAGAAGAGCGACCGCTCGAACTCGACGCCGGCCATGGCCGCTTTGCGAAAGCGCTCGTCGCCGGTGCGCGCGTAGAGACGCAGCAACGCCAGTGCGATGCCGGCCGCGCCGTGGGAGATCCCGGCCAGTGCGCGATCGCCCGCGACCGGCATCCGCCAGCCGGTGCCACGCTGCTGCGGCTCGGCCTTCGCGAGCAGCCGCTCGCCACAGGCCACCATCATGCGATCCAGCGTTGCGGACGGACGCACGTCCGCCAGTGCGGCCAGACTGAAGATCGCACCCGCCGAGCCGACCACGAGGTCGAGCAGGTCGTCGTTCGCGATCAGTTTCGGCAGACGCGCCGCGTACGACTCGGCTTCGTCGAGCAGCGCGTCGTCTTTCCAGAGGCGGCCGAGGTGGGCGAGGGTGTAGATGATCCCGCCCCAGCCGTTGAAGGCGCCGATGCCGTTGACGAGCTTCGGATCGGCGGCGATCTGCAGCCGCTGTGCGACGAGCGCCTTCCGCGCGACCTCGGTGTAGCGAGCCTCGCCCGTGGCCGCGCCGAGGTAGCCGAGGAAGAAGGCGATGCCGGAGAGACCGAGGTAGGCGTCGGGGGCGCTGGGAACGAGCTGCCAGCCGTTCGGGTCGCGATAGTCGAGCGTGAGCCAGAGCGCCTCGCGCTCGTTGGTGAAGGCGCGCTCGATGACGCGATCGCCGGCGCGGCACGCCAGCGCGAGCAGCTCGCCGGACGTGGGACGCGAAGACGGCGTCAGCTCGTACGACGGACGGCCGACGTTGTGGCTGCTGACGCGCAGCGCGTCGAACGAGTCGCGGATCACCGCGACCTGCCGCTCGCAATCGGACGACGAGAGGCCGCGCACTTTGCGCCGCGCGCGTTCCAGCCCGCTGTCGGCGAAGAAGCCGACCAGGCGCTCGCCGCTCCAGTGAATCGTGTCGCGGCTCTCCGGGTACGTGACGAAGAGCGGGATGTCACCGTTGTGCAGATCGGCGCGCTCGTACGAGGCGAGCTCGCGCAGAAACGGGCGGCGCGGGTGGAACGCCCAGAGTCCGTCGAACAGGCGGTCGCGGTCGAGCGCGTTGCCGAGGGCGTGCGGATGGAAGCTCTCCAGCATCACGGTGCCGTAGTGCATCGTGTTGCGAAAGAGCAGGCGCATCTCGCAGCCGGCGAACGCGTCGAGCTGCTCGACGAACGCGTCCGCGTTCGCGGCGAGCAGCGCGTACATGCGGCGGAAGCCGGTCTCCAGCGAGCGCGCGAACTCGCTCAACGAGATCTCGCGTCCCTCCACGCGCGCGCGGTTCTCGCCGACCGGGATCTGCATGCGCCGGCGCTCCATGCGCATCGTGTCGAGGCCGCCGTCCGTCGCGGCGAGCATCGGCTTCGGCGTGAGCTGCCCTTCCGTCGCGGTGAGGCCGGAGAGGTCGACCCCGGCATTGTTGCCGTCGCCCCACCAGCGCTCGGGGAGCAGGTTCGCGCGCAGCACCGTCGAGCGCAGCGGCGCGCCGGGTGCGCTGTCGGGGTCCTGCAGGTCGGGCACGTTGAGCCACGGCTGGAACAGCGTCTCGAGGTCGATCAGCATCGGGTGCTCGCCGACCGCGAGGAGGTTCTCGTGATGAAAGTCGGTCCCTTCGAGGACATACAGCAGCGCGAGATAGCCGCCCTGCCGTTCGAGAAAGCGCTGCAGCGCCGCTTCGTCCGGAGACGGACCGGCGTGCAGCATCTCCATCCAGCCGTAGTCGCCGCGGTCGAGAACGCCGGCCTCCCGGAACGCCGGCTCGAAGCCGCGGTCGTTCAGCCAGCCGAGGAGTTGCTGGAAGACGGCTTCGAGCGCGAGCGGCTTCGGTTTGTAGACGACTTGAAAGCCGGAGTCGAAGACGAGGATGAAGACGGAGCGTCCCTGCCGATGAAAGTCGGAGAGCGCGCCGTAGACGTCGATCAGCGTGCCGATGGGCTGGCCGCCGTTCAATTGCGCGGCGTCATTGGCGAGGCGCTGCAGCAACTCGGTGCACGCGTGCAGCCACTGCTCGAGCCGCAGCACGATCTGGCGCGCCAGCACGGGGAAGCGCTCCAGGATCTCCAGCGCGTACGGCTTCGAGCGCAGCTTGCCGATGAAGTCGCGGAAGCGCGCTTCCGGCGTGTCCCCTTCGAGCGCTTCCTCGAGCTTGAGGATGTGCATCTCCACGAGGAGCGTGCGGTTGAGCATCGGCGCGAAGTGGTCGGGGAGGTGGGAGGTGAGGCCCCGCGCGATTTCGGGCGTGAACGGCGCACCAGGGATGCGGCGCGCTGCGTCTTCGAGCCGCGCTTGGTAGTGCGCGATCAGCGGCTCGACGAGCGGCAGGAAGCGACATCGATCGAGATCGGTGCCCGGCGGCCAGGCGAAGGCAGGCGTCGTGCCGCCGTCGCCGTACGTCGCCGCGATGACGTCGAGCCACCGCGGCGGATCGGAGTGCGCGCGCACCTGCTCGGCCGTCTCGCCGAGGAGGTACAGGAGATCGTCTTCGGTGATGCCGGCCGAGGCCAGACGCTCGTCCCAGAGGCCGGGATTCTTCGCGAACGCACTCTGCGCCTTCCAGCGCTCCAGCCGTTTTTCCGCGAGCGGTTGGTCGATGGGCAGCCGCGGAGAGCCGTGGCGCCGCCAGCTCTCGACCCGCTCCGTAAGAGGCGCGGCCAGCGACCACCGCGGACTCTCCAACAGCTCGGCGACGCTCCTGCTGCCGTCGTCGGGCACCTCGACTTCTTCGGAAATCGTGATCGAAGAAGACATCCGGCCTCCAATGAGGAAGGCAGTCTAGGTACAGGAACGTAAAGGAGTCAAGAAAGATAGGTACACAAACGGATCGACGTAGTTGAGCCCGCAAACATATGGAGTGCGGCGGCCTGAGCCGCCGCTTTTGTATACGCGATCATCACTGCCGAGACGCACCAACCGGGAGGTCGCACCCGAATAGAAAAGCGGCGGCGCAGGCCGCCGCACTCCATATGGGCGCTCCTACAACTCCACTCGCGTGCCGCGGGTGAGGATGTGGTCGGCGGTTCGGAGGGCGTTGGCGGCGATGGTGAGCGTGGTCGAGGCGCCGCCCGAGGTCGGCATGAAGGAGCCGTCGACGACGTAGAGGTTGCGCAGCGCGTGCGCGCGGCAGAAGGGGTCGAGCACGGAGGTGCGCGGGTCGGCGCCGGCGCGGCAGGTGCCGTGGACCAGGTACGAGGACGTGCCGCCGACGTCGGTGGTCACGCCCTCCAGCGCGCCGAGGTCCTCGTAGACGTCGAAGGCGCGGTCGGCGAGGAAGCGGCCGGCGCGGCGGTGGTGCGCGGGGAGGTCGAGGTGGATGCGCGCGGCCGGCAATCCCCAGCGGTCGGTGACGGCGTCGTCGAGCGTGACGAAGGTCCGCGGATTGGGGA
>DASVSV010000534.1:0-4001 GCA_036387915.1 Thermoanaerobaculia bacterium
TTCCCCCGGCTGGAAGCCGGGGGCTATTGTCTTTGACGTGCTACGCACGCCTAAAACGCCCCTTAGAGAATGCACACGAACAAGTTCGCGGAGTGCGGTGGCGATGCTGGAAAAGCTTCGGTGCTCGAGTTCGATACGATGAGTGGCTGATGGATCCGCGTCCGCGCAGTCTCACGCTCCTGGGCCTCTTTCTGGCCAGTGGTCTCTGTGCGCTGGCGTATATGTGGGCGACGGTTCATCAGCGGCCGGATGCGGAGCTCGAGGCGAGTACCGGGTCGATGATGCTGCGCACGGAAGATGCTGCAGTGGATGCAGCACGGGTTCTTTGCGTCGTATGGGCTGCTCGTTCCGACGGACGATGCGAACCTGCTCTATCGCTCGTGGCCGGGCGATTTCATGCTCACGGCGTATGCGGTCGTTACGGTCGGCGGCTTCGACTGGCGTGCGCTCGCGCTGCACAACCTGCTCATTTCGCTGCTCGCGGCGGCGCTGCTCGCGTTGCTGGCGTACCGGCTCGCGGTTCGCGCGGGGGTGGACCCGCTTCACGCGGTCGTGCTGGCGGTGAGCGTGGAAATGGTGCAGTTCACGTTTCCTGAAAACGTGGCCATTTTCTGGGGCATGACGGCGCAGATGCTCTGGCTCGTGGCCGCGCTGCTGTTCCTGCTCGTCGAGGAACGCGCCGTCGAGGCGCGCACGCGGCGCATGAACCTCGCCCAGGCGGCGCTGGTCTTCGCGATGATGCGGCTGCAGTACGTGTACGCGATGATGTTCCTCGCCGCGTATCTGGCGGCCGTGTTCGTGTTGCGCGACGAGCGTCCGCCGCTCAGGCGTCTCGCGCTCACGATCTTCGTGCCGGCGGCGGCGGCGCTGGCGATTTTCGGCGGGCAGCTCATGCTCGCCAAGTACGACCCTGACGTGAAGCTCTTCGGCTCGCGGTTCATGTACCGGACCGGCCTGGACGGGGACGCGGAGCTCTACGGCGATCACCTGGACATCGCCTTCCGGCGCGATTTCATTCGAGCGCAGCTTCCCGGAAACCGGCAGTACTTCTATCGCTGGCCGGTTCTTTTCTTTGCCGGCGTGCTCTCGGTGCTCGCCGTCTTCGTGGCCTATCTCCGCGAGCGGGTTCCGCGGATTGCCGTCGTCGCGCTGATTACGCTGCTCGGTGCATATGTCGTCCACGCCGCCGTCTTCAGCCAGCTCGTCGCGCTGCACCCGTACTTTTTCGATCCTGTGCTGGTGACGCCGCTCATCCTGGCGCTATTCGCTCTCGCGCCCGCGATCGCTGAGGTGCATACCGGCCGCACCGGCCTCGTCACGCTGGTGATCTTCCTGGCGGCGACGTGGACGGCGTTTTATCAGTTGCGGGTGTATGCCCTTTGTTATCCGCCGACGCACTAAGATGACGGCGTGATCTACGTCTACTGCGTCACGCGGGACGCTGTGAGCCCGGAGGTTGATGGCGTCGATGGCACGCGGCACTTTGGTGTTGCGGCGATCGATGGGGTGTGTGGCGTTTTCACCGCGGTCAATCCGGAGGAGTTTTCGCAGGATGTGATTGACCGGCGGGCGGGGGACCTGGAGTGGCTGGGGGCGATCGGGTATCGGCATCAGGCGGTGGTCAGTGACCTGATGAAGCGGACGGCCATTGTGCCGTTGCGGGCGTTTACGTTGTTCAGTTCCGAGGAAGCGTTGCGGGCGAATCTGCGCGAGCAGGCGGAACTGCTGACCAAGACGCTGGAGCGTCTGGACGGGAAGCAGGAGTGGACGCTGCAGGTGGAGTTCGAGCCGTCGCGCTGGAGTGAGTCGATCGCTTCGCGGGTCGAGTCGCTGCGCAACCTGCAGAGCGAGATCGAGTCGGCGCCGCCGGGGAAGGCGTTCCTGCTGCGCAAGAAGCTCGACGACGAGAAGAAGCGCTCGTCGAAAGCGGCGGAGCAGGATGTGGTCGCGGAGATCGAGCGGCAGGTGCTGGACCGCCTCCGCTGCGAAACGGTGGCCGAGACGCGCGAGCGGCGCGACGGCGCGTTTCCGCAGATCAACGTGCTCATCAACCGCGACGAGGAATCCATCCTGCAGGAGCTGCACGCGGAGCTGATCACGCGGTATGAATCCGAAGGCGTCACCGTCGGGCTCACCGGTCCGTGGCCGCCCTACACGTTCTCGGCGATGAGTAACGGGCAATGAGCGATCAACTGGAAGAGCTGGCGCTGCTGGAGACGCTCGATCATCTGCTCGACAAGGGCGTGGTGATCGCCGGCGAAGCGGTCATTTCCATCGGCGACGTCGACCTGCTCTACCTCGGGCTGAACGTCGTCCTGGCCAACGTCGACGCGGTCATGCGCGTGTCGAAGCGATGAAGTCGATCGCCATTGGCGCGCACCTGCTGCGCGACGACATCGAGCCGCTCGCGGACGCCGTCCCGGTGGGCGATCTCTTCCTCAGCGCGATCGAGATCGCCGACGACCAGCCCCTCGGCGACCGCGAGCTGCTGATCCGGATCGCCGGCATCCGCGCGAAGCTGCTCGACGTGGCGACGTTCATCGCCGTGCGCTACGGCTTCACGTTCACGAGTAGCGATGAGGCGCAGTCGAAGACGCTCGCGCATCTCGCGCGCTGGAAGCGCACGCTGACCGCGAATCGAGCGAACGTCGAGATGACGGTGAAGGTCGCCGCGGCCACGCCGAGCCCGCGGCCGGATCGACATGCGTTCTCCAGCGGCGCGGATTACCTTCGCGCGCTGCACGCGGCGACGCAGGGCGCGAACATCGACCCCGCGTTTCGCGAGGCCGCGGAGCGTTTGCTCGTGCCGCTGGCGTCGCAGCATCGCTGGATCCACCGCGACGAGAAGTCGATCGAGCTGGCGGCCCTCGTCGAGCGCGAGCGCATCGAGGACGTGCGCGCGGCGGGAGAAGAACTGCGCGCGACCGGCGTCCCGTTTCTGCTGTCCGGCCCCTGGCCGCTGGAGGTCTTCGCCGATGATGATCGCGAATGAAGAAGAAGAGCTGCGCGAGGCGCTGACGTTCACGGAGTCGATCGTCCCGGAGCGCATCTCCGCGGACGCCGATGCGGTCGAGAACGGGCTGGCCAAGCTGGTCCTGTCGATCGTCGAGCTCGTGCGGAAGCTGCTCGAGAAGCAGGCCCTCCGGCGGATGGACCGCGGCAACTTGTCCGAGGAGGAGATCGAGCGGCTGGGCAACGCGCTGATGAAGCTCGAGGAAAAGATGGCCGAGCTGAAGCGGACATTCGGACTCAGCGATGAGGAGCTCAATCTCAAACTCGGACCTTTGAAGATGTGGGAGTGATGTGTTAAACGTGCGTCCGCATGGCGATTGAGGATCGGGGTCCGCTCCAGCGACAGCCGCAAGGGCTGGTGGACATCCTCGACAAGATTCTGGACAAGGGTCTCGTGGTCGCTGGCGACGTGAAAGTGTCGCTGGCGAACGTGGAGCTGCTGACCATCCAGTTGCGCCTGGTGATCTGCTCGATCGACAAGGCAGAGGCCATCGGCATCAACTGGTGGCGCTCGGACCGCTTCTACTCGAGCGATCCGAAGGCGGTGCAGGCCGCCGAATACGACGATCTGCGCACTCGCATCGCCGATCTCGAACGACAACTGAACGCTCGTGAGCTTCCCGAGGGGAAGCCGGGAGAGAGGAAAGGTAGGTAACGCACATGGCTGTTGAACGCGCACCAGGCGGAACCAGTCTCATCGATGTCCTCGACCGGATCCTGGACAAGGGCATCGTCGTCGACGCGTGGGTTCGCATCTCCCTCGTCGGCATCGACCTGATCACGGTTGAAGCTCGTGTCGTCATCGCCTCGATCGACACGTACCTGAAGTACGCGGAAGCGGTCGGCATCACCTCGACCGTCGCCCGTCCGGCCCTCGGACCTGGAGAAGGTTCCGGCGCCGTCGGCGCTCCGACCGGCGCGCCCGTCGGCACGACGCGTACCTAACGACGCGATCACGGTTGTACGTAGGGCGTGGCTTCAGCCCGCCC
>DASVSV010000535.1:0-9133 GCA_036387915.1 Thermoanaerobaculia bacterium
CGCGTTGCGCACGACTTCGTGATGGTTGGCGTGGCGGCCGCTCGCGACCACGGAGAACGTACCGACAAACGACGGGCCGTGCTCGGTGACGGTTGCGGGATCGACGTCGCCGATGAACACGTCCACGATCGTGCTCTCGTGCGCCGGCAGCGTCAACCCTTCGATGTGCAGGTAGTAACGGCGCTGCGACGTACCACCGGCCGCCGCGAAGCGGCGCAGGTTTTCCTGGTGCGCATCGGGCAGCGCGATGGTGCGGATGTGCGGGGTCGTGCCGACAGGCGTCGGCGTCGCGGCGGCGTGGACCGTCAACGGCGTCAGCGTGCGCACGCCCGTGGTCCGGCGCGCGCGCGGCGCTGCTTTCGCGGCCGCCAGGAACGCCGTCGCCGCCGCGGGAGCCGACTGCGGCTGCTGATACGCATAGCGCAGGTTCGCCTGCTCGTTGGTGCCGATGACGTCGGCGATGCTGATGTACACCCAGTCGCCGTTCTGGTCGTAGAACGTGAACCGCTGGTCGGTCCAGTCCGTGGACTTCGGATTGCCCTGGCTCGCCGGCATGCCGTTCCAGACGTCCCACAGGCGATCGATGTTCGAGTGATGCGCGAAGAAGATCGGATCGCGCGCGGCCGAGGCGAGAACACCCATGTCCATGCAGCCGTTGGAAGACTGATCGACGGCCGGTCCCCCTTCGGTGTTCGGATAGAAGCAGCCCGCCGGCTCGTTGGGCTGACCGGGATTCCCCGGATATCCGGTCCAGATGTGGACCGGCCCGTGCGGACTGTTCTCCATCGCGCCGGGGTAGTACTGGCCCTGCGACGGGTTGGACAACTGCCCCATGAACGCGTCGGTCGATTGCGTTCCGAGGACGATACTCATGGCCGTCGGTCCGACGATGCGGCGCGGAAGGACGTCGGTGGCGCTCACGCCGCGATAGACGTCGTACAACGATTGCCCTGCCGGCACGTAGGGCGGCGGCAGCGTGGCGTGACCGGGATAGGTATCCCAATCCCAGTACGCAAGCCGGAACGACGGGTCGCCGATCAGATTGGCGAGGATCCGTTCGTGAACGTGGAGATAGCAGCGGTGCCAGGGCATGAACCACCAGCTGCCGTGGATCTCGACGTTGCTCGGATCGAATCCGCCGCTGCAGTTGAAGCAGTGCACGTTGGCCTGCTGCATCCAGCCGCGCGGATCGCTGGGGTCTTTCGCGGCCAGATCGCGGAGCGCGGCGTATGCGGCGCGCAGCCGATCGAGCTCGCCGGCGCTGAGGTCCCAGACGCTCTTGCGCGGCGTCACGTCGATGGTGGTGTCGAACGTGATTCTCTTCGGCTGACCGTGCGCCGGCGGCGAACAATCAACCGGGTATTGCGGTGGTGGCGGTTGCTGGCCGAAAAGTCTGCCGGCGTGGAGGCTGAGTGCGAGTGCGGCGGATCCCTTGCCTACGGTACGGACAAAGCGACGTCGGTCCATGGATGCTCTCTCCTCTGGTTTAGTTGTGGATGGAAGTCATCACGCTACCACCAAGGGCCGGGGTTCGCCAGAGGAAGCTTCCCGGCTCACCCCTCCGGTGGACGGAATATGGAGTGCGGCGGCTTGGCCGCCGCTTTCCAACGCGCTGCTCGTCGCAGAAACGCTGACGCCCCTGAGTTGCGAAGAGGGTGCGAACGCCATTCGTGGCGAGCGCCAAACCTTTCCGCCAAACATGCGAATGGTGATGGCAACTCCATGGCCGCTGGCTCCCGAAGTCGAAAGCGGCGGCCAGGCCGCCGCACTCCATAGTTAAACCAGCAGCGCGAGGCGCAGCAGGCGCTGCAGGTGGTGGTCGAGGACGGCCTGGAGCACCATCGGGATGCGCAGCGGGTCGACGCGCTCTCCTCCCGCGCTGATGTCCAGCCGCCCCGCCGAGGCCTCGGCGTCGAGGAGGCGGACCAGTGCGGCGCGGTCGCGGGTGCCGTCGAGTTGCAGCAGCAGGAACTTCGCGACCGGGTCGTCGATCTTCAGCACGCGGCGGCGCTGGTTCGTCACCATCGGGCCGCGCGAGGCCTGCAGCCGCGCGAGCTTCGACGCTCGCGGCTTGTCGCCGATCGCGTCGGCGCAATGCGGCGGCTCGACGTGCAGCTCGGCGACACCGCTCCAGTAGAGAGACCAGAGCAGGTCCGCGATCAGTGCGTCGTCCGCATCGCGTACCTGCGCGCGCAGCGCGTCGAACGACACCGGCTGCGGCCACGCGGCAGCGAGCGCCACCAGCACGCCCTTCGCCGCCGGATGCGACGACGCGAACGGCTTCCCTTTCTCGTTCTCGAACGTCTCCGGCACGCCGGGACGCAGGTCGGGCTCCGCGGACACCGGTCGCGCGGACGTGGCGGCGTGCAGGCGCCGCATCCGATCCGGATTCATGGTGCGATCGGGCGTCGCGCTTTCGTGCACCAGCAGCGTGCGGCGGAAGGAGCGGTTCACGAGAAAGTCGAAGTACTGCTCCTGCTCCATCGCATCGCCCGACAACGCGCGCAGCTTTCCCGCGACCTCCGGCCCCAGGTTGTCGTGCTCGTTCATCGGCGCCTCGGCGTCAGCGAGATACCGCAGGTCGTGCGTGGCCGCGCGCCTGGCGAATTCGTGAAAGTAGAGCGGCTCGTTCGTCCGCTCGAAGTAGTCGTGCACGAGGTACGTCGGCTGATCGCTCCACGCGTCGAACTGCTCGCGCGTCGTCCGGAGGATCTGCGCCCACGGGTCCTGATCGCGCGCCGTCGCGTCGGAGAGAAATCCGATCAGCTCGAACGCCCGCGCCGCCCGCGCCTCGGGATCGTCGACGCCGCCCGTTGCGTGCAGCACGAGGTCGCGGATGAACGCACGCTGATGCCATCCCGGCAGCGCGTTGTAGCTGACGTACGCCACGCCGTTCGGCGCAAGGTGCTCGCGGCAGATCGCCAGGATGCGCTCCTGCACGTCGCGCGCGACCCACGAGTAGACGCCGTGGCAGATCACGTAATCGAACGTGCCGAGCGAAGCGTCGACGTCGAGGATGCTCGTCGCGCGCAGGTCGACGTTCGTCAGGCCGAGCTCGCGCACGTGCGCGACGCCGGTCTCGATCTGACGAGGCGAGAGGTCGATGCCGACGAGCTCACTGGCCGGCAGCTCGAGCGCCATCGGAATCAGATTGCCGCCGTCCGAGCATCCCAGCTCCAGCACGCGGCAGCGCGCGGGCGGCGCGGCCTCGAGTCCGTGCAGCAGTGCCAGCGTGGCCAGGTGATCGGGGTGGGTCTGGTGATACGAGCCGCTCGCGTACGGCACGCGGTCGTACGACTCGCGGACGAGATCGGCCTCGTCGCGCAGGCTCACGCCGCGCTCTCCTGGCCCGTCTGCGACTGCGTTTCGACGGGCGTCCACGCGTCCTTGTCGAGATCGGGGAACGAAACCTTGCACATGCCTGCTGGTAAGTTCGCGACGCGTGCCATTCCCTGCGAGTCGAGCGTGCCGCTGACGATCGTGCCGCCCGGCAGCGCGATGGCGTAGTTGACGCTCGGGATCGGCTGATCGTCCTCGCCGATGAGCTGGATCTCGATCCACGACCGCAGGCGCAGCTTGTCGCCCGCCTCGCCTGCGGCCTTGCAGAGCTGCACGTGGGCGACAAGGGTCATGACGCCGCGGCCTCCTCTTCCGCGGGCGGCTCGACGTCCTGCGAGGTCTCGTCCTGGGCCGGGTCGTAGTAGGTCTTCAGCTTGCCGCGCAGCGCGTCGTCGATCGTGCCGGTGACTTCCAGTCCCACGCGCGCCTGAAACGCCTTCACCGCGGTGGTGAGGTCTTCGCCGAAGCCGAGGTTCGCCAGCCGCTCCTTCACGCCCGACTCCTCGCTGATCGGATCGAGCCAGCCGATCTTCAGCTCCCACTGCTCGAATTCCGTCGCGGAGGTCCAGACCTTCAGCGCACCCGCTTTCGTGTCGATCGGCACGGCCTGCTCGATGATCCCGTCCGCCGCGATCGTGCCGGAGGTGGTCTTCCCCGCGACCGTCAGCTCGTATTTGCAGTTGGCCAGCGCCGTGCCGTCAGCGTTCTTCATCGCCAGCCGCAGCCATGCCTTCGGACGCTTGACCGTGAACGGATGCTTCGCGTCGACCGCCGACGGCTGCTGTTTCATGACCTTGTTCGGAATGAAGAGACTGAGGCCGGTCTTGACCACGCCAGGATCGGTGAGCGTCTCTTTGACGGACGCGTTCTCCGGCGCGTTGACGATGTCCTCCCACGAGTCGAGCCCGTTCGCGGCCGCGAGGCCGAGGAGCGTGTCGCCGGCGGCCACGGTATGGAAGGGCATCAGCCACCTCCAGGGTTGTACGCGTTCTTGTCCATGTCGGGGAACGTCACCTTGGCCGTGCCGGGATCGACGCCGTCGATGCGCGCGAATCCCTTCGCGTCGGTGCGTCCCGATTTCGTCGATCCGTCGGGCAGCTCGACGAACCAGGCCTCGTCCGCGACGGGATTGCCTTCGTCGTCGAGCAGCTCGATCTCGATGAAGTGCTTCTCCTCGACCTGATCCTTCGTGCTCGCCGCCTGCGCCGCCTCCTCGTCCTGCAGCGGCGTGGTCGTCGCTGCAGCCGCTGCCGCGGCGGCGGCAGCGGTTCCGGCAGCAGCCGCGGAGGACTCGGTGAGCGTGCCCTGGATCGAAGCCAGCCACGTGTCGGCGCACGACACGACGTACAGGCCTTCCTGCACGAGCCGCTTCGCGAGCGCATCGAGGAGCTCGCCGTCGGTCACGGCGACCTGCGGCCCGATGGCGCGGCGGATGGCCATGCCGTTGCCCGCCTGCGCGATCAGCGGACGGAGAAACTCGCGCGCTGCCTCGACGTCGCGGAACTGCCGCATGTGACTCGGCGAAAGGATCTGCAGCCGCGCGGGACCGTCCTGCAGAAAGAGGCGCATGTCAACCCCGCCACCGCTCGCCGACCTCGAGCCGCATCGAGCACGAGAGCTGGGTGCGGTTCGCGGTCACGCGATTGATCATCTCCGCCTCGATGAGCAGCTTGTGCGCCATGTACGCGCGCTTTGCCCAGGGGTCGCAGATCACGGTGCCGAAGTTCCACGTCGAGTATGCGGACATTGAAATGATGTTCTGCTGCCGCTCCCGCCGCTCCGCCTGCCCCATCTGCCGGCCGATGATCACGAAGCTGTGATCGGGCTCGACGTCCTCGTGGTCGTTCGTGCCGAACAGACGGACGTTCACCGCCGCCTGGACGCTGCTGAAGTACGCCAGCTCGAGCGGCCGCACCTCGTCGTGCTGTGCCAGCCAGACGAATGCGGCCTTCGCCATTTCATCGCAGTTGCCGGCCTTCAGCTCGACGTACGCGCTCGCCTCCGCGGCGAGCTGCTTGTGCTCATCGGCCTCGGCGTTCGAGCTGCGCGTGTACCCCTCGACGCGCGCGGCGCCGACGTTGACGTCGCCGATGCGCTGATCGTACTGGCGATTGTTGGACAGCATCCCCACCGTCGTCCGGACGTAGTCCACCGCGCGCTCGGCCCACAGGAGTGACATGCCGTCAGTGTACCCTTGTCCCTCGCGAGGAACGCACCCATGGCCTTCAGTGACGCCAACAAATACCTCACCATCACCACGCCGCTTGGCGCGGACAAACTCATCATCCAGAGCGTGCACGGCGAGGAGCGGATCTCCGGGCTGTTCCACTTTTTCCTGGAGATGAAGTCTGAGGAGAAGGCGCTCGACTTTGCGGCCATCGTCGGGAAGAGCGCCACCATCAAGATCGCGCTGGCGGACGGTTCGACCACGCGCTACGTCAACGGCATCGTGGGGCGGTTCGTGCAGGCCGGCGGCGACGCGCGTTTCTACACGTATCACGCCGAGCTCCATCCGTGGTTCTGGCTGATGTCGATGAGCGTCGACTGCCGCATCTGGCAGAACAAGACCGTGATCGAGATCGTCACCGGCCTTTTCGACGAGCTCGGGTTCACCGACTACAAGAACTCCACCACCGGCACGTACACGGCTCTCGAATATTGCGTGCAGTACAACGAGAGCGCGTTCGCGTTCGTGTCGCGGCTGCTCGAAGACGCGGGGATCTTCTATACCTTCGAGCACGCGGACGGGAAGCACACCCTCGTGCTCGCGGATGCGTCGTCTGCCTTTACCGATTGTCCCGGCGCCGCCACCGTGGATTACGCGACATACGGATTGTGGGCGCAGCAGAACGTCGTCACGTCATTGACCATCGAGCAGGCCGTGATTCCGGGCAAATATGCCGTTGACGATTTCGGATTCGAGACGCCGTCGACGGACCTGATGGGCTCCACCGACAGCACCAAGGCCACCAACGGCAGCACGCGCCGGATTTACGAATATCCCGGCGGCTTCGTGAAGAAAGACGCCTCCGACGCCAAGGCCAAGCTGCGCATGGAGGAAAGGGAGGTGCCGCACAAGAGCCTGCGCGGCACGAGCTTCGTCCGCGCTTGGTATCCGGGCGCGAAGTCGACGCTGGCCAAACATTATCGCGACGACGTCAACGCCGCGTACGCGATTGCACGCGTTTCGCACACTGCCACGCTCGACGGCTATTCGAACTCATTCGAGGCATTCCCCGCCGACCTCACCTACCGCCCGCCGCGCAGCACGCGAAAGCCGGTCATTCCCGGCACACAGACCGCCATCGTAGTCGGCAAATCGGGCGAGGAGATCTGGACCGATAAATACGGCCGCGTGAAAGTGCAGTTTCATTGGGACCAGAAGGGCAAAAATGACGAGAACAGTTCCTGCTGGATTCGCGTCGCACAAGGGTGGGCCGGGAAATCGTGGGGACAGATGTTCCTGCCGCGCATCGGGCAGGAAGTGGTGGTCAGCTTTCTCGAAGGCGATCCCGATCGTCCGCTAATTACAGGGTCGGTCTACAACGCCGAACAGACCGTCCCTTACACGCTGCCTGCCGACCAGACCAAGAGCACCATCAAGAGCAACGTCTCCAAGGGCGGCGGCGGCTTCAATGAATTCCGCTTCGAGGACAAGAAGGATTCGGAAGAGGTGTTCCTGCAGGCGCAGAAGGACCTCAATACCGTCGTCAAGCACGACGAGACGCACAAGGTCGGCACGCTCGAGAAAGACGGCGAAGGGAATCAGACCGTCACCGTCCACAACAACCGCACCGTCACCCTGACCAAAGGCACCGACAAATTGCAGGTCAAGGAAGGCGATCGCGACATCGACGTCGACAAGGGCAACGAGACCCACGACGTGGCCGGCACACGCGACGTCACCGTCACCAAGAAAGAGACGCACACGAACAAGGACGAGTTCGAACAGAAGGTGACGAAGAATTACACCCTCAAGATCGACGGCGACCTGGCCATTACTGTGGCCGGCAAGATCACCATCAAGTCCACCGGCGACATGGCTCTCGAATCGAGCGCCAATCTCACCGCCAAGGCAACGGCCGATCTCAAGACCCAAGGCATGAACATCACCAACAAGGCCACCACCGACCTGAAGAACGAGGCCATGAACGTCACCAACAAAGCCTCGGTGAACATGACCAATGAAGGCGCAATGGCAACGACCAAAGCATCCGGCATGCACACCGTGGAAGCGGGCGGCATCCTCACCGTCAAAGGCTCGCTGGTAAAGATCAACTGATGGCACCACCAATCGCATACACCACCGCCAACGTCACCCTCGGCTTCCCGAACGTGAAAGCCGTGACGGCGAACGTCGTCACCAGCGCCAAAGCCACGCTGCGCTCCAACAACATGACCGGCGGCTCGGGCGCGTCGGGCTCGATCAATCCTCCGGGCTGGGGCGGCGGAATCTGTCCGATTCACCACAATCGCGGTCACCTGATCGGCAACAACCTCGGCGGACCGGGCAACGTCGCGAACAACCTCGTCACGCTCGTCGCCGGGACGAATCACCCGATCATGTACGACTACGAATACATGGTCCGAGATTTTGTGCTCAACAACAGCGGACGCGAGCCGTTCGAGTACCTCGTCGAGTGCACGTACGGCACGACCGATTACACGCTGACGCCGGGCTTCACGGTTCCGGGTGCGGCCGGGAACCCGTTCTGTCTCTTCCCCGCGCCGGCCGTGCTGCTGCTGTCGCTCAAGGACACGAACGGCACCAGCATCACCATCAACAACCTGGTCGGCGGATCGTGGAACCAGCAGCGGCTGTCGCAGTTCTATACACACATGATGGTCGGCGAGAAGCTGAAGGTGCTGAACGGAGTGTTCAAGGAGTACAGCGGTCACACGCATTACACGAACAACTGCTGGTCCGTGACGCATGACGCAACGGTGCTTGCCACTGGCGCCACGAATTACGCGACCGGCCTTGGGTATTGATGGGCTGCGTTCCAATACGCGTAAGTGATGTCATTTTGAGCGCGTGACGGCGTGGCGCCGCGCCTGCGGAAGAAACGGGTGCACGACTGTCGCCCGCTACGCGCGCTGGAATCAAAGGCAGCTTGTTCCCCCGGCTGAGCCGGGGGCTACTTCCTGAAGCCCGCTACGCGGGCAAGTCTGCCGCCGTCGGCGTCGCGCGCGGTCAGGTCTGCCGCCGTCGGCGGCTGTAGAAAATAGCCCCCGGCTTCAGGGCGTGTTGCTCAGCTCCTGTTTCGGCAGACGGACGATTTTGGAGTGTCGAAATCGAGCTCTATTGCGCAGCGGCGACGTGTTCGTGGGACACATCGCGAATTCTGTGCACCTGCGAAGCGCAGAAATCGCTCCGCGGGGTTTGGGCAACAAGCCCTTCAGCCGGGGGTGGTACGTCCCACCTAACCAGCCCGCGTTAGCGGGCGACAGTACCGGGAGTTTCTTGGAAGCCGCAGGGCATGCACCCGCGGCGCGTCGTGGAGCGGTGGGTTTCAGCCCACCGAAGGGCGGCGGGAGCTGCGGCGGGCTAAAGCCCGCCGCTCCACGCGTTTTTCGTGAATCGTGGCGGCTTCCAAGAAACTCCCGTTACTGTCGCCCGCTAACGCGGGCTGTTAGAGGTTGGTACGTACCAACCCCCGGCTGGAAGCCGGGGGATCGGGATAGGAGGGCGCCTCGCGGCGCACCCCCTCCCACACCACCGTGCATGCGGGTCCGCACACGGCGGTTCGGATGGTTATGCCTTTGCGGCGAGTCGGACAAGGTGCAGCGAGTC
>DASVSV010000536.1:0-8595 GCA_036387915.1 Thermoanaerobaculia bacterium
CCTACGTTTCCGCGCTTCTGGCGTCGGGAACGATCCCGGCGAGCATGTGTGGGTCCCATCGACACCATTCTGCTAGTGCAGCATCGCGACGCCGCACCAGCAACCAGCGACCAGCAACCAACTAAACTACCCATCGTGCGCCGGTTCCTCATCATCCTCGCGACCGCCTTCCCTCTCAGCGCCGAAACCACCGTCACGCTGCTCCATTTCTCCGATTACCACTCCCACGCCCTGCCGTTTTACACGGACGAGGGGGAGCGGGGCGGGATTGCGCGGGCGATCGGGTATCTTCGGCAGCAGAAGCGGGGCGGGGCGCTGGTGTTCAGCGGCGGGGATACGGTCAACAAGGGCGCGCCGGCGTGGTCGGACAAATACCAGTGCGCGGAATGGCCGTGGTGGAACGGCATCGTCGACGCGATGGCCTTCGGCAATCACGACGTCGATTACGGTGCCGAGGCGCTGGCGAAGTGCCGGAAGAGCACGAAGTATCCGATCCTCAGCGCGAATACGCCCGGCTTCCGTCCGTACGTGGTGCTGAAGTCGAAAGGCGCTCGCATCGGCGTCTTTGCAGTGGCCGGAGCGGACTTTGCGCGATTGGTGAAGGGCTACACCTTCCGCGATCCCGTGGCCGCGGCACGCGAGACGGTGCGCACCCTGCGCGAAAAAGAGCGCGTCGACGCGGTAGTGCTGATCGGGCATCAGGACGTCGACGACGATTACGCGCTGGCCCGTGCCGTCCCGGGCATCGACGTCATCTTCGGGTCGCACAGTCATCTGAAGCGCGACCTCGTGCAGATCCCCGACACGAAGACCACGTACATCTCGCCGTCGCAGTATCTGACGTACATCAGCCGTGTCGAGTTGATCGTCGACAAGGGATTCGTGAAATCGGTGCGCGGTGGCTTGATTCCGGTGGACGCGTCGCTGCCCGAGGACCGCGTCATCGCCCAGCGCGTCGCGCGCATGCAGCAGGAGCTCGAGCGCGACCCGCAATACAGCGCCCTCTTCGCCCCCATCAGTACGCTGCCCGCGCCGATCGGCACCGAGGCGCTGGGGATGCGCGCGCTGGATGCGATGCGCGCCGCCACGAACGCCACCGTGGCCATCTCGACCAAGAGCAGCTTCCGCGGCCCGCTCGCCGCCGGCACGCTGACGATGGAGTCGCTGCGAGGGGCAATGCCGTACGACAACGAGATCGTGGTCTGCGCGATGTCCGACGCGCAGCTCCGCAATCTATTGAAGGTCGCGGGCGAGACGTCCTACGTCACCGCCATCGAGCCGGCGTCGGAGCACCGCGTCGCCACGACCGATTACATGGCCCACGTCGCGTACAAAGACGCGTTTGCGTGCGACAAGAAAATGACCGGATTGCGCGTGCGCGAGGAATTGCGGGTGAGGCTAGGCGAAAAGGTAAAGGGTAAAAAGTAAAAGTCGCTTCGCGCTGAAGGCCCGGCTGACGCGAACCGTGCATGACGCGGAGCGACTTTTACCTTTTACCTTTCACCCTTTACCCGATTCAAAGCCACCCTTTATCTCGCGCGATGCGAGCAGCCTCGATTCGATTGCCCGCGCCGAGCTTGCTGATCGCCTCCGACAGGTAATTGCGCACCGTTCCCTCGGACAAGTGGAGCGTCGAGGCGATATCTGCGCTGCTTTCGCCGTCGCCGGCCATGCGCAGCACCTGGCGTTCGCGGTCCGTCAGGGGATCGGGCTCGCCCCACGCCTCGGCGGCCAGTTCGGGATCGACGACGCGTCCGCCGGCTTTCACGCGGCGCACGGCGTTGGCGAGATGTTCGGCGGGGGAGTCCTTCAATAGATAGCCCGACGCGCCCGCTTCCAGTGCGCGGCGGAGATAGCCGCCGCGGGCGAACGTCGTCAGGATGATCACGCGCGTCGGGAGTTTCTCCTGCTTGAGCGCGGTCGCCAGCTCGAGGCCCGTGCGGCGGGGCATTTCGATGTCCGTCAGCAGCACGTCCGGCCTCTTCTCGCGACAGATTGCCAGCGCTTCCTCTCCGTCCTGCGCGCGGCCGACGACTTCGAGATCGCCTTCGATCTCGAGCAGCGCCGCCAGCGCGCCGAGGACCATGGCCTGGTCCTCCGCGATGACCACGCGGATCACGCGGAACGCTCCTGTTCGCGAGTCGCCTGCAGAGGCAGCGATACCGTGAGCGTCGTCCCGTGCCGGCCGTCGTGCGTCAGCGAGCCGCCTAGCACCTCCACCCGCTCGCGCATCCCGGAGAGGCCGCTGCCGAACGGCTCCGTGCCGCCGCGGCCATCGTCCGTGATCGACATCATGGCCGTGGTGTCGTTCGCGCGCAGCGTGATCTTGCAGCGGCGGGCGCCGGAGTGGCGGACGATGTTCGTCACCGCCTCGCGTAATGCGAGGCAGAGCACCGCCTCATGCGCCGGCGGCACGGTCAGTTGCGGATGCATTTCGCAGTCGAGCGCCACGCCGGCCGTCGCCAGTGTGCTGCGCGCGTGCTGGATCTCCGACTTCAGTCCGCCGGAGCGATAGCCCGTGACCGCCGAGCGCACTTCGGCGAGTGCCTCGCGGGCGATGCGCTCCACGTCGCGGATCTCTTCGCGCGCGCGCTCCGGATTGCGGTCCGAGAGCTTCGTGGCCAACTCCGACTTCAGGATGATCAGCGACAGCGTGTGGCCGAGGAGGTCGTGGAGATCGCGGGCGATCCGCTCGCGCTCCGCGACCTTGGCCAGATGCTCTATCTCATCCTGCGCCAGCCGCAGCCGGGCGTTGGCGCGATGCACCTGCGCAAAGTGCACGTTCAGCGCGCCGATCAGAATGGTGAAGAAAAACGGCCAGATGGCGTTGTACCAAGCCCGCTCGATGACCCACGCCTCCACCACCACGACCGCCGCGATGCAGCCGACGATCGTGAATGCGCGCCGCGTCGGCGTCACGCGTCCGAGCGTACCCGCCGCGAAGATGAAGAACGCGCCCGCCGCGGGCGCCACCGGCCAGAAGCCGATGCCGAAAGCGACTATGGCCGCGGCGATCAGATAGAGCTCGCGGCCGCGCACCCAGTAGCTGCGGAAGTAGAGCGCCAGGAAAAACAGCGTCGTCCCGCCGAACAGCAGCCAGCCTTGCGGATTGGCGAAGCGGGACGTGTACATCGGTGCGAGGAGGAACGGGACGATGTAGACGGTCCACGCCCACGGCGTCCATCCGAGATCGGTGTCCTGCGGGATCAGACGTCGCATGTTGTGCCGGCCAGTTTATCCGTACAACTTGCCTTCGTCGCGGCGATAGCCGATCCAGGCGATCGCGGCGAAGAGCAGCGTGGCCGCGGCCATCGCACCGACGTGCAGCGCGACCGGCTGATCCTGCGAGCCGCCGATCGTGCGCAAGGCGAGCTGCGAGAAGTGGTACTGCGGCAGCCAGACCGCGATCTGCTGGATCGATTTCGGCAGAAACACGATCGGCACCCAGAGTCCCGCCAGGAACGCCGTCGGCAGATAGAAGAGGTTGACGATCGGCGCCGCGGAGTTCGGTCCCGCCAGAAAACCGACGGCCAGGCCGAACGCGCAGAACGTGATCGAGCCCGCGACCAGCGTCCCGAACAGCGTCAGCATCGTCGTCAGCGGCATCTCCACCCCGCCGACCGTCACGCCGAGGATCAGCAGCATGATCACGATGATCGAGCTGAAGATCATGGCCATGGCCATCTTGGCCACAAAGTACGCGGCCATCGGCATCGGCGTGGTGCGCTTCACTTCCAGCCATCCCTGGCCGCGCTCGATGGCCACGGAAACGCCGAAGCCGAAGAACGCCGCGCCGATGACGCCGAACGTGCCGTACGTCGCGATCAGGTACGCGGCCATTTTCACGGTGCCGGTCTGCTTCATCCCGAACATCACCCCGAAGAAGAAATAGAAGAAGAGGGGGAAGAGGAGCGTGGGGATCGAGTACGCCGGATTGCGCAGCGCCTTGAGGAATTCGTATTTGATCTCGAGCAGGTAGAGCTTCACGAGGCCTCCAGTAATTCGATGAACGCGTCTTCGAGCGTGGCCGCGCTGCCTTTGACCTCGGCCGCCGTGCCCTGCGCGACGACGCTGCCGTGATTGAGCACGATCACCCGATTGGCCAGCGCCTCGGCCTCGGCCAGGTAGTGCGTCGTCAGCAGGACGGACTTGCCGCGGGCGATGAAGGCGCGGATCTGTTTCCAGAGAGCGCGCCGCGCCTCGACGTCCAGGCCGACCGTCGGCTCGTCGAGGACCAGCAGGTCGGGATTCCCGACGATGGCCAGCGCGAAGAGCACGCGCTTCTGCTGTCCGCCCGAGAGCTGGCCGTACTTGCGGCGCTCCAGTCCCTGCAGGCCCGCCGCGGCGATCGCTTCTTCGACGGGCATGGGGTTCGGGTAATAGCTGGAGAAGAGATGGATGTGCTCGCGCACGCGGAGCGTCTCCGGCACGCGTGCAACCTGCAGCACCGCGCCCATGTGGGCACGCGTCGCCGCGTCGCGCGGATCGCCGCCGAAGACGCGCACCGTGCCCGCGGTCGGCTTCGCCAGCCCGAGGAGGATGCGCACCGCGGAAGTCTTGCCGGCGCCGTTTGCGCCGAGGAGCGCGACCAGCTCGCCGGGGGCGATCGAGAAGTCGATCCCCTGCAGCGCCTCGATCGGACCGTAGTGTTTGCGGACGGAGATGAATTGGGCGGGAAGCATGGGCACAGGATGCATCCGGGCATCCGCGCGCACCATTGGGTGTTGTCAGGCAGGGAGGGTGACGAATGTCAGAACGTCTAGCCTCATGGGGTCACAGTCTCATAGCCTCATAGGCTCATAGGCTCATAGGTTCTCCTGTGAGACTGTGAGCCTATGAGACTGTGAGACTCCCCCCCCCACGCCCGAAGACTCGACCACCCGACGACCAAGCCCGGCGGGCAGTTGACCCCGCACCGTTCCTCGATATGATGCCGCCCGAATGCAGCCTGCCGCCGTCCCCGCTCGAGGTGATCTCCAAATGACGTGGTTCGGGAACTTTTATCGTTCTGCCATCGGGAAGAAGGCGGTCATGGCCGTGACCGGCCTGATCCTCTTCGGCTGGATCTTCGCGCACATGGTCGGGAACCTGAAGCTGTACATGGGTCCCGAGCATCTCAACGAATACGCGCACTTTCTGCGCACCATGTTCGGCCCGGCCGTGCCCGAGACCGGCATGCTCTGGCTCTCGCGCATCGTGCTGCTCGTGGCGGTGATCTTCCACATCCACTCCGCGTACGCGCTGACGATGATGAACCGCCAGGCCCGGCCGGTCGGCTACCGCGACCGCCAGTACGCGAAGGCGAGCTACGCCTCGCGGACCATGCGCTGGGGCGGGGTGATCATCCTGCTCTTCGTGATCTACCACCTCCTGCACCTCACCACGGGGCAGGCCCATCACGACTTCCGCGAGGGCGACGTCTACTACAACCTCGTCAGCGGCTTCAGGATCTGGTGGGTGGCGGCGGTCTACGTCATCGCCAACCTCGCCCTCGGCCTGCACCTCTATCACGGCGTCTGGAGCATGTTCTCGTCGCTCGGCGTGACCCACAAGCGCTTCGAGAACTGGCGGCGCATGTTCGCCACCGCGTTCGCGGTGCTGATCACCGCCGGCAACCTCTCTTTCCCGCTGAGCGTGCTCCTCGGATTCGTCAGGTGAATCGAATGCAACTGGACAGCAAGATTCCTCCCGGCCCGCTCGCGGACAAGTGGGCCTACGCGAAATCGCACTACAAGCTGGTGAACCCGGCCAACAAGCGCAAGTACGAGATCATCGTCGTCGGCGCGGGCCTGGCCGGCGCGTCCGCCGCGGCGACCCTCGGGGAGCTCGGCTACAACGTCAAGTGCTTCGTCTTCCATGACTCGCCGCGGCGCGCGCACTCCATCGCCGCGCAGGGCGGCATCAACGCCGCCAAGAATTACCGCAACGACGGCGACAGCATCTACCGCCTCTTCTACGACACCATCAAAGGCGGCGACTATCGCGCCCGCGAAGGCAACGTGCACCGTCTGGCCGAGCTGTCGGTGGACATCATCGACCAGGCCGTCGCGCAGGGCGTGCCGTTCGCGCGCGAATACGGCGGCGCTCTGGAGAACCGCTCCTTCGGCGGCGTGCAGGTCTCGCGCACCTTTTACGCGCGCGGGCAGACAGGGCAGCAGCTCCTCCTCGGTGCGTTCCAGGCGCTGGAGCGTCAGATCGCGCTCGGCACCGTCAAGCAGTACAACCGCTACGAGATGCTCGACCTGGTCGTCGTCGACGGACAGGCCAAGGGCATCGTCACGCGCAACCTGGTCAACGGGAAGATCGAGACGTTCGCCGCCGACGCGGTGGTCCTCGGCACCGGCGGCTACGTCAACGTCTTCTATCTCTCCACGAACGCCATGGCCTCGAATGCAACGGCCATCTGGCGCGCGCACAAGCGCGGCGCGGCGTTCGGCAATCCCTGCTACACGCAGATCCATCCGACCTGCATCCCGCAGAGCGGCGACTACCAGTCGAAGCTCACGCTGATGTCCGAGTCGCTGCGCAACGACGGCCGCATCTGGGTGCCGAAGGCGGAAGCCGACAAGCGCGCGCCGAAAGACATCCCCGAGGCGGAGCGCGATTACTACCTCGAGCGGAAGTATCCGAGCTTCGGCAACCTCGCACCGCGCGACATCGCTTCGCGCGCGGCCAAGGAAGTCTGCGACGAAGGGCGCGGCATCGGTCCCTCGGGACGCGGCGTCTATCTCGACTTCGCCGACGCCATCAAGCGGCTCGGGCGTCCGCTGATCGAGGAGCGCTACGGCAACCTCTTCGAGATGTACCACGACATCACCGCCGAGGATCCGTACGAGACGCCGATGCGCATCTACCCGGCGCCGCACTATTCGATGGGCGGTCTCTGGGTCGACTACAACCTGATGTCGACGGTGCCGGGTCTGTACGTGATCGGCGAGGCGAACTTCTCCGACCACGGCGCGAACCGGCTCGGCGCCAGTGCGCTGATGCAGGGACTCGCGGACGGCTATTTCGTGCTGCCGGTCACGATCGGCGATTACCTGGCCGAACAGTTCGGCAAGAAGGTGGACGTCACCCATCCCGCGTTCGCCGAGGCGGAGCGCGAAACCCGCGAGCGCATCGCGAAGCTCCTCGGCGCGAAAGGCACGCGCAGCGTCGACTCGTATCACAAGGAGCTCGGCGGGATCATGTGGGACTACTGCGGCATGGCTCGCACGGCCGAGGGGCTGAAGACGGCGCTCGGCAAGATCCGCGAGCTGCGCGCGCAGTACTGGCGCGACGTGCGCGTCACCGGCGGCAGCGACGAACCGAACCAGGCGCTCGAGAAGGCCGGCCGCGTGGCCGATTTCTTCGAGCTCGCGGAGCTGATGTGCATCGACGCGCTGCACCGCGAGGAATCCGCGGGCGGCCATTTCCGCACCGAGTACCAGACGCCGGACGGCGAGGCTCAGCGCAACGACGACGACTTCCTCTACGTCGCCGCGTGGGAGCACAAGGGCGAGGGGAACGAGCCCGTGCTGCACAAAGAGCCGCTGGTTTACGAGGAAGTGAAGCTCGCGACGAGGTCCTATAAATGAATCTGACACTGCAAGTGTGGCGGCAGAAATCGCGCGATGCCGAGGGCGGCTTCGTCGAGTACAAGGCCGAGAACATCAGCTCCGACGCGTCCTTCCTGGAGATGCTCGACGTCGTGAACGAGCGCCTCACCGAAAAAGGGGAGGAGCCGATTCACTTCGAGCACGACTGCCGCGAAGGCATCTGCGGCTCGTGCGGCATGATGATCAACGGCACCGCGCACGGCCCGATGGGCGGCACCGCCACGTGCCAGCTCCACATGCGCCATTTCCATGACGGCGAGACGGTGGTCGTGGAACCATGGCGCGCGCGCGCGTTCCCGGTGCTCAAGGACCTGATCGTCGACCGCTCGCCGCTCGACAAGATCATCCAGGCCGGCGGCTACATCTCGGCCCACACCGGCAGCGCCGTCGAGCCGAACTCGATCCCGATCCCGAAGCCGGTGCAGGAACTGGCCATGGACGCCGCCGAGTGCATCCAGTGCGGCGCCTGCGTCGCCCAATGTCCCAACGGCGCCGCCCAACTCTTCACCGCCGCCAAAGTCTCCCACCTCGGACTGCTCCCGCAGGGCCAGCCCGAGCGCTACGAGCGCGTGGTGAAGATGGTGGAAGTGATGGAGAGCTACTTCGGAAGCTGCACGCTCTTCCGCGAATGCGAAGCGGTCTGCCCGAAGGAAATTTCGGTGAGCTTCATCTCGCGGATGAACCGGGATTACCTGACGGCGAAGATGAAGTCGCGCTGACGCGCGAATCGTTCATCCCTCGCGAAAGCGGCGCGCCTTGCGCTGCCTCAGTCCCCTCTCCCCGCGCACGGGGAGAGGGTTAGGGTGAGGGGCTCCCTTTCGCCAAGCGCCACGACCCCTCACCCGCCCTTCGGGCACCCTCTCCCCGCTCCACGCGGGGCGAGGGGCAACAAACACCGCTCTCGCGAGACGCTTCCTTTGTTGCCCTTCTCCCCTCGTGAGGGGAGAAGGTGCCGCAGGCGGATGAGGGGTTGTCGCTCGCGCTAAACGTCATCGGG
>DASVSV010000537.1:0-5197 GCA_036387915.1 Thermoanaerobaculia bacterium
TGCCCGGCTTCGTGGCGCGATGGCGGCGAGTGCGTCTCGGCGAGAGGCCCCCCTGCCGAGCAACGAGCAACGTCGAACGAACCGCGTTCCGACGCAACAGCCCCAGCAACCAGCAACTCCCCCCTGCCGAACAACGAGCAACGAACAACGCCGTACACGTTCCTCCCGAGACGGCACATAATCCCCCTCCGCATGCGCTTCAAGAAATCCCGATTCGGGCCGCGGCTGGTCGAGGCCGCGCGCGCCGCGCGCCATTACCGCGACGTCCACGTCTTCATCGGCGGCACCGGTGCCGTCGGCGGCTCGTCCGCGTTGCAGATGGTCGAGATGCTCGAAGAGATGATGACCATCAACCCGCCCGCGTCGCCGGACGACGTGCCGGTGCTGATCGTCACCGGGCGCAGCGACGACGAAGTGCGCTCCTTCGAGTCGCGGCTCAAGCGCATCACCCGCACGCGCTGGGGCGCGGGCGTCACGCCGCGGCATTTCGAGCACGGCTTCCTCACGCCGGGCGGCGTCTACGTCGCCGTCTCGAAGTTCGAGCTGCGGCCGATTCCGGGACTGGAGATCGTCACCGATTCCGACTCCGCGCATCGCGCCGAAGCCGTCGACGAGTTCCTGCGCGTGGCCGGCGTCGACCGCCAGAACATCGAGCAGAGCCTCCTCGAATACGTGCGCGGCCTGCGTCCCATCACCTCGTTCCTCGAAGACCGCAAGGTCCGTCTCCGCGACTACGGCGACAAGCCGTTCCGTTCCGTCCTCCTCGGTTTTCCGCTGCCGAGCATCCTCGCCTATCAGACCGGCGGCCTCGGCATCGTCGGCACCGCCCTGAACCTCGGCGCCGACTTTACCGCGCACGTGAAAGAAGCGTTCGAGCAGACCTTTGCCGGCGACCTGGCCGCGGTCAGCGAGACGTGGGGCGCGCGCGTGCTCGTCGCGCACACCACCGGCGTCGGCGGCATGTACGACGAATCCCCCGACGGCGCCACCACGCCGCGGCTCGGCTTCGCCCACGCCTCGCGCGACGAAGCGCTGCGCCAGAAGCACATCGAAGCCGAGCACCTGATGCACGAGTACGCGCAGCGCGGCATCTACATGCTCGTCACTGCCGCCGCCATCGGCATCGACGAAGTGCGCATGCGCGAGCACATCCCGCTGCATCGCGACATCGTCAAGGCCCTGCGCGACGCGCCGCACGAGCTCTATCGCGGCTCGCGCGAGCGCAAGCAGTACGTGCAGGTCTTCAAGCCCACCACGCTCCGCTTCGAAGACGCGAAATCGAAGCCGCTGCACTTCAAGGCCGGCGCGGAGCTGCTGCCGTCGTGGGTCATCCGCAGCGGCGAGAACGGCTTCTTCAGCGTGGCCAACGCCGACGCGCTCTACCGCGTCATGAAGGTGGCCTCGGTCAGCGAGCTCGGTCATGTGCTCTCCACGGTCGGCCTCTTCGGCGACGACCCGAACGTGCCGTGGTTCGAGGACTCGATCTGCTACTACACCGAGACCGACAACTCGCGCGCCGTCTTCGATTTTCTCTACCAGCCCGTGCTCCTCGACGCGCAGCTCAGCGGCGTCGACGCCATGGCGCTGCAGGACCTCGGCTCCGCGAAACATCAGGCCGAGCTGCACACGCTCGGACTGCTGATCGTGCTGCATCGGCTGCGCACGCTCGACGTCGAGGCCATCGAGGAGTATCCGGACGAGTCGTTCAACGCGAAGAAATTCTTTCTCGAGAACTCGCGCGCGCTGACCTTCCGCGACGTCGACACGTGGGACGTCGAGACGCTCGCGCGCGACCTGCGCACGCTCGTCACCGCGGAGAAGCCGGGGCAGCTCCTGCCGCTCAAGCCGCTCATCGACCCGGGCCAGTTCGGCGCGCGCGACGAAGCGCATCTCAAGGTGATGAAGGTCGTGCTCGACGCGGTGTTCACCGTCCCGTCGCTCGGCTCCCCGATCGTCGTCGAAGACGAGAAAGGCGCGCCGGTCGTCCGCGCCGGCATCTGGATCGCGCCGATGGGCACCATCGTCACGCACGAAGACTCGCTGCAGAAACTCTTCACCGACGGCGAGGAGCACCGCAACTACCACCTGGCCGTGAACGGCTTCATCGACCTGCGTCCGCACGCGATCGTCTCCAGCGCGAAGGTGCAGTCCGACATCGCGCCCGGCGCCGTGACCGTGCATCGTGACGAGCAGTCGCTGCGCGAGCGCCTGCACTCGCTCGAGCCGTATTCGTTCTTCGCCACCTGCGGACTGCTCGCCGTCGTGCACCGCCTGCGCGCCCTCGGCGCAATGCTCGGTCACGCCCGCACCGACCTCGGCACGATGCAGGACTGGGTCTGGACCATGCGCCGCGACGAGCGCGGACACACGTACGTCGTGCCCGGCGTGGTCGAGGCGCTGCGCATGATTGCCGAGGGGCAGGAGAAGACCACGGGCGCGGAATGGCTGGATGGATTGTGGGGCTACGAGCGCCGCGTCCCCGCGCAGCGGGCGGAAGCGATCGTCGCCGCGGTGGCAGCCAAAAAACGCGAGGGATAGCCGCGCGTGCGCCGCCACAACCTCCTGATCGGATTCACGCTGGCGTTGTGTGTGGTGGTCGGCATCGTGCTGGTCTCCCTTCGCAACACCGTCCGTACGAACAACGCCCTGCGCGGCGTGGCCCGCACGCACGAGGTCATGACCACGCTGCAGCAGCTCCTGGCCGACGTCGAAGCGGCGGAGACTTCGCAGCGCGGCTATGTCATCACCGGCGCCGGCGCGTTCGCGGCGGAGTCGGACGCGGCGCGGCCGCGCATCGCCGCGAACGTGACGGAGCTGGAACGGCTCGTCGCCGACAGCCCGTCGCAGGTGCAGCGCGCGCGGTTGCTGCGACTGGCCGTCGACCAGAAGCTGCGCTACGTCGCACGGGTCCTGCAGACGCGGCAGCGCGCGGGATTCGAGGCCGCGCGCGCGCTCGTACTGACCGGCGAAGGCGTCGTCACCATGCGCCGCGTGCAGCGCATCATCGCCGACATGGAAGGGCACGAGGAGAGGCTCCTGGCACAGCGCGATGCCGCGTCGTGGCAGGAGACGCGCCGCGCGCAGTTGCTCCTCGTCGCGGGCGGCCTCGTCGACTTCGGCCTGCTCCTCTTCGTGTTTATCGTCGTGCGCCGCGACCAGCGTCTGACGAACGAGCTTGCCCGGGCCGCGGACGAAGCGCGCCAGGCCGCGGTCCGCACCGCCGAGCTCCGCTCGCAGTTCCTCGCCAACATGAGCCACGAGATCCGCACGCCGATGAACGCCATCATCGGCATGAGCGGCATGCTGCTCGACTCGAAGCTCGATACGAATCAGCGCGAGCTCGCGCAGACCGTGCGCACCAGCGCCGACGCGCTGCTGACCGTCATCAACGACGTGCTCGACTTCTCGAAGCTCGAGGCGGGGAAGCTCGCCGTCGAGGAACACGACTTCGAGCTGCGTCCCGCCGTCGAGTCGGTGATCGGTCTCTTCAGCGAGACCGCGAATCAGAAGAATCTCGCGTTGGGCATCCTCTTCGATCACACCCTGCCGCGCTTCATCCGCTCCGACGCCGGGCGCATCCGCCAGGTGCTGACGAACCTCGTCGGCAACGCGGTCAAGTTCACCAGCGCCGGCGAAGTGCTCGTGCACGTCGACCTGCGCGAGCGCGCCGGCACGCGGCTGGTGGTGCGCTTCTCCGTGCGCGACACCGGCATCGGCATCCCCGACGACGTGCTGCCGCGGCTCTTCCAGCCGTTCGCGCAGGCCGACGCCACGACTACGCGCCGCTTCGGCGGCACAGGCCTCGGCCTCTCGATCTCGAAGCAGATCGTCGAGGCCATGCACGGGAAGATCGACGCGACGTCGGTCGCCGGCGAAGGCTCGACGTTCTGGTTCGACATCCCGGTCGAGGAAGCGCAGTGGGACGAGGCCTCGCGCGAGCTTTCCCTGATGTCGTTCCGCGGCATCCGCGTGCTCATCGTCGACGACAACGCCACGAACCGCCGCCTGCTGCGCCACAACCTGACGGCGTGGCGCATGGCCGTCGACGAGGTGTCGAGCGGTGCCGAGGCGCTGACGGCGCTGCGCGAGGCGGCGCTGGCGGGGACGCCGTACGCGCTCGTCCTCACCGACATGAACCTGCCCAGGATGAACGGCCTCGTGCTGTCGCGGCTGATCAAGTGCGACAAGGACCTGGCCGCGACGCGCATCGTCATCCTCAGCTCGCTCGCGTCGCGCGTCGATCTGCCGATCCTGCGCGTGGTCGGCGTCGACGAGTGCCTGACCCGTCCGGTCAAACAGTCGCAGCTCTTCGACGCCATCGCCAGCTCCCTCGGCGGACCACTTGGGCAGTCGAAGCCCGCGGATCGCGCCGCGCCCGCACCGATGCGGTCCGGCGTGCGCGTGCTCGTCGCCGAGGACAACCCGGTCAACCAGCGCGTGGCGGTGCGGCAGCTCGAGCGCTTCGGCGTCGCGGCCGATGCGGTGGCGAACGGCATCGAGGCCGTCGAAGCGGTCAGCCGCGCCGACTACGCCCTCGTGCTGATGGACGTGCAGATGCCGGAGATGGACGGCGTCACCGCCGCGCGCGAGCTGCGCCGCCGCGGCGCGAGAGTCCCCATCATCGCGCTGACGGCGAACGCCATGACCGGCGATCGCGAGCGCTGTCTCGAAGCAGGCATGGACGACTATCTCTCCAAGCCGATCGTCGAAGAGGAGCTCGCCCGCGTGCTGAACCAATTCCTCCCCGCCGGCGGAGGAGAGGCAATCCCGCCCGTCCTCGACGAGGCCACGCTCGACCGCCTTCGCGAGATCAGCCCCGACTTTCTCCGCGAGATCGCGGAGATCTATCTCGACGACGCGCCATCACGCCTCGCCGCGATCCGCGACGCGGTCGAGCAGAACGATCCGCACGCGCTCGCGCTCGCCGCCCACGCGTTCAAGAGCGGCTCCGGCAATCTCGGCGCAACCGCGGTGCACGACCTCTGCGCCGAGCTCGAATCCACGGGCAAGGAAGGAAGCATGTCCGGAGTTCCCGAGAAGGTCGCTCAGCTCGCGCGGGAGTACGAGAAGGTGGAATCCACCCTGAGAAAGATGACCGCAGGATGAGCGGCCTCAAAGCGGAACGCTGCGATGGCCCACAATGCTCGCGCGGATCGTTCCCGAGTCCAAAAGCGCGGAAACGTAGGGCGTGGCTTCA
>DASVSV010000538.1:0-15092 GCA_036387915.1 Thermoanaerobaculia bacterium
GCTCGAGGGCGAGCAGCGCGCCCCCACGCCGCCAGGTCCCTCGACTCACGCTCGGGATGACAGCTCAGCGGACCGCGGCGAGGATGAAGTTCTTGGTCAGGTCGCGGCTGATGTAATGCGCGGCCTTCCCGTTCGTGTAGCTGCCGCCGTACGTGGCGATGACGAGGTCGAGCTCGGGGACGACGATCGTGCTCTGCCCGCCCGCGCCGCCGGCGTAGAAGACGCGCACGCTGCGGTCTTTGTACGGATAGTCGGTGACCCACCAGAGATAGCCGTAGCCGAGGCCGCGCAGCGGGTAGAGCGGCGATGACGCGCGGCCGACGAAATCGCGGCCGAGGATCCGCTTGCCCTGCCATGTGCCGCCGTTGAGCATGAGCTGTCCGAGCTTCATGAAATCGCGCGGCAGGAAGTGCACGCCGCCGCCACCGTACGGATTGCCGGCACGGTCGAGGAACCAGCCGTAGCGCTCGATCTTCAGCGGCGTGGCGACGAGGCGGTCGAAGATCGCCATCGGCGATTCGCCGGTCGCGCGACTGAGGACGCCGAGGGCCAGGTTCGGGTTGGCGCTGCAATAGACGGCCTGCTGGCCGGGATCGAACGCCATCGGCACCTTCAGCGTGAAGCGATAGAAATCAGGCTCCTCCGGCTGATCGAGCATGGTGTCCTCGTTGCCGGGCGCGGCGTCGTTAGTGTCGTCGCAGAAATAGCCGGAGGACATCGTCAGCAGATGCTCGAGAGTCATGGCGCGCTTGCGCGGCTCGAGCCCGTCCGGGAACACGCCGCCGTTCATCGCGCTGTAGACCGGCGTCGACAGCGTGACCGGCAGGCCCGCTTCGATGGCCGCGCCGACGATCGTCGCGGTGAGACTCTTCGCCGCCGAGCGCGTCTCGTGCAGCTTGTCGCGATGCTCGCCGTGAAAGTACTCCTCGAGCACGAGCTTTCCGTGACGGGCGATCAGCACGCCTTCGATGACCGGCGTCTGCGCCGATTCCATCGGCGTGTCGACAATGCCCTGGATGAATTTCTCGATGGCGGCGCGGTCGATGTTGGCCTCGTCGAGCGTGCCGGTCGGCCAGCCGTCGGCGCGCGCGAGCGGCGGACGGTAGACGTACCGCGCCGGGTTCCGGCCGCGCGCGTAAAACTCGCTTTGATCGTCGTCGCGGCGGAAGTCATACGTCCCGCCGCGCCACGGAAAGTTGAGCGTGAGCACTTCGCGCTCCGCATCCCACGTCCCCTCCCCCACCACCCGCTCCTCGGACTGTCCGCGCCGCCTGCCCATCAGCTTCACGGCGCTGCCGTCGACGACGAGCCGCTCCGCGCCGACGGATGCGCCGTGGTCGCGCTCGGGATTGCGCAGGAACGCGGTCAGCGAGCCGTCGGGCCGCCTGGTCAGCATGAGGAAGAAGGTGAACGTGTCGTCGAACGGTTTCAGCTCGCCGCGCCAGCGCTTCGCGCCGTCCGCTTTGAGATGCAGCGGCGCCGCGTACTGGAAACTGCGCGGCGTGGAGTTGGGCGGATACCAGTGGCCGCGCAGGTCGCCGTCTTTCTGCACCTTCCCGCGAAAGCCGCCCATCGCGTTGGGGAGCTCGAACGACAGGCCGCCGCGCTCGACGCGCACGGGAACGACGCGGCCCATCATGTCGGCGCTGTACGTGTCACCGCTCTTCTCGACGACCACCGCCCCGCGCGCGTCGGGACCGAACCACCGCTTCGCTCTCCACAATCCGGAAAGATCGGCGTCGGCAGCAGAGAGCGGAATGGTGACGAGCAACACCGCGAGCCAGATTGTCCTCATGACCATGCAGACGCGCGCGGCGCGCGGACGTTAGAGCGAACGGCCGTCACTAAGCAGAACGCTATCAATCGACCCACGAAGAAAGACGACGTTGAGGCCTCCGGCGGGCCGGTTGGTTTTCTTCGTTGGCGGACTGACAGCATTCTGCTTAGAGCAGCCGTAGCACGGCCGCGGCGCAGCCCCAGGACAACGTGAAGCCGGCACCTCCGTGGCCGTAGTTGTGGATCACGCGTCCTTCGCGCTCGAGGCGCACGTGAGTGCGAACGGGACGGATGCCGCGGCGGACGCCGTGGATCTCGCCGCTCACCTCCGGCACGGCGGCGCGGCAGCGGGCGATGATCGCGTTCACTTGGTCAGCATGCGGAGGAGTCGCGGAGTCGTAGCCGCCGAGGATGCAGTCGCTCGTGCGCGGGATGACGTACATCAGCGGATCGTCGGGATGCACGACGGCATGCGCGATCGGCGGGCGGTCGACGACTACGGCGAGGCCGTAGCCGGGCGTCAGTTCGCCGTCGTCGCACAGCTCGCGGGCGCCGAAGCCGGCGCAGTTCACGGTGACGTCAAAGTCCGCGAGCTCGTCGAAGGACCGCACTTCGCGTTGCACGATCTCGCCGCGAAAGCGTCCGCGGAGGTACGGGAGATAGTGCGTCGTGTCCATCAGCGGGACGCGCAGCACGCCTTCGCCGAGGACGTGAAAGTCGATGAGGGAGACGCCAGCGTCCTGCACGTTGCACAGGGCGACGAGCGCGTCGCGCGTCGCCTCCGCCCACGCCTCCAGCTCCGCACCGCCGGCGTGGTACGGATACCAGATCGCCGCCGCCGCGTGCGAGGTCGTGTCGTCGATCTCCCGCGCCACGATCGTCACCTCATGCCCCGCGTCGCCGAGGACGACGCCGCAGGTGAGCCCGGAAACGCCGGCACCGACGATGGCGATGCGCATGGACCGCAGTGTACTGAAACGGAGCGCCGCCTACGGCGCGCCGCGTCTAACATGCGCTCCGATGGCCATGAAAACCAGCGCCGGCATTCTGCTCTACCGCCGCCAGCCCGAGCTGGAGGTCTTCCTCGTCCATCCCGGTGGCCCGTTCTGGGCGAAGAAAGACCTCGGCGCGTGGTCGATTCCGAAGGGGGAGGTCGGCGAGGGCGAAGAGCCGCTGGCGGCGGCCATTCGCGAGTTTACGGAGGAGACGGGGTTCACTGTCGACGGCGATTTCCGCGCGCTCGTGCCGCTCCGGCAGAAGAGCGGCAAAACGATTCGTGCCTGGGCGGTTGAAGGCGACTGTGACCCGGCCCTGCTGCACAGCAATTTCTTTTCCATGGAGTGGCCGCCGAAATCGGGGAAGCAACAGGAGTTCCCCGAGGTGGATCGCGGCGCCTGGTTCGGCATCGACGAAGCGCGTACGCGCATCATCGGAGGTCAGGCCGGATTCATCGACGAACTGCTGCGGCTCGTCTAGCCAACGAAAACCACCGGGAGGCCTCCGGCGGGCCGGTACGACCGGCAGCGCTTGTTGGCCTAGCCTGACCGCACGTCCGTCTACGAAACACGTGCTTGCGCGACGACTGGGCTCAATAAGCGCTGCCGGTCGTACCGGCCCGCCGGAGGCCTCCACGTCCTCTTTCTCGTCAGTGACGCGCGGAGCGTCTGCGGCCGGAGGGTTGGCGGATCGTGAAATCAGAGCGCATTTCGACGATCGTGTAAGGGTTCCAGGTCGAGATGATGTAGTAGATCGACAGCTTGTTGCCCGTCACTCTGGTGAAGCGCTCGATCATGTACGGAGCATAGACGGCGCCGCGGGTGGTGAAAGGATCGTTGCCGCCGATGGTTGGGCCATTGAGTCCGTCGCCGGGGGGATTGGGCACGATGCTCGGGTCGTGAATGAACGTTCCCACCGCGCCGTCGCGCCTCGGATTGAAAACGAGCTGCGGCTCGCTCCATGGGCCCCACGGCTCCGATGCGTAGGCAAAGTACACCCCGGCCGTGCTCTGGGACGTTCCGCCGTCAAAAGTCATCAGCCAGAGACCAAGGTCCGTCGAGAACGTGACGGAGACATTGCCGATACTCGGCATCGGGTTCGTGTCGGCGACGACCGGCACCGCGGCGGATTCCGAGTTGCTCCACGTTGGTTCTCCGTTCACCAGTCCGGTGAAGTACCGCGTTCCCTGTCCGCTCTCGAAGCTGCTCGCAGGAACGGTGGCCAGATAGACGTCGCTGGCGCGGTATGCGCCCAGGCCCCACATCAGCACTTCGCTTCCGGACGCGTACACCGCGGTGGTGACGAAGCGGCCGTTCGGCATGGAGGAGACCGTGCGCAGCGAGGTGAATCGCCGGGCCTCCTCGTCGAAGCGGGTCAGCACCGAGTAGCGTTTCGAGCTCGGGTCGGGGAGATTGATGTCCGCGCCTGTATTGCAGACGACGTAGGTCGTGTTGCCGAGGCGAATGCCGGCGTGCGGAACATTGGACGCGCCCATGTTCACGCCCGGTACGCGGATGAAGTAGGGCGTGCCGTCGGGATTGGTGAAGAAATCGAGCGCGAGCCCGGCGGCCGGATCGGTGCTCACGCTGGAAGCGATGGTGTCGCTGGCGAAGTAATTCGTGGCGGTGGCCGGACCGAGCGTATCGCCGAACAGGAAGATCAGTTTCCCCTGCGACTCGTACGACGCTCCCAGATCCGTCCCCTCGACTTTGGCGCGGGTGATGGTGCGGCTCGTGGTCGGCGTACAGAGACCAGTCTTTGCCTGCGCGGTGTAGTCACAGTCGCCGATCATCTGCTCGACTTTGACGGTACTGCCGGGAATCCACGTGAGCGCGACATTGCCGCCTGCGGCGTGAGCCGCGGACGCGAGCGCAGTAACGATTGACACGGCCATCATCACTGCACTCGTTCTTTTCATCGTCTCCTCATTGTGTCACCCCACAACGCGGATGACGTCGGTGATGAGACTCGGCGGGGCGGTTGGCGTTTACGTGCGACAGTGAGAGAGCCGGTCGGTCATGGCCGTGGTCGATCGTGAGATTGAGCTCAGCTCCTCAATATTCTGGCCATTCACTCTCACCGACGTAGCCTTCTTCCGCCGAAGCTTGCTCCGTACGAGCATCCAGCCTGGTGCACTCTCGCGCAAGCGTCGACCGGTGCCGCTTTGCGGTCCGTTCGTGAAGGGCGTCCTCGATGGCGGTACTGCGATTCAAGTAAACGCCCTCTGTCACTAACCGGTCGATCTCGGCCAGCACGTGCTCATCAATGGTGATCGTGATCCTGGTTGTACCCATGAGTGCCGACACTAAATACTCGATTCGCTAAATGCGGTGACAGCTGGCGTGAACCAGTCCCCTCTCCCCGCTCTTCGCGGGGAGAGGGTTTGTGCATACGCGCTCACTTTACGCGAGCGCCGGCCCCTCATCCGCCTTCGGCACCTTCTCCCCGCCTCGCGGGGAGAAGGGCAACAAACTTCATTTCTCGCGAGATCTTTGATTGTTGCCCTTCTCCCCTCGTGAGGGGAGAAGGTGCCCAACGGGCGGATGAGGGGTTGTTCTCACCTAAAGTTAGCGCGTATGGGATTAGCGTGAGGGGCTCCCTTGTGCCGAGGTTCTGTCGCGGATTTAGTGAACCCAGAGATTAAGAGCCGAGAGCGTTCCGCGTGTCACGCCGTCGCGTGGCGGATGTTGTATTTGCGGTCGACGCGGGTGACGCCGTCGACGGCGCCGAGCGAGCGGGTCACGCGTTCGAGGTGTTTGAGGTCGGCGATCTCGAGGACCAGCTCCACCGTGGCGCGGCCGTCGTGGGAGCGGGTTTCCATGGCCCGGATGTTCGTCTTGAGGTTGGAGATCGTCGAGATGACGCGGGCCAGGATGCCCTGGCGGTCGTCCATGACGATCTCCAGCTCGACCTGGAATTGCGACTGGCGCTGGTCGGCCCATTCGACGCCGATCTCGCGGTCGGGGTTGAACATCAGGTTCTTGACGTTGGGACAGTTCGCGCTGTGCACGGCCACGCCTTTGCCGCGGGTGACGTAGCCGATGATCGGCTCGCCGGGCAGCGGATTACAGCACTTGGCGAGGTAGGTCAGCAGGTCGTCGTAGCCTTTGACTTTGATCGTAGCCGACGACGAGAAGGGGAAGATCTTGCGGACCGCCTGTTCGATGACGCCCTGCGGCGCGGCGGGACCTTTCTCCTTCTGCTCGTCGGTGACGAAGCGCTCCACGATCGAGCGCGCCGAGATCTTGCCGTAGCCGACGTCGGCGTAGAGATCGTCGAGTCGCGGCAGGCCGTGCTCGGACAAAACGCCGTCCAATGCATTTTCGGCGACGAGCTTGCGCCACGTGACCTTGTAGCGCTTGGCCTCCCGCTCGATGAGCTTGCGTCCGAGTTCCAGCGAGCGGTGTTTCTGCTCGGTGTTGAGCCAGTGCCGGATCTTGTGCTTGGCGCGCGAGGTCGCGACCATGTTGATCCACTCGCGGCTGGGCGACTGGTTCGGGCTGGTCACGATCTCGACAATGTCGCCGTTCTTGAGCTGCGTGCGCAGCGGCACGAGCTTGCCGTTCACGCGCCCGCCGACGCAATGCACGCCCACGTCCGTGTGGATGCGGAACGCGAAATCGAGCGGCGTCGCGCCGCGCGGAAACGCGAACACGTCTCCCTTGGGCGTAAAGGTGTAGACCTCGTCCGGATAGAGGTCGACCTTCAAGGAATTGAGGAAAACGCGCGGGTCCTTGATGTCGTGCTGCCACTCGACGAGCTGGCGCAGCCAGAGGAAATTCTGGTCGTCCGGATGCGCGCCGACGCGCCCTTCCTTGTACTTCCAGTGCGCGGCGATGCCCTGCTCGGCGATGAGCTCCATCTCGCGCGTGCGGATCTGCACCTCGAACGGCTGCCCGCGCTCGGCCACCACCGTCGTATGCAGCGACTGGTAGAAGTTCGGCTTCGGCATGGCGATGTAGTCCTTGATCCGGCCGGGGACCGGACGCCACATCTGATGAATGATGCCGAGGGCCGCGTAGCAGTCGCGGACCGAGGGGGTGATGATGCGGAAGGCCAGGTAGTCGTAGAGCTGACCGATGTCGATGTCCTGGCGGCGCAGCTTCGACCAGATCGAGTAGACCGACTTCACGCGGCCGTAGACTTCGCCTTCGATCTCGTTCTCGCTCAGCTTCTGCTCGAGCGTGGCCTTGATGCGCTGCACGACGTCGCCCGACACGGCCATCTTCTCGTCGACGGCCTTGTGCAGCTCCTCGGATTCGCGCGCGTGGAGGAAGTGGAACGAGAGGTCTTCCAACTCGGCCTTGATGCGGCCCATGCCCAGGCGGTTGGCGATGGGGGCGTAGATCTCCATCGTCTCCTTGGCCACGGCCAGCCGTTTCTCTTCGGCGAGGAACTGCAAAGTGCGCATGTTGTGGAGGCGGTCCGCCAGCTTGACCAGCACGACGCGCAGGTCGGAGACCATGGCCAGCAGCATCTTGCGGAACGTCTCGGCCTGCTGCTCTTCCTTCGAGACGTAGGCGTAGCGCGAGATCTTAGTGACGCCGTCGACCAGCTCGGCCACCTGCTCACCGAACAGCTCCTGCAGCGTTTCCTTGGTGGTCAGCGTGTCTTCGAGCACGTCGTGCAGCAGGCCGACGGCGATGGAGGTCTCGTCGAGACGCATGTCGGCCAGGATGTAGGCCACGTTGAGCGGGTGGACGAGGTACGGCTCCCCGGAGCTGCGGATCTGCCCGCGGTGCTCGCGGGCCGAGAAGATGTACGCCTTCTGCAGCAGCTCCTCGTCGAAGTCGGGCTTGTACGACTCGACCTTGTCGAGGATGTCTTCGAAGCGGATCACGTGGCGATCTTAGATCGAATCGAGGATGGGGGATTGAGGATTGAGGATGGGAGGCCGGGATGGGCGGCGTCGTCGAGCCCGAATCCTCAATCCTCAATCCTCAATCCTCAATTCTCAATCCTCAATCCTCCACCCGGCCGCCGTCGGGCACGGGACGTGCTCGGCGAGGTAGGGGAAGCCGCCGGCGGCGCGTAGCCGATCCGGGGGCGCCGGGACAGAACATAGGAGGTTGTACGTGACCAAATCGAAATCCCTTCTTTTCATGGTTGTCGTTCTCTTGACCGTGGCGGCGATGCCCGCTTTCGGCGGCCCGGTGCCGTCGAAGACCGCGGCGAACCAGAGCCTCGAGTCGCGCGAAGCCGACCTGACGACGATCCGCAGCATCGCCGCGGACGAGCAGGTTGCGGCCGTACTCACGGCCAATGGCTTCACGCAGGACGAGGTCAATCAGCGCCTCGAGCAGATGTCGCCGCAGGATCTGCAGCAGCTCTCGCAGAACCTCGAGCAGCTCCAGGCCGCCGGCCTCACCCGCCAGGAGTGGATCTGGATCGGTATCGGCGCCCTGGCGGCGCTGATCCTCGTGATCGCTCTGGCCTGATGCGAGAATCCCGGCGCGTGAAGAGCTTCGGGGAAAGTGGGCGGGCGCCTCAGGCGCTCGCCCGTTTTGTGTTTCTCGTCTCAGCGGCCATGCTGATGTCGTCGTGCGTCTTCTGGACGCCACGCTCCGTCGCCCCCACCGCCTCGGCCCGCGTCATCGAGAACGTCCCCCGCCACAAGTGGGACATCAAGTCCTGCGGCGCCGGCGCGCTCTCGTCCGTGCTCCAGCACTACGGCGACCCCGTCCCGATGGAAGAGTGGGACGCCAAGCTGCCGAAGACCCGCGGCGGGGTGATGTCGATCGACCTCGTCCTGGCCGCACGCCAGCGCGGCTTCGACGCCAGCCTCGTCACCGGCGACGCCTCGCTGCTCGAAGCCGAGCTCCGCGACCAGCGTCCGGTGATCCTGATGCTGCAGGTCATCCAAGCGCCCGGCAAGGGCTACGACTTTTTCCACTACGTCGTCATCGACGGCTACGACCCGGCCCGCAATCTCTATCGCACGCAATTCGGCGACGGCGAATCGCGCTGGGCCCGCCTGGAGCGTCTGGAGCCGGCGTGGAAGCCGACCAGATACGCGACCATCGTGATCCGTCCGGCGGACCCGAATGCGGAATCGCTCCGCGCCGCGGTCCGCCTCGAGGAAGCAGGCAAGTACGCGCTCGCGGCGCAGACGTACCGCGACATCCTGCAGAAAGACCCGAAGTCGCTCCTGGCCTGGACGAACCTCGGCAACGCGGAGATGCAGCTCGGCCGTCCGATTCCGGCGGAAGAGGCTTTCCGCAAGGCGCTCGAGCTCGATCCCGAGGCCGCCGACACGCTGAACAATCTCGCCTGGCTGCTGTACGAGCAGAAGCGCGTCGAGGAGGCCGAGCCGTTCGCGCGGCGGGCCGCGATGACGAAGGCGCCGGACACGTGGATGCGGCTCGACACGCTGGCTCGCATCCTGGCGGCACGGGGAAATTGTGCCGAGGCGGAGACGACGTTCCGGCAGGCACTGGCGCAAGTGCCGGCGGAGCGCACGCAGGAAAAGGCGGACATCGAAGCGGCGAGTAAGATCGCCGGGTGTTCTTCTCAAAGCGCGCGCAGTGGTCCGCCCCCCTCAACGAACTGACGATCGCACGTCGTTTACAGGGCAAACGCGGCGAGCTGCTCGACCTGACCGAGTCGAACCCCACCCGCGCCGCACTCCCCTATCCGCATGAAGAACTGGCCGCCGCGCTCGAGCGCGGCGCGCACGCTTCGTACGATCCCCATCCGCGCGGATTGCGCTCCGCGCGTGAGGCGCTCGCGGAGCACCTGCGCTGCGACGTCGACGATCTGCTCATTACTGCATCGACAAGCGAGGCGTACTCGTTCCTCTTCAAGCTGCTCACCGATCCGGGCGACGAGGTGCTGACGGCGACGCCGTCGTATCCGCTGCTCGAGCATCTGGCGTCGCTGGAGCTGGTGACGATGCGCACGTTCGCGATGGAGCTCCACCGGCGCTGGGAGATCCACGACGTGCCGGTGACGCCGCGCACGCGCGCGCTGATCGTCGTGAACCCGAACAATCCGACCGGCTCGTTCGTCGACGCGCGCGAGCAGGATGCGCTGGCAGCGCTCGGGATTCCGATCGTGTCCGATGAGGTGTTCCTCGACTATCCGCTCGAAGGCCGCGGCACGACCTTCGTCCGCGAAGACGTCCTCACCTTCACGTTGGGCGGTCTCTCGAAATCCGCGGGCCTGCCGCACTTCAAGCTCGGCTGGATCCGCGTCAGCGGCCCGGGCAAGGCCGAGGCCCTCGACGCGCTGGAACTGATCGCCGACAACTTTCTCTCCGTGGCCACGCCGGTGCAGGTCGCACTGCCGGAGCTGTTGCGCATCGCCCCGCGCATCCGCGCCGCCATCTCCGATCGCACCCGCGCCAACCTCGTCACGCTGCGCGCGTCCGCGAAACCGTCGATGCAGGTGCTGCCCGTCGAGGGAGGGTGGTCGGCGGTGGTGCGCGTGCCCCGGGTGATGTCGGACGACGAGCTGGCGCTGGCACTGCTCGACCGCGGCGTGGTCGTGCAGCCGGGATACTTTTTCGACTTTGCCTCCGACGGTTACGTGGTCCTGTCGCTGCTCACGCGCGAAGACGTGTTCGCGGAGGGCGTGCGCATTCTCGCCGAGGTGTTCCCGTAGGCTTATGGAGTGCGGCGGCCTTAGCCGCCGCTTTCGAATTCACGCGCACGGAACCGCGAATTGGCGCGCTCGCGGTTTCTGCCGCGGTATACAAAAGCGGCGGCCAGGCCGCCGCACTCCATAAAGCTCCCGCGGAATGTCGCTTCCTTACGCCCGCGGCACGTTCGGCTTGCATGTTCATCGCTCATCGCTCATCGTTCATCGCTCGACCCATGCGCCATCACTGGACCCTCGACCCCGCCATCACCTTCCTCAATCACGGCTCGTTCGGTGCGACGCCGCGCGTGGTGCTCGAGCAGCAGAGCGACTACCGCGCGCAGATGGAGCGGGAGCCGGTGCGGTTCTTCGTCCGGGAGCTGGAGCCGCTGCTCGACGCCGCCCGCGAAGAAGTAGCCGAGTTCCTCGGCGCGGACCCGGCCGGACTGGCCTTCGTCCCGAACGCCACCGCCGGCATCAACGCCGTCCTGCGCTCGCTCGACCTCGACAAGTTCGACGAGCTGCTGGTGACGACGCAGGAGTACAACGCCAGCCGCAACACGCTCGACTACGTGACCGGCATCGCCGGCGCGAAGGTGGTCGTGGTGGACATCCCCTTCCCCATCACCTCGCCGGACGTGGTCGTGGAGCGCGTGCTGGAGAAAGTCACCGACCGCACGCGCCTGCTGCTCATCGACCACGTCACCAGCCAGACCGCGCTGATCTTCCCCATCGAACGGATCGTCAAGGAGTTGACCAACCGTGGGATCGACACGCTGGTCGACGGCGCGCATGCTGCGGGCTTCCTCCCGCTCGACATCCGCGCCACCGGCGCCGCGTACTACACCGGCAACCTGCACAAGTGGGTCTGCGCGCCGAAGGGCGCCGCGTTTCTTTACGTGCGCGAGAACCGCCGCGCGTCGATCCATCCGGTGAGCATCAGTCACGGCGCGAATTCAATGCGCCGCGATCGCAGCCGCTACCTCCTCGAATTCGACTGGACCGGCACGTTCGACCCCACGCCGTGGCTCTGCGTCCCGCACGCGCTCCGGTTCATCGGCTCGCTGCTCCCCGGCGGCTGGATCTCGGTCGTGCAGCGCAACCACGAGCTGGCCCTCGAAGCGCGCGACCTGCTCTGCAACGCGCTCCAGATCGCCAAGCCCGCGCCGGACGAAATGCTCGGCGCCATGGCCGCCGTCCCGCTCCCCGACGGCGATCGAAACGAAGCGCCCTCCCTCTACGGCGACCCGCTGCAGGACAAGCTCCTCTTCGAGCACCACATCGAAGTCCCGATCGTCCCCTGGCCCGCGCCGCCGAAGCGCCTCCTGCGCGTGAGCGCGGCGGTGTACAACCGGATGGAGGACTACGAGCAGCTGGCGGCGGCGCTGCAATCGTTGCTCGTTGCTCGTTGAGGGGAGCGCACAGTCTCACAGCCTCATAGGCGCATAGGCTCATAGCCGCATAGGCGCATAGGGCAACTATGAGACTGTGAGCCTGTGAGACTGTGAGCCTGTGCGCCTGTGAGACTGGCGAAGCCCCTACCCCACGCTCCGCGCGAGCGCGCGTTCCAGCTCCTCATGCCGCGTCGGCTTCGCGAGGTAATCGTCCATCCCCGCGGCGAGGCATTTCTCGCGGTCGCCTTCCAAGGCGTTGGCGGTCATGGCGATGATGCGGTGGCGGCGGCCGATTTGTTTTTCCTGGCGGCGGATCTCGACGGTGGCCTGGTAGCCGTCCATGACCGGCATCTGGCAGTCCATCAGCACGACGTCGTAGTCGCTGGTCTGCAGCGCCTCGACGGCTTCGCGTCCGTTTGCCACCGAGTCGGCGGTGTAGCCGAGCCGGTGCAACTGGCTCATGGTCAGCTTCATGTTCAGGAAGTTGTCCTCGGCCAGCAGGATGCGCACGCGCCGCCGCTGCTCCGGCGCGACGATCTGCACCGGCTGCGGCTCTGACACCGGCGCCGCCGCGCGCGGCAGCGCGATGGCTTCGTGCGCGAGGGCGATGGCGATGGCGTCGAACAGCTCGCGCTGCCCGACCGGCTTCGTCGTATACGCGTCGATGCCCGCCGCGCGCAGCTGCTCCTCGTCCACGATCTCGTTCGAGGCGAGGTAGACGAGGCTCGTGCCGCCGGCCTCGCGCGCAAACGCGAGCGGGTCGAGGTCGTTCATGCGGTCGCAGATCACCAGCCGGTACGGATCGTCTCCCGCCGCGGCGGCGCGCAGCATTGCCAGTGCCTCGGCGCTATCGCTCGCGACATCGGCCCGCATCTCCCACGTCGTCTGGATGTAGTGCAGCACGACCTTGCGGCTGGTCGGATGATGGTCGATCAGCAGCACGCGCTTGCCGGTCAGCTCGAGGTCCGACGAGACGATCGGACGCCGGTCGCGCGCCACTTTGAGGAAGGGCACCGTGAACCAGAACGTCGTCCCCTTCCCCAGCTCGCTCTCCACCTCGATCAACCCGCCCATCGTCTCGACGAGATGGCGCGCCGTAGCCAGCCCCAGGCCGACGCCGGAGAAGCGGCGGGTCGAGGCGGCGTCGAGTTGCGAGAAGCGCTCGAACAGCAGCAGCCGGTCCTCCTCGGCGATGCCGATCCCGGTGTCGCGCACTTCGAAGCGCACCACGCGATGCGTCTCCGTCTCGGTCTGCATGCTCGCGCTCAGCGTCACCGACCCCTCGGACGTGAACTTGACCGCGTTCTCCATCAGGTTCGTGACGATCTGCCGCAGCTTCGAAAGATTGCCGCGAAACACGGGCGGCAGCGCCGGATCAAACTCGAAGCGGACCTCGAGGTCCTTGCCGAGGGCGGCCACGCGCATGACCTCGACGATGCGTTGCAGCGCGCGGTAGAGATCGAAGTCGACCATCGCCGCGGAGAGCGCGCCGGCCTCGAGGTTCGAGACATAGAGGATGTTGTTCACGATCGAGAGGAGCTGGTCCGCGCTGGCGCGGGCCTGATATGCGAAGTCGCGCTGCTCCTCGTTCAGCGGCGTGGCCATGAGCAGGTCGACCATGCCGACGATGCCGTTCATCGGCGTGCGGATCTCGTGACTGACGTTGGTCAGGAACTGCGTCTTCACGCGCGCCGCTTCGAACGCCGCGTCGCGCGCGTTCCCGAGCTCGGCCTCGAACTGCTTGCGGTCCGTGACGTCGCGGAACACCACGCGCGCGAGCACGGCCTTGCCGTCCATGAGCTTCGGCCGCAGCCAGCCTTCCAGCGTGACCCGGCTGCCGGCGGCGGTGACGAACACGGTTTCGACGCGCTCCGCGGCCGCGTTCAGGAACACGCGGCGGAGCACGCCCCGCAACTCGTCGCGGCGGTCGGGCTCGACGGCCTGCACCACCGACGCGCCGCGCGAGATGCCGAGCGTTTCGTTCGCGGTCTCGTTGGCGTGGAGGATCGTGCCGTCGGGGGCGATGCTGAGCACGAGGTCGCTGGTCTGTTCGAAGAAGTCGCGGAAGCGGTCGTTCGCTTCCTGCAGGGCCTCGTGCAGCTCCTCGCGGAACTGCAGCTCGCGCGCGGCGTGACGCGCCAGCGCGGTGAGCGTGATGCGCTCCGCGTCCGTCAGCGATCGCGGCTGGCGGTCGAGAACGGACAACGCGCCGCCCGGGATCGGTGCCGCGGCGTAGAAGCGGACGTGCGGCGGTCCGACCACCATCGGGTGCGAGGCGAATCGCGGATCGCTGTTCGTGTCGGGGACGACGACGAGGTCTTCCGCTCCGGTGATGACCGCGGCGAACGACGACGCGATCGGAACCTGCGTCGCCTTCGAGCCGCTGGCGGCGACGATCTGCTCACAGCGCGCGTCGACGATGCCGATCCACGCCACGGGAACTCGCAACGCACGTGCGGCGTCGCGGCAAAGGGTCTCCAGGACGGTCAAACGGGGTCTCTCCTCGGGGCGCGGATGATAGCGCGCAACGGCACCCCTTCTGCACACTCCGCTTGTGAAAGGAGTGTCAATGATGTTGAAGAAATTGATGACGGCGCTGGCCCTCGTGATTCTCGCGGCATGCAAAGCGGAAAACACGTCCGGAACGCCGGAGACCGAGACCACGGGCGACCCCGCGCAGTCGGTGCAGGAGACCTCGACCGTCACGGCCACGACCACCGGCGTCACCGGCGGCACCATGAGCGCCATGTCCCCGGAGGACAAGGATTTCGTGATCAAGGCCGGGATGGGCGGACTGTACGAAGTGCAGGCCGGCAATCTCGCTTTGCAGAAGGCGCAAAGCCCCGACGTGAAGGCATTCGCGCAGCGCATGGTCACCGATCACGGCAGATCCAACACCGAGCTCTCGCAGCTCGCGACCTCGAAAGGCCTGGCGTTGCCTACGGAGTTGGACGGCGAGATGGAGTCCGCGGTCGAGCACCTCGGCACCCTCAGCGGCGCCGAATTCGACAAGGCCTACATGCAGCACATGGTGCCGGACCACGAGAAGACCGTCGCCGATTTCGACCGCGCGTCCACGACGGCCACGGATGCGGATCTGAAGGGCTGGGCGGGGAAGACGCTGCCCATTCTGCAGGAGCATCTGCGGATGGCGAAAGAGGTCGCGGGGAAGGTTTAAAGGAAAGGCGCGTCTTGCGCGCCTCAGTCCCCTCTCCCCGCTCCACGCGGGGCGAGGGGCAACAAACACCGCTCTCGCGAGACGCTTCCTTTGTTGCCCTTCTCCCCTCGTGAGGGGAGAAGGTGCCGCAGGCGGATGAGGGGTTGTCGCTCGCGCTAAACGTCATCGGG
>DASVSV010000539.1:0-5646 GCA_036387915.1 Thermoanaerobaculia bacterium
AGTCTGCAGCTTTCTGGTGCAAGTGAGTTGGAAGGCGACTCAGGGTTGTTCAGAGACGGCGGGAGGCACACGCCCGGAGACAAACCATCGGTCATCAGTGAAAAGACCTTGACACACGCCTAAAGGGAGCGCTGATTGAGCCCAGTCGTCGCGCAAACACGTGTTTCGTAGAGAGGCGTGCGTTCAGGCTTGGCCAACAAGCGCTGCCGGTCGCACCGGCCCGCCGGAGGCCCCCGGTCGTCTTCCTTTGCTGGGCAATGTGACGAACGTCACAAACGCGGCGGTCACCCCTCGCAACCGCTCCGTCCACCTGTCCTTTCGACAAATCCCCCGTGAGCGCAAATTGACCGCAGAGATGGAGGGAACTTCAATGAACGCCAAGAACAACAGCATCCTGAAAGTCATCACCGCCGCGATCGTCCTGATCGCCAGCATCGTTCCGAACGTGTCAGCCTCGAATGCGAAGGAGTTCAATCCCTACACGGTCGTCGGCATGCAGATCCGCACGAAGCTCCTGCCCGAGACGCCGGGAGCCGAAGGCGTCGACCTCGGCCCGCTCGTGTTTCAGGAGATCGTCCCGTGCCGTTTCGTCAGCACGCTCGAGGACGACGAGTACCGCAATCCGTGGGGCCCGGAAGCCTTCCAGCTCGACGAAGCGCGCACCTACGTCCCGAAAGGGCAGATGGTCGCGCAGGACGGCTGGGTGAACCCCTGCTCGCGTCAGGTGCCGACGGAAGCGCTGGCCGTGTCGCTGCGGGTCATGTCGCACGGCTCGATCAACTCCAACAGTGTGTTCTTCGCGCCGGCGACTACCGCGCCCGTCGCGCCGACTTTCGTCTTCAAGGCGCCGGCGCACACGATGAAGGAAGAGAACGTCGTCCTGAAGAACGACGCCTTCACGATCGGCGTCGACAAGCCGATGCACCTCACCATCGACATCATCGGCTACTTCCTCCGCGACGACGGCGCGTTCGGCGCGCAGGGCGATCGCGGCGACCGCGGCGAAAAGGGCGACTCCGGCGCGCAGGGCGTGCAGGGTGAGCGCGGCGGCAAAGGCGAGCAGGGCGATCGCGGCGAGAACGGCGCGCAGGGCCTTCAGGGCGCACGCGGCGGAAAAGGTGAGCAGGGCGATCGCGGCGAGAACGGCGCGCAGGGCCTGCAGGGCGCACGCGGCGAGAAGGGCGAGCAGGGCGATCGCGGCGAGAAGGGCGCGCAGGGCCTGCAGGGCGCACGCGGCGAGAAGGGCGAACAGGGCGATCGCGGCGAACAGGGTGCGCAGGGACTTCCGGGCGCACGCGGCGAGAACGGTGAACGGGGCGATCGTGGCGAGCAGGGCGCGCAGGGACTGCAGGGCGCCCGTGGCGAGAAGGGCGAGCGCGGCGATCGCGGCGAACAGGGCGCGCAGGGACTCCAGGGCGCACGCGGCGAGAAGGGCGAGCGCGGCGAGCGCGGCCTCGACGGCGCTCAGGGCGCGATGGGTCTCCCGGGTCTGCAGGGCGCAAAGGGCGACAAAGGCGACAAGGGAGACAAGGGCGAAGCCCGCATCTCCGCCAGCCAGGGCGGCCCGTACGTCTTCCCCCCGGGCGGCTCGCTGAACATCGTCGACCCGGCCGTCACCTCCAACAGCTTCATCATCCTCAGCTACGTCGAAGTCTCGAACGGCAACGCCCTCGGCATCGAGTCGCAGTCGCGCGGTTCCTTCGTCGCGACCGGCAGCCCGAACAAGCCGTTCACCTACGTCGTCATCACCCCTCGGTAAAACCAACGGAGAGCAGAGAGCGAAGAGAGCGAAAAGGGCGCCGGCGCAAGCCGGCGCCCTTTTCGTGTCTCCGGCGTAGAATCCGCCGCGATGTTGGACGATCCGATTGCGTTCGCGCGGCAGCTCATCGACGTGCCCTCTCCCACCGAAAGCGAGCTGGCCGTCGCCGAGCTCCTCGAGCGCGAGCTCACCCGCCTCGGCTACGCCACGCAGCGCCACGACGTCACGCCGACGCGCTTCAACCTGCTGGCCCGCGCCGGCGGCGCGCCGCGCGTCATCTTCAACTCGCACATCGACACGGTCCCGCCGTGGTTCGCGTCCTCCGAGGATGAGGAGTTCGTTTATGGACGCGGGGCCTGCGACACGAAAGGGATCATCGCCGCTATGATCGCCGCCGGCGAGCGCCTGCGCGCGCGCGGCGTCGACGAGTTCGCGTTCCTCTTCGTGGTCGGCGAAGAAACGGATTCGATCGGCGCCCAATCCGCGAACGTCGCCTTCGAGCATCTCGGATCGGAGTACGTGGTGGTCGGCGAGCCGACGGAGTCGACGTTCGCCCGCGCCTCGAAAGGCGCGCTGACGTGCACGGTCCGTTTCGACGGTGTAGCCGCACACTCCGCCTACCCGCACCTCGGCGCGTCGGCCATCAACCGCATGGTGGCCGCGATCGCGGAGATCAACGCGATGGAATGGGGCGAGCACGAGGTGCTCGGCAAGACGACGGTCAACGTCGGCGTCGTGCGCGGCGGCACGCGTCCGAACATCGTCCCGGCCGAGGCTGAGTGCGAGCTGATTTTCCGCCTGGTCACGACGCCCGAGGATGTGCAGCAACGCCTCGAGGCCCTGGTCGCGCAGCATAACGGCCGCGTCGTCAGCTCCCGCGGCAACCCTCCGCAATTCATGACCGTTCCGGAAGGGGCCAAGTCCGCGGTCGTCTCCTTCAACACCGACGTCCCCTGGCTCGGCCATCTCGGCAAGCCGCTCCTCTTCGGCCCCGGCTCGATCCTCGACGCCCACGGCAAGAACGAGAAGATCGCCAAACGTGAACTGCTCGACGCGATCACCACCTACGAGGAGATGGTCATCTCCCTCCTCGCCGGCCGCGTGTCCTGACCTGCGGCGTCACTGCATCGGGGGAGAGGGAACGACGGGAGGCCTCCGGCGGGCCGGTACGACCGGCAGCGCTTGTTGGCCTAGCCTGAACGCACGCCTGTCTACGAAACACGTGTTTGCGCGACGACATGGGCACAACAAGCGCTGCCGGTCGTACCGGCCCGCCGGAGGCCCCTCGTCGTCTCTCTTCCCCGACGCAGTGACGGCGCGTTAGGAATGCGCTGCGAGGTGGGTGGTGATCGCTTCGTTGATGACCGCCGCGTGGGAGATTGGGGCCATGTGGCCGACGCCGGGGAAGACGCGGACCGTTGCGTGAGGGAGTGCTTCGCCGAGGCGTTCGACGACGCGGCGTTCGGTCATCGGCGAGTTTTCGCCGGCGAGGAGGAGGGTTGGGACGGCGATCGTCGCGTACGTCGCGCGATCGGTTTTGTCCGTGGTCAGGCCGAGGACTTCCTGGTAGATCTTCCAGCCCACGGCGCGCATGCTGGCGCGGGTCTCCTCGTTGAGGCGGTCCCACGCCCCGGGGCCGTTCCACCACTCGACGAACGCGCGCAGCCATGCTTCGTCGGCGCCGTTGTCGCCGGGATTCCATGACCGCTGCACCAGCGCCAGTGCGTTGCGGGCGTCGGCGTCCTCGACGTCATCCAGCACACCGACGGCGACCGGCTCGTAGACCGCGATCGAGCGCACCAGTTCCGGTTTGCGCAGCGCGATCTGGAGGGCCAGGAAGCCGCCGTACGAGTGGCCGACGAGGTGCGCCGGCTCGTCGCCGAGGAGCGTCTCGAGATGCTCGACGTCCTGGCGGAGGTGGAACGGCTCGCCGTCCGGCCAGGCGCCCGAGGTGCCGTAGCCGAGGAGGTCGGGGGCCAGGACGCGGAAGCGGGGCGCGAGCTGCTCGGCCAGCTTCCGCCACTGGCGCGACGTGAAGCCGCCGCTGTGAATCAGCATGACCGTCTGTTGCATTCTTGTTCCTCGCCGCTACAGTTCTCGCGAGCCGGGCGAACGTGTCGTCGAGATCGTGCGGCGGTGTCGGCGTCATTCTAGCCCCGCGCTTCCAGGCTCATGATCGCGCTATGTCAGAATCGCGCGCATTGATGCGCTTCACCGACTCGCATTGCCATCTCACCATGTCCAACGCGGAGGCGAACCTCGCCGCCGCGCGTGCGGCCGGCGTGCGCGGCTTCGTGGTGCCGGGCACGAACCTGAAGGACGCGGCGCAGGCCGTGGCCATCGGGCAGCAGCACGACGACGTCTGGTCCGCGGTCGGCTTCCATCCGCACGACGCCAAGGACTGCGATGACGCCGCGTTCGCGGAGATCGCGCGGCTGGCGCGCGAAGAGCGCGTCGTGGCCATCGGCGAGATCGGGCTCGACTACCACTACATGCACTCGACGCGCGACACGCAGCGCGAAGTGTTCGAGCGCCACATTCAACTGGCGAAGGACCTCGACAAGCCGATCATCGTGCACAACCGCGAGTCGACGGACGACATGGTGGAAGTGCTCGCGCGCAGCGGCGCGCGGGGCATCCTGCATTCGTACACCGAGTCGCTCGACGTCGCGCGCGGTCTCGTCGACCTCGGCTTCGTGATCTCGTTCTCCGGCATCGTCACGTTCCGCAACGCGGAGTCGCTGCGCGACGTCGCGCGCGGGCTGCCGCACGACGCGGTGCTGATCGAGACCGACACGCCGTACCTCGCGCCGGTGCCCTTCCGCGGCCGCGACAACGAGCCCGCGTACGTGATCAAGATCGCCGAGCTGCTGGCCACCCTCTGGAGCGTGCCGGTGGAGCGCGTGGCCGAGCAGACCACGGCCAATTTCGAGCGCGTCTTTAGGGTGACTTTGCCCGCGTAGCAGTTCATCCCGCGTGTAGGCGACAGAGAAAAGCGACGCACGCTGCACGTGCACCGCGCATCGGCATGGGCAGTCGCGGTATAACCGGAGATCCCGGCGTCTACGCGCGGGATAAAATCGAGCGAATGACGCGACCCGACCTCTCCGTCGTCTTCCCTGTCTACAACGAGGAAGAGAACATTCCCCTCCTGCTCCGCGAGATTGCGGCAGCGGTGGAGGGGCGTGGCTGGACGTACGAGGTCGTGGCCGTCGACGACGGCTCGACGGATCGCAGCCTTGCGATCTTGCGCGAGCTGCGCTCGCAGTACCCGACCCTGCGCGTGCTGGCGCTGGAGAAGAACAGCGGCCAGACCGCTGCGCTGGACGCCGCGTGGCGCGCCGCGCAGGGGAGGTTCGTCGTCTCGCTCGACGCCGACCTGCAGAACGATCCCGCCGACATCCCGAACCTGATGCGCCGACTCGAGGAGACGCACTCCGACATGGTCATCGGCATCCGCGTGAACCGTGCCGACACGTGGAGCCGCAAGATGCAGTCGAGGATCGGCAACGGCGTGCGCAACATGATCACCGGCGACCGGATCACCGACACCGGCTGCTCGCTGAAGCTCGTCAGGCGCGAAGCGATCGACCGCGTGCGCCTCTTCACCGGCATGCACCGCTTCCTGCCGACGCTCATCCGCTACGCCGGCTACAAAGTCGTGGAGATGCCGGTCAACCACCGCCCCCGCCAGTTCGGCATCTCCAAGTACGGCGCCATGAACCGCGCCTTCCGCGGCCTGGTCGATTGCTTCGCGGTGCGCTGGATGGGCAAGCGCATGCTCGACTACCGCGTGCACGAAGAGGCGTAGCCACCGCACTCGATAACGCTCCGTGGCACGTCCCTCGTGTCATCCCGAGCGTCGAGTCGAGGGACCTGGGTGGGCG
>DASVSV010000540.1:0-1689 GCA_036387915.1 Thermoanaerobaculia bacterium
AAGCGGGGAAACGGCAGGAACAGCTATAGGCGGGCCGGTACGACCGGCAGCGCTGCTTGGCCTAGCCTGAATGCACGCCTGTCTACGCAACACGTGTTGTCGCGAAGACTGGGCCTACTAAGCGCTGCCGGCCGCACCGGCCCGCCGGAGGCCTCCCGTCGTTCCCTGTCCCGTACGGCGCGACGAGAGTGACGAGCTACAGCCCGAAGCTGACCTTGGCGGCGTAGCTGCGTTCCTCGCCTTGCGTCGCCTCGATGACGATCTTGGGGATGAGGAGCGAGAGCTTCACGCCGAGCGTGATGCGGTTCGAGTTGGCCTCGTCGACCAGCTCCGGGATCGGGATCACCGTGATCACGCCCTGGATGCGGCCGCGCGCGTCGCTGCGCGCCACGCCGAACGCGCCGTACGGCGTCACCGGGCCGAAGCCTTTCGACAGAAAGATCTCCGCGCCGTACGTCTGCAGGTCGAAGTTGTCGATGCCCTGCAGCGTGGCGTACGACCCGCGCAGCGCGAGCGTCGGCTTGAGGAGGCCGCCGTTGATGATCGGCACGTCGAGTGAGCCGCCCCAGATGGCGATGTCGGTCTCGGGGATCTGCGAGTACATGGCCGAGATCGTGGCCACGGAGAGTCCCTTGGACGCGGTCACGCGCGGCACGACCAGGTGGTCGCTGTACGTAAAGTCTTCGCCGACGGAGCGCTGCCAGTACGGCGCATTGGTGTCGATCGGGACCGCCGTCGCGGCCACGCCGATGTCGAAGCCGAGCAGTCCGCGGGCGCGCGCCGGCTCGACGGGCGTCGCGTAGATGCCCTGCGCCATCAGGCGGGAAAAGGTCGCGAACTCCTCCTGCGTGATGGCGCGGTCGAAGTCGATCTCGTTCTGCGCCGCGGCAGGCAACGCGGCCAGCGCGATCAGAAGAGCTGCGAGATGAAGTCGTTGCTTTGCAGAAAACCAGAAGCCGTGAACGCGACGCGTCCGTCCTTCCGCTGCAGCCATCCGCCCTGAAGTCCGCGCTCGAGCCATTCGATGCCCTCCTGTCCGCAAAGTGCGGCCAGGTCTTCATAGCACATGCCGGTGGTCTGGCGCAGTTGCAGGAAGATGGTCTCGCGGCGCACTTCATCCTCGCCGAGCGTTTCCTCGAAGTCGCGCGCATTCGGCGCGAGCTCGATGTACTTGCGGATGTCGCGCGTGTTCGCGTAGCGCTGCGCGCCGATGAACGAATGCGCACCGAGGCCGAGGCCGAGGTATTCGTCGCGCTTCCAGTAGCGGAGGTTGTGGCGGCTCTCCTCCCCGGGACGGGCGAAGTTGCTGATCTCGTACTGGTGCAGGCCCGCCGCGGCGAGACGCTCGACGGTCTCGAGGTAGAGATCCGCCACCATGTCCTCCTCGGGCAGCGCCACGCGGCCGCGCGCGACCTGTACCTGCAGCGGCGTTTTCTCGTCGAGATCGAGCATGTAGAGCGAGAGGTGTCCGGCGCCGAGCTCGATCGCGGTCTCGAGCGACGCGCGATACGAGTCCGCCGTCTGCGTGGGCAGCCCGAGGATGAGGTCGAGGTTCGCGCGGGCTCCGCTGGCGACGACGGTGCGAACGGCGTCCAGCGCACGCGCGCGATCGTGAATGCGCCCGATCGCGGTCAGCTCCGCGTCGTGAAAGGACTGCACGCCGAGGGAGATGCGGGTCACGCCGAGAAC
>DASVSV010000541.1:0-12000 GCA_036387915.1 Thermoanaerobaculia bacterium
CTGCTAAGCGCCGCCGGTCGCACCGGCCCGCCGGAGGCCCCTGGTCGTCTCTTCTTGCGCGGGCGCAATGAAAGCGTTCTGCTCAGTCAGCGCGTAGGCCCTACCACCCCTACCTCCACGAAGCTCGCGTTGGCCGGGCCGAACCAGATGCGTTGCGTGGCGGTGCGGTAGTCGGCGGGGTTCGCTTTGGCGACGTTCTCGACGAAGGTCTGGGGGTTGCGGTCGTAGAGGGGGAACCAGGTCGACTGGATCTGGACCATGATCCGGTGGCCGGGTTGGAAGGTGTGGTGGGCTTCGGGCATGCGGACGCGATAGGGCGCGACTTCGCCGGGGGTGATCGCTTTGGGCGTCTCGAGGCTTTCGCGGTAGCGGCCGCGGAGGATCTCGGCGGAGACCATGAGCTGGTAGCCGCCGAGGGTGGGGTTGGAGCGGACTTCGGGAGGGAAGACGTCGATCAGTTTGACGACCCAGTCGGCGTCGGTGCCGGTGGTGGAGGCGAAGAGGGTCGCGGCGACTTCGCCGGTGATGGTCAGCGGCTCGGTCAGGACGTCGCTGGTGAAGTTCAGCACGTCGGTGCGGTCGGCGAAGGGGCGCTGATCGTCGACGAGCCAGTTCCGCCAGGAGGACTCGGTGTTGTACATCGCCAGCACCGGGCGCACGCGATACGGGACGGGCTTGGCGGGGTCGGAGACGTATTCGGCGTACTGCTGCGCCGCATCCGTCGCGGCGGCTGGCGGCGCGTTGAATCCGAGGCGGCCGTTGGGCTGGAGATGGATCCGCGTGGGCGTGACCTGGGCGTCGGCGGGCCAGCGCTGATACGTGCGCCACTCGTGCGCGCCGGTGTCGAAGGCGATGACCGGCGGGACGGGCTGCGCGGGGGTCACACCTTTGAGGTGCTGATCCCAGAAGGGCTGCAGGACGCGGTCGCGGAACCACATGCTGGTGTCGGCGTGCCAGCGCAGTGCGCCGAGGGTGGCGCCTTCGTTCTGCGACTGTCCGTGGTTCCAGGGGCCGACGGCGAGGTGCACCATGTTGTTGGCGGTGTCTTTGGCCTCGAGCGAGCGGTAGACGGCGATGCCGCCGAAGTTGTCCTCCTGGTCGAAGAGGCCGTGCACGACGAGCACGGGGAGCTTCAGCGCACGGGTGGCCAGGATGTCCTGCACGGCCTGTCCGCGCCAGAACTCGTTGTAGGAGGGGTTGTCGACGATCTTCCGCCACGTTGCGAACTGGTCGGCCTTGATGCGGCGGGCCATGGCGTCGGCGGAGCCGGCGGAGAGGAAGGCCTCGTACATGTCGCGATAACCGAAGGGCGGCGCGTAGTCGCTCCGCTTGTTCGCGGCCATGTTGTAGATCCACTCGAGCATGGTCTGGCGCAGCGCGCCGTTGTGGTAGAAGTCGTCGCCGATCCAGCCGTCGACCATGGGGTACATCGGCACCGCGGCCTTGAGCGCGGGATGCGGGTCGACGATGCCCATCAGCGTCAGCCAGCCGGGATAGGAGACGCCGGTGAGGCCGACCCGGCCGTTGTTGCGCTCGACGTTTTTCACCAGCCAGTCGATGGTGTCGTAGGTGTCGGTGGTGTGGTCGACTTTCCAGCGGTTGAGCGGGCCCCGCACGGGCAGGGTCATGACGTAATCGCCTTCGCTGTCGTAGCGGCCGCGCACGTCCTGATAGACGCGGATGTAGCCGGCGCGCAGCAGCGGCTCGTCGGCCACGGGCATGGTCATGACGACGTTCGGGCTGCTGGCCTGCGAGGTCGGTTTGTCGGAGCCATACGGGGTGCGGGTGAGGATGATCGGCGCGGGCGCGCTGCCCTTCGGGATGACGATGACGGTGTGCAGTTTCACGCCGTCCCGCATGGGAATCATCACTTCCCGCCGCTCATGATCGAACGCCTCGGTGGCCGGCGAGAACTTCGCCGGGATCTCGCTCTGCGCCGCGAGCGGCTGTCCGAGCACTGACGCGACCACGAGGGAAAGCAGCACGATCCAACGCCTGAACTTCAGTGTCATCGAGATCTCCTTCACGGACGGGATCATACCCGCGGCGATCGGTGCCGAATGCAGGGCGTGGCTTCAGCCCGCCCACCCCGCCCGAGGGGCGGGCTGAAGCCACGCCCTACGTTTGGCGCCGATCGAATGAAGCCGGAGACTCGATCCTGAACGTCTCCGCCAGCACGGCGTCCCACTCGTCGGCGGCCACCGGGATCTCCTCACGCACGCCGTCGCGGGTGATGATCAGCTTGGCGTCGGCGAGGGTGATGCGGCCCCACTCTGTGGCCAGCGTGCAGACGCGCTTTTTCGTGAACGAGGACGCGGGGTCGTACTGCTGGTAGTCGCACATCGGCGCGAACTCGGCGAGCTCGCGGGGGTCGAGGGTGAAGAGGTATTCGGTCTTGCCGTTGCGGCGGACGCCCCACTCTTCGCCGCGGACGATCTCGTACTCGCCGTTGCCTCCGTCGAGGTTCAACGGATGGAGTGAGAAGTCGCCGAAGCCGACGTCGGCCAGCCAGCGTTTGCCGTCGATGGTGACGAGGAGGGCCATGTGATCGAACGGTGGCCCCAGCCCGCCGTCGGCGGTGGGAACGCGGCCGGAGAGCAGGGTCACGTCGAAGCCGAGCTCGCGCAGGAGCCATGCGAACGCGCCGTTCAACTCGTAGCAGAAGCCGCCGCGGCGTTCGTCGATGATCTTGTGCAGGAAGCGCTGCGTGTCGACGACGATGGGGCGCTTCCAGTGGATGTCGAGGTTCTCGAACGGCACCGCGAGCAGGTGCCGCACGTGCAGCGCGCGCAGCGTCGCGAGCGTCGGCTCGCGCGAGCCGGTGTAGCCGATGCGGGAAAGGTACGCGTCGAGCACACCGCGATTCTATGCAGAACGCTATCGTTGCGCCCGGGAAAAGGAAGACGACCGGAGGCCTCTCGTCGTTCCCCGTTCCCCAGGGCACTACTCGAGCATGAAGCCCGTGGCGCCGATGGGCTCGGGGGGCTCTTTGGGGGTGGTGCCGCGTTGGCGGCTGGCTTCGATCAGGGACTCGCTGTCGGTGGGGACGCGGTAGTCCTTTGCGATCTGGGCGCGGGCGCTGGCGAGGTAGACCTTCGTCCCCTTCTCCGCGTAGATGCGCTCGATCTCGTTGGCGTCGGCGTCGATGACGACGTAGTCCTTGAGGCGTGTGGAGAAGATGGCGAACTTGCCGTTCGATTGTTTCTCGATGCGCCAGGCCATGGGTCAGCGAGCGTAGCGCAATCCGAGGCGGAAGGCGCGGGGTTGGCCGAGGGTGATGACGGGGGTGGCGCTGACTTCGACTGCTTCGTCAAGGGCGTTCTCGAGGGCGGCGGTGAGCTCGAAGCCGTTGCGCAGCGGGTACGAGGCGAAGGCGTCGAGGACGAAGTAGCCGTCGAGGCGGAGCTGGTTCAGATCGTCGTCGAACTGCATCGCCGACCAGCGGGCCTGCAGGCCGGCGTTGCGCCACGAGGCCTGGGCTGTGGCCTGATGGCGGGGGACCTGGGGGACGCGGTTTCCGTCGATCACTTGCGCGTCGACGAAGAGCCAGGAGGCCGAGGCGCGCCAGTCGCGGAGGAAGCGCCACTCGGCGTCGAGCTCGATGCCGCGGGAGCGCGTTTCGCCGAGGTTCTGGCGCTGCCTTGTGATCAATGACGGCGTCTGGGAGAGGGTGACGTTGGCGATGGTGTCGTCGACTTGCATTTCGAAGAGCGTGACGCGGATGTTGCGCAGGCGCGCGCCGAGCTCGTAGCCGGTGAGGTTCTCGGATTCGAGATCGGGATTGGCGAGCGTGTTCACGTTGCCGACGCGGAAGCCGCGATGGAGCTCGTTGAGCGTCGGCGCGCGGAAGGCGCGGTATGCGGACGCGGAGAAGGCGACGTTCGGATGGGCGCGCCAGAGCACGGACAGGCGCGGGCTGACGTGCGCGGCGCGCCACCAGTCGGCGCGGATGCCGGCGGTGACGGAGAGCGCGGGCGTGACGGCGAAGAGATCCTCGACGTACGCGGAGGCGATGCGTTGCGTGCCGCCGGCGGAGACGAAGTTCGCGCCCCGTTGCTCGTCGCTGCGGCCCTTGGCGTAGCGGTACTCGGTGCCGGCGATCAGGACGTGGCGCGCGCCGAAGGTTTGCGTCCACTGCGCGGTGGCGCCGAGGCCGCGGGAGGGGACGCGCTGCTCGACGGTCAGGCGCTCGGTGGCTCGGTCGTCGGAGACGGCGGAGAAGGTCTGGTAGTAATCCTGATCGCTGGCGTAGCCGCGCAGCGAGAGCGGGCCGCGATCGTAGCCGGCGGCGAGCTGGCGGATCTTCGTGTCGTTGACCTGCAGCGGCGTGCCGTTGTCGCGAGCCTCGTCGTAGTACGACGCGCGGACGAAGGCGCCGAGGGCGCGGAGGGTGGCGTCGATGGCGGCGTGACGGGAGTCGGCAGGGACGTCGACGGGGCCGCGTTGAGAAGGACGCACGAGGACGTAGCCGGCCGTCGTCAGAAAGTCGGCGGCCACGCTGACGTTCGTGCCGCCGGCGAAGAGGGAGGCGGTGCCGGTCTGCTGCGAGCCGTACGAGCTGTCGAAGGCGATCGCGGGCGATTTGCGGCGGACGAACTGGATCACGCCGCCCATGGCGGAGCTGCCGTAGAGATCGGAGGCGCCGCCACGCAGCACTTCGGCGCGCTCGACGGCGACGCGCGGGACGCGTCCCCAGTAGACCCAGCCGCCGAACGGGTCGTTGAGCGGGACACCGTCGTCGAGCACCAGCGCGCGCGACGCGCCGCTCGCGCCGACGCCGCGCAGGGTCACGCCCTGCGCGGTGGGGTTGGCGACGCGGCTTCCGCCGCGGCGGAAGAGGGTGAAGCCGGCCACCTGGCGCAGGGCGTCGTCGAGCGTAGGGGCGGCGGTGTTTTGCAACGTTTGCTGCGAGAGCACGACCACGCTGGCGGGGGTGTCGGCGACGCGGGTCTCGGTGCGGGTGGCGGTGACCGTAATTGTGTCGGCGTGTTGGGCGTGGAGGGTTGCCGGGAGGAGGAGGCTCAGAGTCGCATAGGCGCAGAGGCTCATAGAGGCGAGATGGGACTTTGTCGTGGGATGAGTCGCTGGATCACGACGGGAGGGTGTGGCCGGCAACGGGGTGTTCAGCCGCATTGGGAACAAAGCGGCGGCTCGGGCCGCCGCACTCCATAAGAAGGCGATGGCGTCGACCAGTCCCCTCTCCCCATTGCGGTGGGGAGAGGGGACTGGTTTACGCGAGCTGTGATCAAACCTCATTGACGAGCATTCCGTCTAACGGCGCCGCAGGAACGAGGCCAAGCCGACGAACGCGGCGACGGCGAGCGCCGCGCCGATCGCGCCGCGGTGGGTGTTGCTCCAGAGGTGCGGGCTGCGCGGCGTGGCCACGTCGTCGAAGACGCCGTGCGCGCCGGCGTCGCCGGGGACGGTCTCGTACAGGTTGTCGGCGCGGCCCGGCTCCTCCGGCTCGTCGCCGAGCTGGCCGTCGAAGCCGATGCGGCCGAGGTAGTGGTCGAGGAGGCCGGGCATGAAGCTGTTGGCGATGATGGCCTTCGTGGTGCCGCCGCCGACGTTCAGCTCCCGCCGCGGATGTCCCGCCGCCCAGACGATCGCCCGCGCCGCGACCTCGGGTTGATAGATGGTCCCGAACGGCCGCGGCTTGCGCGGCATGCGGCTGCGCAGCCAGCGGAACTGCGGCGTGTTCACCGCGGGAAGATGGACCATCGTCACGGCCACGCCGCTCTTGTCGTGCAGCAGCTCCGCGCGCAGCGAGTCGTGGAATCCCTGGATGGCGTGCTTGGCCGCGCAGTAAGCCGACTGCAGCGGAATGCCGCGGTACGCGAGCGTCGAGCCGACCTGCACGATCGTGCCGCGGTCGCGCGGTAGCATCCGTTTCAGCGCGGACAGCGTCCCGTGCACGACGCCGAGGTACGTCACCTCGGTGACGCGGCGATATTCGTCGGCGGTCATCTCGCGCACCGGCGACATCACGGAGACCATGGCGTTGTTGATCCAGACGTCGATCGGGCCGAGCTCCGCTTCGGCGCGCGCGGCGGCGCTTTCGACGGCGTTCGCGTCCGAGACGTCGCACTCGACGACGATGGCCCGTCCGCCGCGCTCTTCGACTTCGCGCTTCGCGTTCTCGAGTGCCTCGCGGTTGCGGGCGAGCAGGGCGATGGACGCGCCGCGGTCCGCGAACAGGCGGGTCACGGCGCGTCCGACTCCGGCCGACGCGCCGGTGATGACCACGACCTCGGTCATGGCAGCGCGAACACGAACAGCGACGTGCCGCGCGGCGCGCCGATCAGCTCGGGTGCGAACCCTTCCAGCCAGCCGCCCCAGCCCGTCGGCACGGCGATGTACTGCTTGCCGTTGACGCTGTACGTCACGGGATTGCTGTGGATGCCGTTGCCGGTCTGGTACTGCCAGAGCAGCTCGCCGCTGCGCGCGTCCCAGGCGTTGAACATTCCGTTGGCCTCGCCGGTGAAGACGAGATCGCCGGCTGTGGCCAGCATCGAGGCCACCATCGGATGCGCGGACTTCCACGACCAGACCTCGCGCCCCGTGGCCGGGTCGATGGCCTTGACCGCCCCCATCTGCTCGTGGCGCAGCACGTCGGCGTCGCCGCCGAGGTAGAACATCCCTTCGCGGTAGGGCGTGGGGACGAGGCGGAACGTCGCGCACGCGTCGATGATCGGCACGTAGAACAGGCCGGTGCTGCGGCTGTACGCGGCGTGCACCCATTCCTTCGCGCCGGCGGGGCCGGGGCAGATGTCGACGCCGTCGCGGGTCGGCTTGAGGCGCGGCGTGACGGCGCCGGTCGCGCTGACCTCGCCCCAGGTCACGCGGTTGCCGAACTGCGTCGCACGGACGAGCTGCCCGTTGGTGCGGTCGAGGATGTAGAGGTAGCCGTTGCGGTCAAAGTGCGCGAGCAGCTTGCGGCCGCCCTGCTCGAAGAGGATGTTCTCGTTAACGCCGTCGTAATCCCAGACGTCGTCCGGCGTGAACTGGTAGTGCCAGCGGATCGTGCCGTCGTCGGGATCGAGGGCCAGCACCGAGTTCGTGTAGAGATTCGCGCCGCGGCGCGGCTCGTCGTCGAAGAGCGGTCCCGGATTGCCGGTGCCCCAGTAGAGCAGGTCGAGCTCGGGGTCGTACGTGCCGGTGATCCAGGTCGTGCCGCCGCCGCGCTCCCAGGAGTCGCCGCTGGGCCACGTCTCCGAGCCGGGCTCACCCGGCTTCGGGATCGTGTAGCGCCGCCAGACGCGCTGGCCGGTGGTGGCGTCGAAGGCGTCGAGGTGGCCGCGCACACCGTACTCGCCGCCGGAGCTGCCGGCGATGACCAGGTTCTTCACGATCAGCGGCGCCGCCGTCGCGCTCTCCCCCGCACGCACGTCGGCGAAGCCGGTCTGCCAGACCATCTTGCCGGTCGTCGCGTCGAGCGCCACCAGATAGCCGTTCTGCGTGGCGAAGTAGACCCGCCCGTTGGCCACGGCCACGCCGCGGTTGACGTTGCCGCAGCAGAGCGGCGTGTCGATGGGGATCATGTGCTGGTACTGCCACAGCAGGGCGCCGGTCGCGGCGTCGAGCGCCCAGACGTAGCCGTCCCAGCCGGAGACGTACATCACGCCGTCGACGACGATCGGCGCGGCCTCGAACGAATAGGTGGCCGGGTTGGCGATGACGCCGATCGGCGCGAATTGGAAGTTCCACGCGGGACGGAGCTGCTTCACGTTGCCGCGGCCGATCTGGTCGAGCGTGCTGTAGCGCTGGCCGTCGTACGCGCCGTAATACGTGAGCCAGTTCTGCGGCTCCGTGCGCGCGCCGCGGATGCGGTCCGATGTGACGCGCTGCGCCACCGGCGGCGCCGAGCCCCGCAGGTGCTCGTTGAGCTCCGGAAAGGATTTGGCCTGCTCGGTGACCGGATAGTCGGGATAGCTGGCGCAGCCCGCGGCGGCGATGAGGGCGAGGAGCACGAGTGCGTGTTTCATTCGCTCCTCCGCACCGCCACCGGCTCCTTGCGTCTGGGCCTTTGTTGCGGCGGCCGGTCGAGCTTCGCCGTCTCCGGCGCGTCGCCGCTGACGATGATCAGCCCGAGCATCCCCCGTCCGGCGTGGTTCGCCACCGGGCAGCCGAAGAAGTAGTAGCCCGGACCGTCGAGGCGCACGCGCACGGTGCCGCGTTTGTGCGCCGGCAACATGAGGAACTCGCGCGAGCCGTTACTCGGCACGATCGCGGCGTGATACGCGAAGGGGTCGTGGTTCGAGAAGTCGAGCTCCAGCTCGCCGCCCTTCTCCATCACCACGATGGCCGGCTCCCAGATGTATTGCCCGGAGGGGACGTTGATCCGCGCCCGGAAGACGCCGTCGCCTCCGGCGGTGGCGTGGCCGAGGCCTCCGTGGGCGAAGAGGCGGCCGATCATTTCTTCGTTCGGCTGATCGACTTCCGGCAGCTCGTTGACCAGCCGCACGACGCGCGGGTTGAGCTGCTTGAGCACCGAGGGGCGAAGGAGGCGGACGTATTCGCAGGAGGTGAGGGTGAGGCACACGATCAGGGCCACGACGGCGTTTCTCATGATGCGCAAGCGCCGTGCAGAACTCATACCGTTTCGCAAGCGCACAATTGCCTTTTCAATTTTCGGTTTTGCACTTTCAATTGCAGGCCAGTGAGTGAGTTCGCCCCGGCCTGGTTCCTCCCCGGCCCGCACTTTCAGACGGTGTGGGGCCGCCTGGCGCGTCCGCGCCGGCTGGTGGAGCTGCGGCGGGAGCCGCTGACGACGCCGGACGGCGACGAGCTGCTGGTCGATCATCTCGACAGCAAGCACCTGGACGGCCACTCCGATCGCCACTTCGTGATGCTCCACGGCCTCGAAGGCAGCTCTTACTCGGTCTACATGCAGGGCGTCCTCGGCGTGATCGCGCGGCACGGGCATTCGGCGACGGCCATCAACTTCCGCTCGTGCGCGCGCGACCCGCGCAACATCCCGCGGATGCTCCCCAACCGCCGGCCGCGGCTCTACCACTCCGGCGAAACGGGCGATCTCGATTTCGCGATCGAGACGCTCGCGCGGCGGATGCCGGGCACGCGCTTCCTCGCCTTCGGCGCGTCGCTGGGCGGCAACGTGCTGCTGAAGTGGCTTGGCGAGCATCCGGGCCAGACGCGCATCGCCGCCGCGGCCGCGCTCTCGGTCCCCTACGACCTCGGCGCGGGCGCGGATCATCTGAATACAACGGCCTCGGGGCGCTTCTACGTCTCGCGCTTCCTCGGCACGCTGAAGAAAAAGTGCGAGCGTCCGGAGATCGCGGAGCGGCTCGACATGACGCGCGTGCGCCGCTCGCGCAACTTCCGCCAGTTCGACGACGCCGCCACCGCGCCGCTGCACGGCTTCAAGGACGCGGAGGATTACTACTCGCGCTCCAGCTCCGTGAATTACGTCGGGCTGATCGACACGCCGACGCTCGCGCTGAGCGCCGAGGATGACCCGTTCATCGCGCCGGGCGTGGTGGCGCGCGTGAAGCAGAACGCGTCGCCGGCGATCGACTTTCGCACGACGCCGTTCGGCGGCCACGTCGGCTTCATCGGCGGCAGCGCGCCGTGGCGCTGCGAGTACTGGGCGGAGGAGTTGGTGGTGCGGTGGCTGCTGAACAAGGCGGACGCGGCTTGACCTCGTCCCGCCGCGAACTGTTGCTCTCCGCGGCCTTCGCCGTCTGGGGACTGACGATCGCCATCGCGCTGCTCACCGTGCTGCGCCAGCCCGCGCCGCCGGAGCAGGTCATGGGCGCGGCAAAGGTCGCGAACATCGACGCGCGCGGGCCGCTGCGCTGGATGCTCTGCCTGATGCTCCTGCCGGTCGTGCTGCCGCTCGTGCTGCGGCCGGTCGCGCGCCGGCTCGCGGACGGCGCGGCGTGGGCGCGCAACGCGGTGCTCATCGCGCCGCTGGTGACGCTCTGGCTGATCGCCATTCATCAGAGCGGGGCCTGGGCGGTGATTCCGTGCGCGATGGTGGTCGTTGCCTGCACGCTGCTGCGTCATCGGGCGATGCAGTTCACGCGGCGCGACGTGGTGCTGCTGCTCGTGTTCCTGACCACGCTGCTCGGACTGGTCGACGCGGTGCCGAAGTTCTCCGTCTACCAGCACGTGCTCCTCGCGGCGGTGCTGGTGCTGGCGGTGCGCATCGCCGTCACGTTCATCGCCTCGCCGCTGGCGCCGGCGCTGGCGTTTCTCGTGGCGCCGCTGGGGCTCGTGCTGCAGACCGGCTTCTTCGCCCGTGACCAGCGCTACTTCGGCTGGCATGCGCTGCTCCTGGTCGTGGTCACGCCGTTCGTGCTGCGTGCGTTCCTGCGCAACGAACGTCGCGCGGTGCGGATGATGACGCTGGTTGTCTTTCCGCTGGCGCTGTTCGCGTACTGGAACGCCATGAGCGTGACCACCGCGGAAGGCAAGCCGCGCGTGAATTTCTTCGAGGACGGACATGCGCTGCTCCCCGCCTCGGAGTACCTGCGCGGCGAGCTCCCCTACCGCGACATCCTCCCCGCGCACGGGCTGCTCGAGGACGGCTTCTTCGACTATCTCGTGTTCCAGACCGGCGACGTCACCGTGGGACGCCGCGCGAAGACGCGCGAGGTGGTCGGCGCACTGACAGCCATCGCGCTGTACGCGCTCGCGTTCGCGGCCACGGGGTCGGCCGAGGGAGCGCTGATCGCGGTGCTGCTCAGCATCATGATGGGCACGTTCGCGCCGTCGATCCGCATGCTCGCGCCGATCGCCGCTCTGGCGCTGATCGCGGCGGCGGTGCGATGGCGCAGGCCGCGCACGTTCGCCTGGGCCGCGTTCGCGACGGTGGTCTGCGGCGCGACGAGCATCGACTTCGGGTTCTACACGTTCGTGACGCTCGTTTTCGCCGTGCTGCGCACGCGCGGCGCCACGATTCGCGCGGCGGCCCTCGGCATCGCCGCGGGCGTGGTCCCGCTGTTCGCCGGCTTCGCGATCTTCGGCATCCTCGACGATTTCGTGCGCGGCACGTTCTTCGAGACGCTGCGTGTGGCGCCGGCGTACACGCTCGGCTTCTTCACCGCCCCGGCGCAGATGCAGGAGCGCCGTTTCTTCCCCGAGGTCCTTTCGCTGCTGCTCGATCCGATGGCGTTCAAATACCTGGTCTGGCTGATCGGCGTCGTCCTCCTCGGCGCGGCATTGACGCGGCGCTGGCCGCGGCGCATCGAGCCGCTGGTCGTGATCGGCGTCTGGATGGTGCTCACCGGCATCTCGTACGCGGAACGCCACCATCACTACTTCGGCATGGCCGTGGCGGTGCTGCTGACCGCGTGGATCGTGCGACTCGTGCGGCGCCGCAGCATCCTGGCCGTGCCGGTGATCGCAGCCGCGATCATCCTCGCCAACCCCACCACGCACGCCTCGGTCCTCGGCGTAAACCGCGCCGCCCGCGGCACCGCGCCGGCGGAATGGATCGAAGTGCGCGATCTCCCCCGCGCCCGCGGCGCGTACTGGCACACCCGCGACGCGGCCATGCTGGCCGGCGTGCAAAAGTACCTCGCGCTCTCGCTGAAGCCCGGCGAGACGTTCTTCGATTTCACTGACAGCGGCATCCTCTATTACGTCTTCAACCGCGACTGCCCGATCCGCCAGTACGAAGTGGCCTTCTACGAGACGGAGGAGCTGCAGCGCGAAGTGATCCGCCGCCTCGAGTCGCCCCACGTACGCGCCGTGCTCTTCCGCGAAGGCCGCCACTCGGTCGACGGCATCCCCAGCGAATGGCGCGCCCCCCTCGTGCACCAGTACATCGTCGCGAACTTCGAGAAGGATTTCGAAGAAGGGGATGTGACGTTCTGGCGCCGGCGCTGATCGGACAGTGCACGCCGGGAAGAGACGACCGGGAGGCCTCCGGCGGGCCGGTGCGACCGGCGGCGCTTAGTGAGCCCACTCGTCGCGACAACACGTGTTTCGTAGACTACGCGTGCGGTCAGGCTAGGCCAATCAGCGCCGCCGGTC
>DASVSV010000542.1:0-5207 GCA_036387915.1 Thermoanaerobaculia bacterium
CTCACCGCGGGGAGAGGGGCAACAAACATGGCTCTCGCCAGACGCTCCATTTGTTGCCCTTCTCCCCTCGTGAGGGGAGAAGGTGCCGAAGGCGGATGAGGGGTTTTCGCTCGCGCTAAGTTAAGGCCATTGGGATGACATGTTGACGACCGACAGCGCCTGTCTGCCCACGATCGCGCAAACCGCTCGTTTGTAAACGGTACGAAACCCGCTATCAGCAGGCCGTGCCCAAACGCCCTTTCCCGAGCAACTACGCTTCCCTTCTCACCATCATCGGCATCGGCGCGGGGACCGCGTTCGCGCTCATCGCGCGCGCGGTCGCGCGGCGGAAGACCGCGGCCGTCGACCATGACGTGCACGGCCGCGTCGCCATCGACCCCGAACATCCGGTGCGCCGCGCGGCCGAGGCGGCGGCGCCGATCGGGAAGTGGTGGGCGTATGTGCCCGCGGCCGCGCTCACCGGCGGCTACGTCGTCGCATCGCGCCGCCGCGCCTCCAGTCTCATCGGCAGCGCCTCGATCCTCGGTGCGGCCGGAATCGCGTACGGATTGAGCAAAGCATTCGACGACGTCCTGCCGCAGCCGCCCGCGCCGCCGGGACGCGACACGCGCGACCATCCCGTGTTTCCGAGCGGCCACGCGTTCGGCACGACCTCCGTCGCGCTTGCGGCGGCGTACGTCCTCTGGCGCGAAGAGCTGGCGCCGGCACCGTTCGCGTTTCCCGCGGCGCTCGCGATTCCGGTCGCGTCGTCGGTGGGCCGTCTGGTCGAGGAGAAGCATTGGATCTCCGACATCGCCGGCGGCTTTCTCGCCGCGATCGCGGTGGCCTCGCTGACTTCCGCCGCGTACGAGGCGTGTAGCGAGCGATAATCCCGTCCGCAATGGCACTGGACGGCGTCGACAAGAAAGCCTGGCGCGCGCTCTTCGCGGCGCAGCTCGGGTGGATGCTCGACGCGACCGACTTCCTCCTCTTCAATTTCGCGCTGCTGTCGATCCAGGGAGAGTTCGGCCTGACGCGGCAGCAGGTCACGCTGCCGGTCATGTCCGCGCTGATCGCCAGCGCCATCGGCGGCATCGCCTTCGGGCGCATCGCCGATCGCATCGGGCGCGTGCGCGCCATGACCATCAGCATCCTCGTCTACTCGCTCGCCACCGCCGGCATGGCCACCGCGCAGAATCTCTGGCAGCTCGTCGCCTGGCGCGTGCTGGTGGGGCTGGGGATGGGCGGGGAGTGGTCGTGCGGCTCCGTGCTCGTCGCGGAGACGTGGCCGGCGAAGCATCGCGCCAAAGCGATGGGCATCATGCAGTCCGGCTGGGCCATCGGCGCACTGATCGCCGCCGCGCTCTCCGCGCTCGTGCTCGAGCGCTACGGCTGGCGCGTGCTCTTCCTCATCGGGGCCGCGCCGGCGCTGCTCGCATTCGTCATCCGCCGCAACGTGGAAGAGCCGCAGATCTGGCGCGAGCGCGTCGAGACGTCGCGCTGGAGCGAGATCTTCAGCCCCCAATATCGCCAGCGCACATTGCTCGCGACACTCGTCGCCAGCAGCGTGCTGCTCGCGTTCTGGGGCGTGACCACGTGGCTGCCGACGTTCCTCGCCTCGCCGGTCGCCGAGGGCGGCGCGGGGCTGACCATGACCAAGGGCGCGCAGTGGCTGATCCTGCTGCAGCTCGGCGCGTTCTTCGGCTACATCTCCTTCGGCTGGATCGCCGACCGCATCGGACGCCGGCCCGCGTTCACGCTGTTCATGATCGGGGCGACCGCGGTCGTGCCGATCTTCGCCTTCGGCGCGCGCTCGGTGATCACGCTGCTCATCGTCGGGCCGCTGGTCGGCTACTTTGCGCACGGCTATTTCTCGATGTTCGGCGCCATGCTCGCGGAGCTTTTCCCGACGCGCATCCGCGCCAGCGCGCAGGGCTTCTGCTACAACACCGGCCGGCTCGCCTCCGTAGCCGCGCCGTTCGCCATCGGCGCCGCCTCGACGAAACACGGCCTCGGCTTCGCCATCGCCTGCGACGCGATCTTCTTCGCCCTGGCCGGGATTCTGATCTGGCTCCTCCCCGAGACCAAGGGCACCGAGCTGTGATCGAGCTCAGCGCCGACCTCGGCGAAGGCTCCCCCGACGAGCCGGAGATCTGGCCGCTCATCCATCGCGCCAACGTCGCCTGCGGCGGCCACACCGGCGACGCCACATCGATGCGCATCGCCGCCGAATACGCGCGCAAACACAACGTGATCCTCGGCGCCCACCCGTCGTATCCGGACCGCGAAAACTTCGGACGCAAGTCGCTGTCGATTGCGCCGAATGACCTCCGCGCCTCTCTGGTCGGACAACTCGCCACACTGCGCGCCTTTGCGCCCGTGCATCACGTAAAGCCGCACGGCGCCCTCTACAACGATGCGCACAAAGACCGCACGCTCGCGGACGTGATCGTCTCCGCGCTCGATCCAAGCATCGCCATCGTCGCCCCCGATCGTTCCCAGATGGCCGCCGCCGCCCGCGCCGCCGGCATCCCCGTCATCCGCGAAGCCTTCGCCGACCGCCGCTACGAGCCCGACGGGTCGCTGACCCCGCGCAGCATCCCCGGCTCCACGCTCACGATCGAAGAAGCCGCCGCGCAAGCCGCCCTCCTCGCCCGGGAACGCACCGTCATCGCCCGCGACGGCTCCCGCCTCCCCGTCCCCTTCGACACCCTCTGCCTCCACGCCGACATGCCCCAGGCCCTAAACCGCCTCCACGCCATCCGTGCCGCGCTCGCTCTATGGAGTGCGGCGGCCCAGCCGCCGCTTTAATATTCGGGCGCCACGTGCCAGTGGGTTGCGTCTTGGAGTGCCGGTGGCGAACAACCTGCGATTTGGTCACGTCCCGGCAGGTTGCTCCCGAATAGGAAAGCGGCGGCTAAGGCCGCCGCACTCCATAGCGCCCTTCGCGACGCCCTCTATTTGTTGCCCTTCTCCCCTCAGTGAGGGGAGAAGGTGCCGAAGGCGGATGAGGGGTTATCGCTCGCGCTACAGTAGAACCACGAAGCTAATCCGGCCAGACCGGCCCACTCGTCGCCCAGCCCGTACCCGACGCGGGATACACAATGTTTCCATTGTGCACCGTGTACAGCACATAGATCTTCGACAGATCCGCATCAGGAGCCAGCGGATCGGCGGACAGCACCACCAGGTCCCCGGCGAAGCCGGACTGTAATGAGCCGATGCCGGGCCGCGTGCCGGACGTCATGTCGCGGTTATAGAGCCATGCTGGCTGGTTCGTATACGCGGCCATTGCCTGCAGTGGCGTAATGAGCTGGTTCTTTGTCCCGGCCGTACAATCCGCGGAAAGCGGCGGGATACCGGGCACCGTTTGCGTGCGCCGGGTCGTGGCCACCCACATACCGAAGAGCGGCGACGGCGGCGTCACGCTCGCATCCGAATGCAGGCCATAATGGATGCCGTTCTCCTGCACCCACTGAATCGGATAAAGGTTCTGCGTTGCTGCCGAGCCGAGGACCTGCTCGCAGAGGGGCTGGTAGAAATAGTAAAAGTCGTTGACCAGGAAAGTCGCGCCCAGATTGGGGTATGTAGCGGCCTTGATGACCTGGGCCTCGGTCGGCATCGCAAAGTGCACGAGCACGTCGCGCAGCGTCTTCGACTGCGTCTTCTCCAGCGCTCCCAGGACGTTGATCTGGGCCTGATTGCCGTTCGTATGCACCCACAGTGGGAGATTGCCTTTGTGAGCGAGGGTCGCGGCGAGGGCAATGTCGGCCGCGTTGTAGTCCGGTAAGCCGTCATAGGGCTGCCGGAAGATCTTCGCGTTCGTAAAGGGAGGAAACTGATTCTGATATTGCACGGGCGCCGTCATGTCGCCGGTATATCCCTGCGTACTGCCATCCGCGTAGACCTTCATCCCGGCAATGAACATGTCGAAGCCGGCCAGCTTCTTCTGAAGCCCCTTCGCGTCGTTCACGCTCTTACCGAACGCGGCTTTCGTCGGCGTCGTCCCGTCATACTCCAGGAACGCCACGGTCGCGGGCAGATATCGGGGCGACTTCTCCTGAGCCATCGCCGCGGCCGTGGCCATGTAGATCTCGATCAGCGCCTTGCTCGCGGCGCCCTCCTGCACGGTCGTATATCCGAGCTGGCTGTAGAGGTTCAACGCCGCCACGATTTGTTTCGAGAAGAACTCCAGGAGTTTCACTTTCGACCCGCCGGCGTAGCTGGTTCCCAGGAGGTTCTCGACGGTCTGGATCGCGTAAAGCGCCACGTCCTCGTCGAGCTGGCCGGTCTGCGCCAGCGCCTTCTCCACCGCCGTGTTGATGATCGGCATGTAGCAGTTCGTCGTCGGGCCCGTGCCGGGCGGGCAGATGTTCAGCGTGCTCAGCGCCCGCGAGTTCACATAGACGATGTGACCCGACTCGCTCGTGACCATCATCGGGACGTCGCTCCGGATTGCGTCCATTTGCTGGAGCGCCGTCTGCTGGCTCTGGTTCTCGAAATTCGGGCATCCCACGAAGCCGTATCCGGTGGGACACGTCAGGCGCGACGCCTCGTAGTTCCATCCCAGGACCCAGCCGGCGCTGTTCGGGGTGGCGCTTTGCAGCGTCGAAATGACCTGCGCCTGCGTCGCGACCGGCGCGAAGCAGGGAGCCGGCGGCGTCTGCGGACACGGCGGCAACTGCATCACGTTCACGTTCGCGAGACTGGTCCAGTACGGCTTCCCGGCAGGATCCGTGGCCAGCGCGGTCAGCAGGCTGATGGCGTGCGAGTGGGAGTCGATGAATCCGGGATAGATCACCGCTCCCGGCGGCAACAGAGTCGGGTTCGCGACCGGCTGACCCAGCGAGCTGATGGTCCCTTTCGTGATCTGGATCGACGAATAGGCCGTGTTGTTCCCGTCCATGCTCCGGACCGGCGCGACGAAGCCGATCGTTCCACCGGGCCGCACCGGCGATCGCAGCTTCGGGAGCTTCTTCGGAGCCGCTGACATTCCTACGCTGACGACAAGGGCAGTAATCATCCACACCAATCGCATCGAATCTCTCCTGCTGGAGAGACGGACGGGCCCGGCAAATTGTGAAAAAAGTACCGAAGCGGCGGTCGGAAGAACCTTCCCGTTCCGATTCCGCCCCTCTGCTATCCGCCCGTATGTCCTCGGCGTCCGCCGCTAACGCTATGGAGTGCGGCGGCCCGGCCGCCGCTTTCATATTCGCGCGCACCCTGCC
>DASVSV010000543.1:0-11087 GCA_036387915.1 Thermoanaerobaculia bacterium
GTCGTCTCGGGCTCCGGCGGCGAGGACATGAGCGCGCTGCGACGCCAGACGCAACGCTTCGAAATCTCCGAGGCCGACATCGCCAACGCCGTGTCGGGGCACTTTACGTACGCCGTCGACCTGGTCGTCAATCAGAAAGCCGACCGGATCGCGGTCGGCGTGATCGACGAGTTGTCGAAGTCGTACGGCGTGGCGCGGGTGACCGTGAGGTAAAGAGTAAAAGGTGAAGGTGCGGTTCGCCGCGGTTTTCGCTTTTACTTTTACCTTTTACCCTTCACCTTTCACCTGATACCACCATCGCGCTCAGCTCCTCCACCCCCCGAATCACGCCGCCTCTCATCACGAACTTCACTTTTCGAAAGTTGGCCACGTCCTTCGACGGATCGGCGGCGACGAGGAGCAGGTCGGCGCTCTTGCCTTTCTCGATCGTGCCGGTGACGGCGTCGAGCTGGGCGGCGCGGGCGGCGGTGGCGGTGGAGGCGACGAGCACCTGCATCGCGGTCATGCCGGCGGCCTGCATCGCCTCCATCTCGGCGTAGATCGACGGACCGTGCAGGGTCAGCGGATTGCCGGCGTCGGTGCCGGTGGCGATGGGGATTCCGGCGGCGACGAGGCGCTTCAGATTCGCGGCGGCGATGGCGTCCTCTTTCTTCGTGCTCTCGGCGAACGCGGCGACATTGGCTTTGGTTGAGAGCGTGGCGGTCGATTCGACTTTCGCGCGCGTCGCTGGATCGACGCAGCGGTTCGGATCGTCGATCGCCGGCGCGGTCTTCGAGGCCGCGGACTGCATCATCCGCACGTAGCCCTGGACGACGGTCAGCGTGGGCGTGAGGATCGTGCCGCGCTCTTTCATCAGCGCGATGAGCTCGTCGTCGACGGGCCCGTCCGTGACGCTGTGCACGAGCAGTTTCGCGCCCGCGCGCACGGCTCCTTTCGCCACCGGCAGCTCCGTCGCGTGCACGATCAGCGGCAGCTTCGCCGCCGCGGCCTCGGCACCGGCGGCGTCGACCGCGGCCTTGTTCTCATCGAGGTACCAGACCTTCACCGCCTTCGCGCCGTTCGCGGCGAGGTAGCGCACGCCCTCGCGCGCCGCCGCGGCGTCATTGAGATGGATGAACTGCCGCTCGCCGCGCAGGTTGACCCAGTGGTCGAGCGTCGAGAGCAACGGCCCCGCGGCCGAAACGTGCGGCGCGGCGCTGTCGTTGGCGAAGCGCTGCGCGAGCCCGGTCGTCCAGATGTAGCCGCCGACGTCGAACACGCCGGTGATTCCCGAGCAGAGATACGAGCGCGCGAAACGCTCCGGATTCCGCCGCAGGTCGGCCATGGTCTCTTCGTACGGATGCGTGGCGCGGACGTCGAGCGCGTCCGGACGTCCGTCGGCCCAGCCGGTCTGCGAAAAGTGCACGTGCGCGTCGACCAGTCCCGGCGTGACGAACATCCCCCGCGCGTCCACCACATGCACGCCCTCGGGGATCGCGCACCTGCCCGCGCACTCGATCCTGCCGTCGCGCACGACGACCGTCGCGTTGGGAAACGGCGCGCCGCCGCGGCCGTCGATCAGCGTGCCGCCGACGATCGCCCGCGCGGGCGGAGGCGTGCCGGGCGGAGTGTCGATCGCGCCGGTCAGGGCGATCTTCCAGCCGTTCGGCGTGTCGACGAAAACGCGCTCGGAGATGCCGGTGATCTCGTTCGCGCCGTAGCGGACGCGGTAGCGGTAGGTGCCGTAGACGACGCCGGGCGCGAGCGGCGTCAGGCGGATGTCGGACGCGTCGATGGTGTCGGGCCAGTTGCCACCGGCCCCTTTGGCGAACTCTTCGTAGCCTGTGACGAAGCCCGTCGGCCCGACGCGGATCAGCTTGTCGCTATTGAGGTAGACGGCCAGATAGCGGTCGCGATCTTTATCGCGGATGGCGGCGATGTTCTCCTCGAACACGGCCCGCGCGGAGGTGAGGTCGTCCGCCCCCGCGGACGCGACAACATCCGCCCCCGCGGACGCGACAACGTCCGCTCCCGCGGAAACGGCGGCAAGCATGCATAACGTTGCAATGAGGCGCATGGCGGAGATTCTACGCATCGGCATCATCTCGGACACGCACGGAGTCATTCACCCGCGCATCGAGGAGCTGTTCGCGCGCATGGACCACATCGTCCACGCGGGCGACGTCGGCGGCGAGCACGTGCTGCGCGCGCTGCGCAAGCTCGCACCGCTGACGTACGTCGACGGCAACAACGACGACGCCACCGGCGAGGACATCCTCCGCTTCGACCTCGGCGGCCTGCGCTTTCTGCTCACGCACATCCTGCCGCGCCCGCACAAGCTCGCGCCGCGGGTGGCGGACTCGCTGCGCGCGCAGCCGGCGGACCTGGTCGTCTTCGGCCACAGCCACCTGCCGCATCACGAGCTGGTCGGCGGCGTCACGTACTTCAATCCCGCCAGCTCCGGTCCGCGGCGCTTCAACTATCCGACCTCGGTGGGGCTGCTCGAAATTCGCGGGCGTACGTGGAAGGCGATGCACGTCGCGCTCGACGAGCGATCCGTCGAAGCGCTCGACAAGTTCATGAATCAGATGTCGCGCTGACGCCGGCGGACCGCGGGAAGGGGCGCCGGATCAACCGAATCAGTGCCTCGGCTCCGGCCGCGCCGGCGATGGCGTACATCGGCACCACCGGGACCCGGAACCGCGAATACGACTCGGCGCCGCCCGGCAGCAGGACGAAGTAGATCATCGTGATGAGCACGAGGACTCCCACGCATACGGCGGCGAGCATTGGTAGACCGCCTACGTATAATCCCCGCCCGGATGTCGTTCCTCGAAGGGAAACAGCTCACCAAGACCTATCGCAACGCCGAGGTGCCGGTGGTCGTGTTCAGCGGCCTCGATCTTTCGGTGAGCAAGGGGGAGATGCTGGCTATCGTCGGCCCCTCGGGCATCGGCAAGTCCACGCTGCTGCATCTCCTCGGCGGGCTCGATCGTCCCGACTCCGGCACCGTGACCGTCGACCAGAAAGAGCTCAGCCGCTGCACTCCCGACGAGCTGGCGCGGTTTCGAAACCGTAACGTTGGCTTCGTCTTCCAGTTCCACCACCTGCTGCCGGAGTTCACGGCGGTGGAGAATGTGGCCATGCCCGGATGGATCGCCAGAGCGGACCGCGCGGAGACTCTCTATCGCGCGTCGGAGCTGCTCGCGGAGCTCGGCCTCTCCGAGCGCGCCCGCCACTTTCCGAACCAGCTCTCCGGCGGCGAACAGCAACGCGTGGCCATCGCGCGCGCGCTGCTCGCCGATCCGATCCTGTTTCTCGCCGACGAGCCGACCGGCAACCTCGACCTGGTCACGAGCGAGAAAGTGTTCGAGCTGATGCGGGAGTGCCACAGGAAGCGCGGCCTGACCTCGGTCATCGTCACGCACAATCCCGATCTGGCGGCACGCTGCGATCGCGTTTACGAGATGAAGCAGCACCAGAACTGAGCTTTTCCTGGGTTTTTTGCAGTCAGCGCCGGAACCGAACCGCCGCTGCAACGTACAAACGGATGACCACCATGCGAAAACTGATCTGTTGTGCGCTGCTGTTGCTCTGCTTCGTGGCCGAAGGGCAGTCGAAGATCGGCGAGACCATCGAAGTCTCGATCGTCAACGTCGACGTGGTCGTCACCGACAAGGCGGGGAAGCGCGTCACCGGCCTGACCGCGGACGACTTCGAGATCCGCGAGGGCGGCAAGGTGCAGCCGATCTCGAACTTTGCCGAATACCGGTCCGACCTCTCCGGCGGCGTGACGGCGATCGAGACCGTCCCCGGTGCGGCCACGCCTGCCGTCACCACGGTCGCGCGTCCGAAGCGGAACGTGATCGTCTTCGTGGAGTCGGTGCGGTTGCTGCCGCATCAGGCCAGGGAGATGTACGGCTCGATCCGTACGCTGCTGCGCGAGACGATCGCCAAAGGCGACCGGGCCACGGTCATCACCTGGACGAACGCGGTGCTCGTGCGGCAGCCGTTCACCGACGACCTGGCGTCGCTCGAGCGCGTGGTCAACGAGCTCGAGATCGAGGCCGTCAACGGGCCGCGGGACGTTTCGCGGGACATTCGCCGCGATCAGGGCAGGTCCGACGCGGCCGAGGACGAGATGGCTGCCTCGCTGGCGGCGGGGGGTGTTGCGTCTGCTTCCGGCGGCATGCCGCCGGTCCACGCCCTCGAAGCCGCGAAGCGGCAGCTCGCGCAGATCAAGCAGAAGACGCACGTGCTCGAAGCGCTGATGCACAGCATCTCCGGACTGGACGGCCGCAAGGTCATCGTCATGGCCATGCGCCGCTTCGGCGTTTTCGCCGGCGCCGAGTACTTCAATGGCGAAATGCCGGTCGAGCGGCGCCGCGAGTTCGAGACGGCCCCGCTGCACGACCGTCTCGTCAAGACCGCGAACGCGCACGGCATCACCCTCTACCCCGTCTTTCCGGTCGGACTGCGCTGGGATCCGGAGGATTCGTCGTACGGCCCCGACCTCGGTTCGCTCAACTCCGACAACGACCTGCTGCAGGGCGCGCTGCAGGGCAAGATCATGTTCAACGAGACGAATGCTCTCGCCGACCTGGCCGAGAAAACGGGCGGACTGATGGCGTGGGGGAGCAAGAACATCGCGGACATGCTGCCGCGCGTCGTCGACGACCTCGAGGCGTACTACTCGCTCGCGTATCGCGCCCGCACGAGCGGCAAGGACGTGTCCCGCGACATCGCGGTGAGGGCGAAGAACTCCGACTACCGCGTGCGCTCGCGCAAGCAGTTCGTCGAAAAATCCGACGCCACGCTGATGAACGACCGCGTCATCGCCAACCTCTATCAGACACTCGACGGGACGTCGTTCGCGTTCGACGTGGTGGGCGGCGAGATGAAGAGCACCGGGCGCAATCGCTGGGCGCTGCCGCTCAAGGTGCGCATCCCCATCGCCGCGCTGACCACGTTGCCGTCGGGCGCGGTCGAGGTGGGGGAGTTCTCGGTCTACGTCGTCACCGGCGCGGTGGTCGGCGTGTCGAGCGAGGTCCAGCACAAGACGCAGTCGTTCCGCATCCCGCGCAACGACCTCGCCAAAGCGAAGGCGTCGTACTACACGTACGAGGTCACGCTGAACATCGACCAGAAGACCGACCGCCTCTCCGTCGGCGTGATCGACGAGACCTCGAAAGAGTTCGCCCTGAAGCGCCTCACCCTCCCGCCCCGTCCCGAGAAGTAGACAGCAGCGTAGCGTCCAGAGGCCGCAACGCCTCTGGACGCGGTGTGATGGCGGGAATAACTCCTTTATTTCCAGTCGCGCCCGCGTGGCAGCCGATCTGCGTAGGGCGGGACCATGCGAACCGCGGCGGCCATCCTCACTGTCCTCCTGATGGCGCTCAGTCTGCCCGCACAGCAGCCGCGCACCAGCGAGAGCATCGAGGTCTCGATCGTCAACGTCGACGTCGTCGTCACCGATGCGAAAGGCAGGCGCGTCACCGGCCTGACGGCGAACGATTTCGAGATCCGCGAGGGCGGCAAGACGCGGCCGATCGCGCAATTCGCCGAGCACCGCCCGGATGCGGACGTCGAGTCGCGTCCGCCGCGCACGGTGGTCGTGCTGCTCGAGCGCTCGCCGATGAACGACCAGCACGTCGTGGAGCTGTACGACGCGGTTCGCAAGCTGCTGCGCGAGACCATCACCGGTCCCGCGGACCGCGCGGCCGTCATCGCCTGGAGCGGCGGAGCGATCATCCGCCAGCCGTTCTCGAACAGCATCGCCGTGCTGGAGTCGGCGCTGGAGCGCATGCAGCGCGAGCATGAAGCGGTATGGCGCGATCGAGCCGCCGAAGCGGCGCTGCGGGACGCCGCGGCCGCGCAGGCCGACGTCGCGACGGAGAAGATCGCCGCCGCCATGACACCGGTCGACGACCTCGACCTGGCCACGCACCAGCTGGCCCGCGTGCGCCGCAAGGTTCCGGCGCTGGAGGCGCTGTTGAACAGCATGGGCGCGATCGAAGGACGGAAGATCCTCGTCCTGGGCCTGCATGCGCGCGGCCTGATGGACGACATCGCCGGGATGGAGAGCGTGACCACGGTTCGCCGCCGCGCCGTCAACGCCACGCTGCATCAGCCGGTGATCCGCGCCGCGAACGCGAGCGGCGTGGCCATCTATCCGATTTATCCGCGCGGCGGCGCGAGGGCCATACCGCGAAATTCGGCCGTCGACGATCCGGTGGGCGGCCCGCCCGCGCAGAACGTCAACTTCGTGGAAGTGCTCGAGGAACTGTCGAACAAGACCGGCGGCCGGATGGCCTGGGGCAGCAGCGACATCGCCGCGATGCTGCCGCGCGCCGCCGAAGACGTGCAGTCCTACTACTCCCTCGGCTACACCACCGCGCCCAGCGGCAAAGACGCGACGCGTGCGATCGAAGTGCGCGCGAAGAACCGCGCCCACAAAGTGCGCGCGCGCACGCAGGCCGTCGACAAATCCGACCAGACCGCGATCCGCGAGCAGCTCGTCGCCAACCTCTATCACGGCCTCGGCGCGGTGGCGTTGCCGGTCGAAATCGAGGTCAGCGAGCGCACGGGGGGACGCGTGCAGGTGCGCGTCACCACTGAAGGAAAGGCGCGGCCGTTGTCGTTTTACGTCGTGGCCGGCAGCCCGGTCGGCGTCGCGAGCGAAGTGCTCACTCGCACGCAGACGCTCCCCGTCGCCGACTTCACGCTGGAGGTTGACGGCAACGCCGACCAGATCTCGGCCGGCGTCGTCGACGAGGGGACGAAAGAATTCGGAACGAAGAGGGTACCGCTCCCATAGCGGACCCGGAAATGAAAGGACACCGCATGCGAACCCTGGGTCTCTCCGTAGTCCTGTTCCTCTGCCTGACCGCGTTTGCCCAGCAGCAACCGCGCACGAGCGAGACCATCGAAGTCTCGGTCGTGAACGTCGACGTCGTCGTCACGGACCGCGATGGGAATCGCGTCACCGGGCTGACCGCCGACGACTTCGAAATCCTCGAGAGCAAAAAGCGGCAGAGCATCACGAACTTCACGGAGTACCGCGGCGACGCTGCCGTCGACCCGGAAGCGCGCGGCGATCGTCCGGCGGGCATTGCACCCGGAAGGCGCGCGCCGCGCACGGTGGTCCTTTTCATCGAGTCGCAGCGCATGGTCGGCTTCAACGCCAAACGCATCTTCGATGCGATGCGGGCGATGGTCCGCGACACGATCGGACCGAACGACCGGATCACGGTCGTGAGCTGGTTCTCGAACGGAATGCAGCACAAGCTCCTCGAGCGGCAGCCGTTCACGAATGACGTCGCCCGCGTGGACGCGCTCCTGGCGAGGATGGAAGACGAGGCCGTGCACGGTCCGCGCGATCTCGACGAAATCACCGCGGACCTGGAAGCGGAAGACGCGGAGCTGATGCGCGCCGCGAACGTCGGCGGCACGGTCGGCTCCCCCACGGTCCATACGAACGAGGCCATGCTGCGCGAGCGCTATCTGACGCGCAAGAAAGCGGCGGCGCTGGAGACGCTGATGCACAGCATCGCCGGCTTCGAAGGGCGCAAAGTGCTGCTGATGGCGGTCGAGCGCTTCGGAGCGTTCGCCTCGAACGGCCTCTTCGGCGACGGCGTGATCCCCATCGAGCGGCGTCAGGAGTTCTCCAACCGCACCCTGCACGACTCGCTGATCAGCACCGCCAACGCCACCGGCGTCTCGATCTATCCGATCTATCCGCCGGGCCTCCGCTCGTCCTTGACCAGCGCCGCAACCGGCGGCGACCCGGCCGGACCGGACCGCGACCTCGCCGTCGGTGCGCGAGACTACAACGTGCTCTTCAACCAGACGCGGGCGCACGCCGCGATCGCCGAAGACACGGGCGGGCTGACGGCGTGGGGCGCGGGCAACATCGCCGAGATGCTGCCGCGCATGGCTGACGATCTCGAGACCTACTACTCCCTCGGCTACCGCGCTCCCGGCACCACGCAAGGCATCGCCCGCAAGCTCGAAGTGCGCACGAAGAACCGCGGCTACAAGGTCCGCAATCGCTCGCAGTTCGTGGAGAAATCGGAGACCGAGGCCATCAAGGATCGCGTCATCGCCAACCTCTATCAGTCGTTCCCCGGCTCGATCCCGTTCGACCTCGAGACAGGGCAGCCGCGCAGCACCGGGCGCAACCGATGGGAGCTCCCGGTGACCGTTCGCATCCCCATCAGCGCGCTGACCGCGCTCCCGGACGGCAACGGCACCGCCGGTCAGTTCTCCGTCTACGCCGCCGCCGGCTCGGTCCTCGGCGTCACGAGCGAAGTGCAGCGCCGCTCACAGCCGTTCACGATCCCCGCGGCGGACGCCGACAAAGCAAAGTCCTCGCACTTTACGTACGAGGTCGTCCTGCAGATCGACGAGAAGGCCAATCGCGTTTCCGTGGGCGTCGTGGATGAAACGGGGCGGGAGTCGGGGTTTAAACAGATCGCAATCCCGAGCCGCGGTGTGAAAGCCGTCAGCTTCTGATTCGCAGTGTACGGTCTGCCGGTGAACTCTCGGTGCCGGACAGTCGCCGGGAGGCTGGCAGACCGTATGCTCTGGTCGAATTGAACCAGCGGTGCCACAATAGGTGTGGACTGCTGGAACAAGGCAGCTGCGGCACCCCACGACAATGTTCGAGAAATACAACGAGAAAGCCCGCCGCGCACTCTTCTTCGCCCGCTACGAAGCATCCAAGCTCGGTTCGCGAGTCATCGAATCCGAGCACATCCTCCTCGGCGTCCTGCGCGAGGGGGAAGAGATCATCAAAGAGATCTTCTCCCGCTTCAACATCAAGCCCGAGCAGATCCGCCGCGAGGTGGAAGGCGACCGGCTCTTCGTCGACCGCATCTCATCCTCGGCCGAGCTCCCGCTCAGCGAGGAGTCGAAGAAGATCCTCGCCTATGCCGCGCACGAGGCGGAGTCGATGCTCCACCAGTACGTCGGCACTGAGCATCTGCTGATCGGCATCCTGCGCGTCGAGTCGTCCACGGCCGCGCGAATCCTCACCGCCAAGGGCCTCAACGTCTACGGCGTGCGCGAGGAGACCATCTCCATCCTCAAGGAGCGGGAGGCTGACAAACAGAAGAAGGAGCTCCCTTTCCTTGCTGAGTACGCGCGTGACCTCACGGCCATGGCGCACCAGCAGCAGTTCGACCCGCTGATCGGACGGGAGAAGGAAGTGGAGCGGATCATCCAGATCCTCTCCCGCCGCACCAAGAACAACCCGATCCTCCTCGGCGAGCCGGGCGTCGGCAAGACGGCCATCGTCGAGGGACTGGCGCAGCGCATCGTCGACGGTAATGTGCCGCTCTTCATCGCCAACAAGCGCATCCTCTCGCTCGACCTCTCGCTGATCGTGGCCGGCACCAAGTACCGCGGCCAGTTCGAGGAGCGCCTCAAGGGGATCATCAAGGAGCTGAAAGAGAACCAGGACATCATCATCTTCATCGATGAGATCCACTCCCTGATCGGCGCCGGCTCGGCGGAAGGCTCGCTCGACGCCGCCAACATCCTCAAGCCCGCGCTCTCGCGCGGCGAGATCTCCTGCATCGGCGCGACCACGATCCGCGAGTACCGCCGCTACATCGAGAAGGACCGCTCGCTGCTCCGCCGCTTCCAGGCCATCATCGTCAATCCTCCGACGGAGGACGAGACGCTGCAGATCCTGGAAGGAGTGAAGGAGCGGTACGAGAGCTTCCACAAGGTCAAGTACAGCGACACCGCCATCAAGAGCGCGGTGTACCAGTCCAACCGTTACATCACCGACCGCTTCTTTCCCGACAAGGCCATCGACATCCTCGACGAGGCCGGCGCGAAGGTGAAGCTGCGCCGCGTGGCCGACACGCAGAACCTGCGCCGCCTCGAGGCCGAGACCCGCTCCATCGTCAAGGAGATGAAGAAAGCCATCTCCGACAAAGACTTCGAGAAGGCCGTCTTCCTGCGCGAGCGGGAGATCGAGCTCAAGGACGAGATCGAGCGTTTCAAAGCCGAGCGCGAGATGGTCGGCGACGAGATGATGGAAGTCACGCAGCGCGACGTCGAGGAGATCATCAGCTCCTGGACCGACATCCCCGTGACGTCGATCGAGGCCGACGAGGCCGCGAAGCTGATCAACATGGAAGAGATCCTGATGCGGCGCATCGTCGGTCAGGACAAAGCCATCCGCGCCATCTCCCGCGCCATCCGCCGCTCACGCCTCGGCGTGGCGTCGCCCAATCGTCCCATGGGGTCGTTCATCTTCCTCGGCTCGTCGGGCGTCGGTAAAACCGAAGTGGCGCGGCGACTGGCGGAGTTCCTCTTCGGCTCGCAGAAGCACCTGGTGCGCTTCGACATGTCGGAGTACATGGAAAAGCACGCCGTCTCCAAGCTCATCGGCTCCCCCCCGGGCTACGTCGGCCACGAGGAGGGCGGCCAGCTCACCGAGCGCGTGCGCCGCAATCCGTACAGCGTCGTGCTGCTGGACGAGATCGAGAAGGCCCATCCGGACATCGCCAACATCCTGCTGCAGATCCTCGAGGACGGAATCCTCACCGATTCGCTCGGCAACCAGGTCGACTTCCGCAACACGCTGATCATCATGACCAGCAATCTCGGCACGCGGCACCTGGCCACCAAGGGACACATGGGCTTCCGCGAGAAGGGCCTCGACGCCGATCAGAAGTCGGCCGAGCAGCTCATCCAGCTCGAGCTGAAGCGCGAGTTCTCGCCGGAGTTCATCAACCGCATCGACGAAGTGATCATCTTCAACCCGCTCACCGAGAACGAGCTGCGCGCCATCTGCCAGCTCCTCATCGACGACGTCAACAACGCCCTCGTGCACAAGAACGTGCAGATCACGGTCGACGACTCCGTCGTCCGCTGGCTGCTCGCCAAAGCGGGCGAGGAATCGAATTCCGGAGCCCGCCCGCTGCGCCGCGCCATCCAGCGCCACATCGAGGACGAGCTCTCCGAGTACATGATCCGCCACAAAGACACCGTCCCCGAGTACCTCGACTTCACCATGAACGGCGACGAAGTGGTGCTCATCCCCCGCCCGGTGGAAGAACCGATCGCGAACTAGTCCCGTGGGCGGGGCGAAA
>DASVSV010000544.1:0-3047 GCA_036387915.1 Thermoanaerobaculia bacterium
CCTCTTCGCCGGCGCGCTGGCCGACGCCGGGATGCGCGCGACGGTGGTCAATCCGAACGAACGGGCCGTCGACGATCTGTTCGGAGTGCCACCCGAGGACGGCGGCGCTGGCAACCGCGAAGTCGACGTCGCGTTCGTGACGAGGTACGCCATTCCGCCGGCGACCATCGAGGCGCTGACCTGGTTCCTGAGCGACATCTCGCCCCGGACGGTCGCGGCGATGAAGAACTTCACGCACGTCCTCGACCTGTTCTGAGTCTCGATTGGTTTAGCCAATAACTCCGTTGACGACCGCCAATAGCGCTACCTCAGCGCAACTGGCACGCCCCCCTCACCCGCCCTTCGGGCACCCTCTCCCCGCTCACCGCGGGGAGAGGGGCAACAAACCCGGTTCTCGCGAGATGCACCCTTTGTTGACCTTCTGCCCTCGTGAGGGGAGAAGGTGCCGAAGGCGGATGAGGGGTTGTCGCGCGCGCTGAGCTGAGGCGATCTGGGCGTCTGACCTGCGCCCCGCCCCCTGCGCCCTGCGCCCTCTACGCAGCACACCCACCACCATCCAAAGCGTCGCCGGTAATACAAGCAATTGCTTACGTATTTAAAATGGTATTACCTTTGCAGATGGCTGCGATCACCCCAACGGATCGCAAGAAGTTCAATTTTGAGTCGGAGGACAGCTTGATGAGCACGAGTCCACGGTCGTCCCTTCTGTTCCGTTTCGTCGCGGCCTTCACCGTTTCCGTCGCACTGCTGGCTTTCGCGTCGCCCGCATCCGCGCAGATCGCTTTCGACGCCTCCAGCCGCGCGGCCACGACCTCGACGGGACGAACGTCGTTGACGTGGTCCCACACCATCGGAGGGGGCACTGACCGCGTGCTCATCGTCGGCGTTGCCATCGAGGACGCCAACACCACCGACGCAAACATCACCAGCGTCACGTACAACGGCGTTGCGCTCACCGCGGTCCCGAGCTCGAAGATCAGCGGAGGCGGCAGCGGCATCATCCAGACACAGTTGTTCTACGCCCTCGGCGCGGCCCTGCCGGCCGGCGGCGCATTCAACGTCGTCGTGACGACGCAGGGTGCCGTCGACGGCATCTCGGCGGGCTCGGTCTCGCTCACCGGCGTCACTCAGAGCGCGCCCGGTCCGGCCGCGACGAAGGTCGACACGAGCGGCGCCGACTCCATTTCGACGAGCATCACCACGCCGGTCAGCAACGCGTGGGTCGTCGATGTCGCCGGCAGCGGCAACTCCGGCTCCTTTACCGCCGGCGCCGGCCAGACCGAGCGCTGGGACATCGCCGCCAGCGGCATGACCGGCGCGATGAGCACGAAGCCGGTGGCCACCTCGGGAGCGACCGCGATCGCGCAGGCGCACTCCGGCGCGAACCGTCTCGCGCATTCGCTGGTTGCGCTTTCTCCGTCGAGCGGAGGAGGCACGACGTCGTTCACGCTGACGACGAACGTCAGCGGCTCGGGATCCGTCTCGCGCAGCCCGAACGCCACCACGTATGCGTCCGGGACCGTGGTGACGCTCACGGCCACCCCGGCGTCAGGCTTCCAGTTCGCGGGCTGGAGCGGCGATCTGACCGGCACGACCAATCCGGCCACGATCACGATGAACGCGAGCAAGACCGTCACCGCGACGTTCACCGCGATCACCGGCAGCACCTTCACGCTCACGACCTCGGTGGCCGGATCGGGATCGGTCACGCGCAGCCCGAACGCCACCAGCTACGCGTCCGGCACGGTCGTCACGCTCACGGCGACGGCGGCGGCGGGCTTCCAGTTCACCGGCTGGAGCGGCGATCTGGCCGGCTCCGCGAACCCGGCCACGATCACGATGAGCGCCGACAAGACCGTCGTCGCCACGTTCACGTCCACCGGCGGCACGCCTGATTTCGGCCTCTACGGCTGGGCGGCCACGAACGGCGGCACCACCGGCGGCACCGGCGGCCAGGTCGTGACGGTCTCCACGCTGGCCGACCTGAAGTTCTATTGCGCGCAGACCGCGCCGTACATCATCCGCGTCTCCGGCACGATCACCGGCAACGAGCAGATTCCGGTCGAATCGAACAAGTCGATCCTCGGCGTCGGCTCGACGGCGCGGCTCGTGGGGCTCGGTTTCCGGGTCGGAACGAGCAGCCGCTTCGGACAGATCGGCAACGTCATCTTCCGCAACCTGATCATGGAGAAGCCGCTCGCACCGATCGACAAGTTCAGCATCCAGTACGGCGCACATCACGTCTGGATCGACCACTGCGAGCTGTTCAGCGACCGCGATCACGGCGTCGACTATTACGACGGGCAGCTCGACGTCACCCACGCCGCGGACTTTGTGACCATCTCCTGGAACGTCTTCCACGACCACTCCAAGAACTCGCTGGTCGGCCACAGCGACAGCAACGCCTCGGAAGACACGGGACATCTGACGGTCACGTACCATCACAACTTTTTCACCCGCGTGGACGGCCGCAATCCGAGCATCCGCTTCGGCACCGGTCACGTCTACAACAACTACTACCTCGACATCCCGGACTACGGGATCGCGTCGCGCATGGGCGCGCGGGTTCGCGTCGAGAACAATTACTTCCAGAACGTGGCCGAGCCGATCCGCGCCGACACGAGCCTGAGCTCGCAGGCCGGCTCCGTGAGCCACGTCGACACGAACATCTTCAACAACTGCGGCCCGAACAGCATCACCTCGTCCCCGTCGACGTGGGTGCCGCCCTACACCTACCCCCTCGACGCCGCCGCCAACGTGCCCACGCTCGTGCAGCAATGGTCTGGAGTCGGCAAGATCTCGTTCTAGTGGTTTACGCCCCGCGGCGACTCCCCGAGTCGCCGCGGGTTCTTATGGAGTGCGGCGGCCTGGCCGCCGCTTTTTTATTCGGTCGCAACGAGGGACACGCGTGCACTATCGCGTAAATGTCGCGATGTTCTTCCGCACCTACGCTGCTGGTGCGCGGTGTGTCGCCAGTGGCTACCGAATATGAAAGCGGCGGCTAAGGCCGCGCGCACTCCATAGAGGAGCGCGGCGACTCCACGAGT
>DASVSV010000545.1:0-4401 GCA_036387915.1 Thermoanaerobaculia bacterium
TTGGGAAACGTTGGGCGGGGCTTCACCCCCCCCACCCCCCCGGGTGGCGGGCTGAAGCCACGCCCTACGTTAGTCATAGTCAGCGTCATTCGCACGACCCCTCAGCCGCCCTTCCGGGCACCCTCTCCGTCCATTACCGCACCACCATCGGCACGGTCACGGTCGTGGCCGCACTTCCCTGCGGCGTGACGACGAAGCGTAATTGATACTCGCCCGCGGCGAGGTTCTGCGCGGGCATGCGGAACAGGAGCTTGGCCACGCCATGCATGTCCGGCTCGGCGCGGCCGGCGAGTTGCAGCGAGACGGGCGAGGTCGAGCCGTCGGCGCCGATCAAAGTCGGCGTCACGGCGAGGTTCTCGGTGGCGATGCCGCGCAGCAGCAGCGCGATCTCCGGCTCCGCGCCCGCGGCCACGTCGACACGCACGCCCGGCACGAACCGCCGCTCGCCGAGCGTCAGCACGTCCGCGGCCTCGGCGCCGGTGCCGGGGCTGATCACCGTCACCCACTGCCCGATCTCGCGCATGGCCACGGGCGCGAGCACCGCGGTCTCGCCGAACGCCGGCACCACGACGTCGGTGGTGATCAGTCCGATGCGGCCCGTTTCGTCGACGCGCATCAGCGCCTTGACGACGTAGCGTCCCGGCTTGAGCAGCAGACTGCCGAGGTAGCGGATGCCGGTGGCGCGGACGGCGTCGCCGGCGCGGGCGAGGTCGAGGGTGATGCGCTGCTGTTGAAAGTCGGCGACCTGCCCGTTCGGATCGAATGCGTAGACGAAGAGGTTCGCGTTCGCGCGCGCCGAGTCGACGCCTTCGAGGAGTTGCGCGCCCGCGGCTTCGACGACCACCGGCACGCGCGCGTCGTCGCCTTCGCCGGGCACCGGCAGCACGGTGAGCGTCATCGGCAGGTCGCGCACTTCGATGCCGGTCGTCATCAGCTCGGAGAGCCGCAGCGTCGCCTCGAGCTCGTTCATGCTCGGGTCTTTGTCGGTGTAGCCGGCGCGGTGCGTCAGCTCCCCTTTCGCGCCGCGCAGCTTCACGCGCAGCGGATGGAACTTGCCGGCCTGGCGGTCGCGCGGCTTGAAGCCGAGGAGGTAGATCACTTCCTGCTGGCGCAGCAGGTCGAACTGCGCGGAGAGGTCGTTGGCGTTCTGGAAGACGGTGCCGCCGGTGGGGCGCGTGACGAGGAACAGTCCCTCGTTCGACGATTTGGCCAGGCCGTCCTGCGTGGTGTTGGCCGAGCGCAGTCCTTTGATGTCGATGGCGTGCAGGCGGACGTCGGAGCGGCGGAAGAGGTCCGCCATCACGTTGACGCTCTGCGCCTCGCGCGCGCCGCCGAAGCGCTGGTCGCTGTCGACGTTCCAGATCTCCCCCCGCTCGACCCGCGCGTTCTCGTTGCGGGCGCTCTCGGAGGCGAGGTCGGTCCGCCCCGTCACCAGTCCCGCATCGAACCCCTCGGACAGGAGGATGACCTGCTTCTGCCCGCGCAGGCGATCGAGGGCCGCGGCCACGGCGCCGAAGCTGTCGAGCTGCGTGTTGATGCGCTCCAACGCCTCGCGGGCGTGGAACACGTCTCCCTTCACATTGCGCTCGATCGTCTCGCGCGCGGCCGCTTCCAGATTAGCGCCGCGCGCATCGCCGGGACCAGCCGGGAGTGACTGAATCCTGAACGGCTCGGCCGGCAGCGCGATGCGAAGCGGGTCCATGATCTTGAAGTGCCGCGCGTCGCCGAGGTTCGCGATCGCCGCGAGCAGCAGCGACTTGTCGCGCGTGAAGCTGGTCAGCATCGACGCGCCGTTCTGCGTCGTGTACGAGCCGACGGCGGCCAGGTCGCGCGCGTCGATCTGCGTCTCGACGAACGCCTTCGCCGCATCCTTCGCCCGCTGGATCGTGCCCGGCGCCGCGTTGGCGACGTCGAACAGCAACAGGAAGTTGCGATACGCGGCCGCGGGGACCGGCGCGCGAACGTCGGTGATCTTCGCCAGGTCGACGACCTCGAAGTAGTCGACCGGCACCGGTTTGCCGTCGACGAGCAGTTCGAAGTTCTCTTTGGTCAGGCCCCGCACGGCGACGCCGCGCTCGTGCACGGTGACCGGCACTTCGACGACCGTGACCTCGAGCGACTCCGCGATCTTCTGCCCGAACGCCAGCGGAGCCGCGACGACAAGTGCGGACAGCAGCAACCGATGGATGCGCATGGCGCGATTCTACGCCGCTGTCGCACGGCGAAGGGGGACGACGGGAGGCCTCCGGCGGGCCGCCGTAAACCAGTCCCCTCTCCCCGCTCCTCGCGTGGAGAGGGGACTGGGTATCGCGAAACGCACTTTTCAGCGATCTGTGCTCGAACTCACCGCAGCGACGACAGAGCCTGACGCGCGTTGGCGATCTCGGCGGCGTAGCGTTGTGGAGGGGCGGTGCGGGCGAAGCGTTCCAGTGCGTTGCGGGCGTCGGCGCGGTTGCCGGCGCGCAACTGCACGAGGCCGATGTTGTACAGCGCGTCGTACTGCGACGGGTCGAGTGCGACGGCGCGCTTCCACGACTCCACCGCGCTCGGGAAATCGTTCGCGCGCGCGTGCACCACACCCATCGTATTCAGCGCGAGCGGCAACCGCGGATTGAGCGCGAGCGCGCGCGTGAGGTGCTCGCGTGCGGCGCGGGCGTCGTTCATCCGCAGCGCGAGGATGCCGAGGTTCTGGTGGGCGGGCGCGTGATTCGGGTCGAGTTGCAGGGCGCGGCGGAATGACGCCGCGGCCTCCTGCACGCGATTCATGTCGGCCAGGGCGATGCCGTAGCCGTTGAGCACTTCCGCGCTCGCGTTGCCGGTCGCGATCGGACCGAGGATGGCTGCCGCGTCCGCGGCCCGGCCGGTCTCGGTGAGGAGCAGCGCGAGCTGCACCTTCGTGGCCTCGCTGGCCTTCCCTTCCGCGGCCAGCTTGCCGAGGACGTCCACTGCTTCGGCGACGCGCTCGTTCTGCTGCAGCATCACCGCGAGCAGCTCGCGGCCCGCGGCCATCTTCGGTTTCTCCGCGACCACTTCGCGCGCCAGCTCGAGCGCGCGTTTCGGGTCGCCGCGCTGATAGAAGTCGATGATGTCGTGCAGCTTCTTGTCGAGATGGACGAGGTTCTTCGGATCGTCGGCCGCGGTGACGTTGTCGTTCGTCTGCGCCCCCGCCACATACCCGAGGCTCCGCAACCGCGCCGCCTCCTCGACCGAGATGCTCTGCCGCACCTGCGGCTTCAGATCGAGCGTCGAGAGCACCGTCCGCGCGGCCGCGGCCTCGCGGCGGCGGTCCTTCACGAGATTGTTCGTCTCGCCCGGATCCTTGCCGAGGTCGTACAGCTCGGCGATCGGGAGATCGATGTACTTTGCGCCGTTCTGGATCACGCCGGTCAGCGGAGCCCAGCCGCGATTCAGCGACGCGGAGAGCGACTCAAAGTACGTGTCGCGCGCTTCGAGCTTGCCGAGCAGCGACTGTCCCGGCAGCTCCGCGACGGCGGCAACGCCGGCGCGCTGGAGGATGGTCGGGACGATGTCGATGTGCCGCGCGAACTGTGCCTCGCGGCGCGGCTTCGCACCCGGTGCGACGACGACCAGCGGCACTTTCAGCGTGGCCTCGTAGGCGAAGAGTCCGTGCGTCAGCTCGCCGTGATCGCCGAGCGCCTCCCCGTGATCGGCGGTGACGATGACGGTCGTGTCGTCCGCGACCAGCGGCGCGAGATGCGTCGCCAGCGCGCGGTCGACCGAGGCCACTTCGCCGAGGTATCGGTTCGACGCGTACTCGCTGGCGAACGGCTCGGGCGGCATGTACGGCGCGTGCGGATCGTAGAGGTGCACCCAGAGGAAGCGTTTGCGTCCCGCGTTCGACTGCCACCAGCGCGCGGCCGGCTCGAGCACCGCCGCGGCAGGACGCTCCTGGATCGAAAAGTCGAGCGTCGCGCGCCCCTTGCCGTAGTTGTCGTCGTAAACGTCGAACCCGCGATTGAGGCCGTACTTGGCGTCGAGCGGATACGCGGCGATGAACGCCGCGGTCGCGTACCCGCTCTGCTTCAGCCGCTCCGCGACGTTGACGTGCTTCGCGTCCAGCGTGAAGCCGGCGTTCTCACGCACGCCGTGCTGATACGGATTCAAACCGGTCAGGATGTTGACGTGCGACGGCAGCGTGATGACGTTGTGCGCGTGCGCATTCGTGAACACGACCCCCCTCGCCGCCAGCGAGTCGAGGAAGGGAGTCTGCACGCCGCTGTTCCCCGCGAATCCGGCCGCGTCCGCGCGCCAGGTGTCGATGGTGACGAGGATGATGTCGCCCGCGGGCGCGGTGCTCGCGACGGGTGTCTCAGGTTTCGCGCACGCGAGGAAGAAAAGCGCGAAGAGCAGGACCAACCAGTCCCCTCTCCCCGCGCACGG
>DASVSV010000546.1:0-7704 GCA_036387915.1 Thermoanaerobaculia bacterium
GGAGGCGCGCGGCAGGAGCCCGAGGTCATGTTGCGCGCCACCACCCACCCAGGTCCCTCGACTCACGCTCGGGATGACAGTCGTTGTTCGGTCGCGGCGTCGAACAGGTGGAGGGCGTTGAGCTCCAGCGCGAGCTCGATCGTGTCGCCCGTGCGGGGCATCGAGTGGGAGTCGAACGTGGCCACGAGCACGATGTCGCCGGCGCGACTGTGCACGACCGCTTCGTGGCCGACCGGCTCGACGAGATCGACGACGGCGGTCACGCGCGCGGTCTCGCCGCGCGATTGCTCGTGCGGGCCGAGGATGTTCTCCGGGCGGACGCCGATGCGGAGCTTGCGGGCGTGGTCGAGTTTGCGTGGTGACGGGATGGAGAAGCTCGAGGCGTCGAGGCGGTCGCCGTTGACTGTGGCGTCGAAGAAATTCATCGGCGGCGTGCCGATGAACTGGGCGACGAAGACGTTGGCGGGTTGGTCGTAGACCTCGAGTGGCGTGCCGATCTGCTGGATGCGGCCTTCCTTCATCACCGCCATGCGGTGGCCCATGGTCATGGCCTCGATCTGGTCGTGCGTGACGTAGACGCACGTCGTCTCCAGGCGCTGCTGCAGCTTCGTGATCTCGGCGCGCATCTGCACGCGCATCTTCGCGTCGAGGTTCGACAGCGGCTCGTCGAAGAGGAACACCTTCGGGTCGCGCACGATCGCGCGCGCCACCGCGACGCGCTGGCGCTGGCCGCCGGAGAGCTGCTTCGGCTTCCGCTCCAGCAGGTGGTCGATGCCCAGCGTCTCCGCGGCCTCGGCGACCTTGCGCTGCATCTCCGGCTTCGGCGTCTTGCGGATCTTCAGGCCGAACTCGATGTTCTCGCGCACGCTCATGTGCGGGTAGAGCGCGTAGTTCTGAAAGACCATGGCCACGTCGCGGTCCTTCGGCTGCAGGTCGTTGACCACGCGGTCGCCGATCAGCACCTGACCGTCGGAGATGTCTTCCAGTCCGGCGATCATCCGCAGCGCGGTGGACTTGCCGCAGCCGGACGGTCCGACCAGGACCATGAACTCGTGATCGTGAATGTCGAGGTTGAGCGACTCGATCACCGAGACCGCCCCGTAACGCTTCGCAACGTTGTCGAATCTCACGCCGGCCATGGGCGGCGATGTTACACCGGCAGGTGCGCCAGCGCGGACAGCCAGCCGCCGAGGACTTCGCCGATGACGACCGCCACGACGTCGACGTAGAGGATGCCCGTCGCGGCCATCGTGGAGCGGATGCGCACCGTGCCCCAGATCATCGGGTAGAGCGCGAGTGGGCCGAGGAGACCCCAGCCGGCTCGCATCCAGAAGAAGATGTCTTTCGCGATCGGCGGCGGCCAGGCCACGACCAGCACGATCACGACCAGCAGCACCTTCGCGATCGCGGCGACGAGAGTGGCGATGGTCAGTCGCTTGAGCGGATCGATCGACATCCCGCGCACGACCAGGTACCAGTGCCCGAGCAGCATCGCCAGATTCACGCTGCCGAGCAGGGCCACCGAGGCCAGGGCGCCGGCGATGCTCCACGCGATGTGCGGCGGGCGCACCGCGGCGTGATACGCGAGCACCGACGCGATGATGTACGCCGCGCCGAGCAGTACCGCCGACGAGCGGAAGATGAACCGCTTCGGATACCGCAGCACGAGGTAGACGAGCAGCGTCAACGCGACGGCCGCGCCGTCGGCGAGCGCGAGATCGCGGCGTGCGGCCATCGCGTGCGACAGGCTGGCGCAGAGCGCGAGCACGCCGCCGATGATCAGGATCATGCGATAGAACTTCACGCCCGCGTTGCGCCGTCCGACGAGCGGCAGAAACAGGTAGAGCCCGGCAGCGGCGTCGATCAGAAAGAGGGCCAGGAGCATGAAGTCGACGGGAATGGTAACTCATTGCCGATCAGGCGTTTGACGGCGAATTCATAGCACGTTATTTGCTAAATCACAGTCAGTGAATGCGCCTGAAAAAACGTCGCTGTTGATCATCGACGACGAGCCCCCGATCCGCGCTCTGCTGAAGCGTGTGGCCGAGCGCGCCGGCTTCGACGTCGATACCGCACGCGACGGTGTGGAGGCGCTGGAGATGATGGAGCGCAAGGACTATGCGATTGCCATCGTCGACCTGATGATGCCGCGCCTCAGCGGCTATGAGCTCGTGCAGAAGATCAGCACGCTCAAACCGCGCCCGACCGTGATCGTCGCCACCGCCCTCACCAACAGCGACGTGGCCTCACTCGACGACTCGATGGTGCGCCGCGTCATCCGCAAACCGTTCGACATCCACGCGGTGGCCGCGGCACTGATCGAAACGGCGAAGCAGGTCGCGGAGGAACGGTTGCAGGAAGACGGTGGTCCGGATTTGGTGAGGTTTCCCGTCAACACGAAGGCCGATGAATTGGACGGGTGACGCGTTGCTCGTTGCTCGGCACGTGTGCCTTTAGCCGCTGATGCACCCCTGCCGAGTAACGAGTACACGTAACGCACTCCCGCGCACCACCGTTGCTCGTTGTTCGGCAGGTGTGCCTTTTGCCGCTGATGCACCCCTGCCGAGTAACGCGTAACGCGTAACGATCAAAGTTACGCCGCTGGCGAAATCGCGAGCCGTTCCCACGCTTCACGAGCATGGACTTCCTCGTCGAGACGTTCCAGAGAGACGCGATCCTGACGATGATCAGCGAGAAAACGGCTCAACTCCTCAGACCCGACGATATATACGCTGGGAGGCGTATTGGGATGACTCGCCGCCGGATACCAAACAAACGTCAGGAAGTGCCCTGCGCGAGCACGAAAATCAGCGACCGGCCACTCTTTCGGTCCAGTGAGGCTTTTTACGTCAACCGTCAGGGCGTTGCCCGATTCAAGAACCACGGTGATGTCAACGTTGTCGGATTGCGAGAACGTCATGGTCGCATCTGCCCCGAGGCGATGCAGTACAGACAACACATAGAACTTTGAAGCCAGTTCTAAATGCTTCGCGTGTTTGATACGACGCGGGCCTTTCGACGGACCGACAACGATTGGATCTCCCCACGCCGACGGGTCATTCACGTCGGCGATGACAAGGTCGTTCATTTGCTCGTCGGTCAAGGGCTGATTGTCTCTGTCTGTCATAGCGGCCATCCATTCAGTACCCGCATTTGCCGGTCACCGAAGATGTGTACGATCAGAAGTAACGGCCTTCCGGCATCCGTTCGTCCCATGAGTTGGTAGCGGTTGGGACCGTGCTCCTTCTTGTTCGGTCGTGCGACGAAGCCGCTCCAGATTACCTCTTCCGCTTCCCAATCGGAAACGCCGTGCGAGGCGAGCTTGTCAGCATCGTAATCGATGTGCCATTCAGACGCTTCAAAGTGTTGCCAATAGACCACTTAAGGAGTTTACGTAAAGACCGCGGCGCGCGTCCATCCGCGTTGCTCGTTGCTCGGCGAGTGTGCCTTTAGGCAATGCGGCACCCCTGCCGAGTAACGAGTAACGCGTAACGATTACCGCACCACATCGCTCGCCCTCACCAACCGGAACCCCCGCGCCTTCAGCGCCGGCAGTTCCTCCGCCAGCACGCGTAGCGTGACCGGGTATGGGTGTCCGATGCCGATGGCCACTCCCCGCTTCTGGGCGGCGGCGGCGAGTTCGGCGAGTTGTTTGCGGACGGCGCTTTCGGTGGCGACGTCGTCGAGGAAGACGTGGCGGGCGGCGGTGCGCACGTTCAGCTCGCGGGCGACGTCGGCGGCGACGGAGCCGCCGCTGGTGCGTGAGTCGATGAAGTAGAGGTCGGAGGGCATGGCGCGGAGCACGCTCGTCATCACCCGGCGGTCCGAGGTGGCAAGGGAGCCCATGTGATTGTTCACGCCGACGGCGTGCGGCACGGCGTCGATGTTCTCGCGTGTGATGCGGGCGATCTCTTCATCGGACATCGACGTGAGGATGGCGTTGCGGCCCGGCGTTTCGCGTCCCTTCGGCTCCATCGGCAGATGACAGAGGATCTCGAATCCTTTCGCGTTCAACCGATTCGCAAACTCCTCGGCACGGGTGCCGTTCGGGAGGATGGAGCAGTTCACGTTCGGGTCGAGGGCCATCAGCCGATCGAGCGACTGCCCGTCGAAGCCGAGGTCGTCGATGATCAGGACGATGTCACCGGTGCCGGTGCCGCGATGCGCGGCCGCCGCGGCGGCCGTGGTGCGGCGTTTCTTCGTCACTTTCGGCAGCGGCTCCTCGCGGGCCGCGGTGGTGGCGACCGCGGGCGTCTTCACGATCCCGCGCTTGGCCTCCTCGTACGTCTCCCGCGGCAGTTCCCCGCCGTTGAGCCACTGCCAGAAAAAGAAAGCGGCCAGCCCCGCGATGGGGATGGCCGCCAGAATTGCGATGGTTTTGAACGAGCCGCGCAAGCGCGCTAATTATGCAGCCTTCTTCTCCGCTGCCGCGCGCGCATTCACGCCGTAGAGCTCGAGGGCCTTCTCCAGGATCAGGTCCTCTTCCTTCTCCGGCTTGCCCTTCGCCTTCGGGTCGCGGATGGCCTGCGCGGAGAGGTCGACGATCACGTCCGGCTTGATGCCGGTCTCGGTGATGGCCTTGAGGTCGGGCGTGGTGTAGTGCGCGACCGTCATCTGCACGCCGCCGCCGCTGGGCAGGTTGATGAACTTCTGCACGATGGCCTTGCCGTAGGTGGTGATGCCGACCACTTTGCCGCGGTTGTTGCCGCGGATCGCGGCGGCGAAGACCTCCGCGCCGCCCGCGGTCGACGGATCGGTCAGGACCTGGATCTCGCCGTCGTACGCGGTGTTGCGGTCGGCCTGCCAGCGCTTGCTCTCGACCTTGCGCCCTTCGAGCGAGGTGATCAGGCCGCTCGTCAGCAGCTCGTCGGCGGCAAGGATCGCTTCGTCGACGGAGCCGCCGGCGTTGCCGCGCAGGTCGACGATGAGCTTGCGGATGTTCTTCGTGCGCGCGTCTTCGAGCGCGGCGCGGAACTGGGCTGCGGAGCCCTGCTCGAAGTACGGCAGCTTCACGTACGCGATGCCGGAGATGGTCTCGCTGGTCGGCACGATCGGATGGAACGTGGCCGGGGTGATGGTCACGGTCTCGCGCTTGGTCTCGCCGCCGCGGAGGATCTGCAGCTTCACCGCGCGGTTCTTGTTGAGCGCGGTGCGGATCTGCCAGACCGCCATCTTCTGCGTCGACTGTCCGTCGATCGCTTCGATGAAGTCGCCGCGGCTGAGACCGGCCTTGTCGGCGGGCGAGCCTTTGATGGGCGAGATCACGAACGCGTAGCCGAAGCGCTTGGTGACGATCACGCCCAGGCCGTTGTCCTCGACGTCGGTGAAGCCTTTGTAGGCGTTCATCTGCGCCGGCGGGACGTAGTAGCTGAACTCGTCGATGGCGTCAGTGACGCCGTTGAACGCGCCCTCCATGAGCTGCTCGTTCTGCACGGGCTCGACGTAGTTGTTGCGCGCCAGCTCGAACACCTCGGAAAAGATGCTGAGGTAGCGGTAAACATTCTGCTTCTGTGTGGTCTGGCCGAAGAGTGCGCCGGCCAGGAGCGTGACCATGAGGGCCACGGAGACGGAGAGAAAAGCGATTCGTTTTTTTGTCATCATCGCAGCCACTTCTGGGGATCTTCGGGCTTGTTGTCCTGTCGAATCTCGAAGTAGAGATGCCCTGAGCTCGTGTCTTCGCTCTCGCCGACCCCTGCAATCGGCTGGCCGGGAGCGATCCGGTCGCCCACCGCCACCGAAGGCGCCTTGAGATTGCCGTAAAGCGAAAACACGCGATTGCCGTGGTCCAGAATGATCAAGTTGCCGTATCCCTTGAACCACTGCGAAAAAAGAACTGTTCCCTGAAAGACCGCGCGCACCTGCGTGCCCGCAACCGCTTCGATTCTCAGGCCGTTATTGACCGTATAGGTTGAAAACTTCGGGTTACGTTGACGTCCGAAGCGCTCGACGACTTTTCCCTTCACCGGCCACTCGAGCGCGCCCTGCACGCTGCGGATGTCGATCGCGGTGGCCACGCCGGTCTTCTTCTGCTGCGACAGGACGTCGACCAGGCGCTGCAATCGCCGCGCTTTTTCCTCCAGCACCGCGAGCTCCTGCGACGTGCCGGTCTCCTCGACGCGCAGCTTCGCGAGGACGCGCTGCTGCTGCTCGCGCGCGGCGATCACGGCGCGCCGCCGCTGCTCGACGACGAGCCGCGTCTGCTGCAGTTGCGTGCGCCGCTGCGCGAGCTGCCCGCGCTGCACGGCGAGCTGCTGGCGCGCGGTCTGGAAGCGCGTGACCAGCCGCGCGTCACGCGTGACGAGGTAGCTCAGCATCGACATCGCCTCGAGCGGGTTCTCGTCTTCGTCGAGCGCGAGGAACATGCGCACGTAGCTCAGGCCGCCGAGGCGGTAGAGCGCGACCAGGCGTTTGCGGAGGTCGTTCTTCTGCTGCTCGATGCGCGGCACGAGCGCGGCGACCTGCGCTTCGATGGCTTTCTCGTCGGAAGTCAGCCGCGACTCCGCGGCCGCGGCGAGCTCGAGCTCGCGCGTGCGGATGCCGACTTCGAGGTCGACCACTTCCAGCTCTTTCGCGGCGGACTGCGCCTGGCGGCGCACTTCTTCGAGCCGGGTGCGGAGGCGGGTGATGTCGGTGCGGATGCGATCGAGGTCGGTGCGCTGCGGCGAGGCGGTGGTCGCCGCGAGGATCAGCAGCGCCGCGACTGCTTTACGCAGCCGGACCATATTTGGCGGCGAAGTCGCGCAACGCCGTCTTGGCGGCCTGCTGCTGCGCTTCCTTCTTCGACGATCCTTCACCGCGCGCGGAGAGGCTGCCCACTTTCACTTCGACGATGAACGTCTTGTCGTGGTCGGGGCCGACTTCGTCGACGACGGTGTAGTCCGGCAGCTGCAGGCCGCGTCCCTGCGCGACTTCCTGCAGCGCGGTCTTGAAGTCCTGGAAGAGGAGGTCCTCCTGGTTGATGCGCTCGATGTCGGCGCGGAAGACACGCTCGATCAGCTCGCGCGCGCGGTCGATGCCGCCGTCGAGGTAGATGCCGGCGATGACGGCTTCGAAGAGGTTCGCCAGCAGCGAGTCTTTCCTGCGCCCGCCGGTCTTCTCTTCACCGACGCCGAGGAGGATCACTTCGCCCATGCCGTATTCGCGTGCCTTCGCCGCCAGGCTGGCGGCGCTGACGAGAAACGCTTTCATCTTCGAGAGCGCGCCTTCGTCGAGCGTGGGGAAGTGGTTGAAGAGCATGTCCCCGACCACGAAGCCGAGCACCGAGTCGCCGAGGAACTCGAAGGTCTCGTTGTGACGGACGTCGAGCTCCTTCGCCTCGTGGGAGTACGACTTGTGCGTCAGCGCGCGGCGGAGCAGCTCGCGCTTCTCAAACGTATAGCCGATGCGCTGCTCGAATTCGGAGACGCCGTTCTGCAATCGGGGGGAAGTATACGTTGAGCAGCGCGGCAGCGATGAGCTGCCACGTCGAAAATAAAGAGCGCGGCCGCGCGTCCCAGTCCCCTCTCCCCGCGAAGAGCGGGGAGAGGGTTAGGGTGAGGGGTTGTGGCGCTCGGCAAAAGGGAGCCCCTCACCCTAACCCCAATGGCCTTAACTTAGCGCGAGCGAAAACCCCTCATCCGCCTTCGGCACCTTCTCCCCTCACGAGGGGAGAAGGGCAACAAATGGAGCGTCTGGCGAGAGCCATGTTTGTTGCCCCTCTCCCCG
>DASVSV010000547.1:0-1747 GCA_036387915.1 Thermoanaerobaculia bacterium
GCCATCCTCAATCCTCAATCCTCAATCCTCAATCCGGTCCAAAGGACCGCTAAGTGTCGATTCTCGAAGCCATCGTCCTCGGCCTGGTGCAGGGCCTGACCGAATTCATCCCCATCTCCTCGACCGGGCACCTCAAGCTCGTCCCCGAGCTCCTCGGCTGGGGCGATCCGGGCGCGGCCGTGTCGGCGGTCATCCAGTTCGGCACCATCCTGGCCGTCATCATTTACTTCTTCCGCGACATCATTCGCCTGATCGCCGGCTTCTTCCGCGGCCTGATCGCGCGCGCGCCGTTCGCTGATCCCGACTCGCGCGAGGCCTGGTACGTCATCTTCGCCACGATCCCCATCGTGGTCGTCGGCATCCTGCTGAAGGACCAGATCGAGGGCGTGTTCCGCAGCACGTGGGTGGTCACGTTCCAGCTGATCTTCATCGCCATCCTGATGCAGGTCGCCGAGGCTTACGCCAAGCGCAAAGGCTTCCGGACGAAGGAAGACTTCAACGCGAAAGACGCGTGGATCATCGGCGCGGGGCAGTGCATCGCGCTCATCCCCGGCTCCTCGCGCAGCGGCTCGACCATCATGACCGCGCTCTTCCGCCGCGTGCCGCACGACTACGCGGCGCGCTTCTCGTTCGTGATGAGCATCCCCGCCATTACCGCCGCGGGCGTGTTTCAGATGTTCGACGCCAAGGACGAGCTGACGCAGATCGGTGCGACGCCGATCCTGGTCGGCATCGTGGTCGCGTTCATCTCCGGCTGGCTCTCGATCTACTTCCTGCTGCGCTACCTGCGCACGCACACCACGCACATCTTCATCTACTACCGCTACGTCCTCGGCGCGATCCTGGCCGTCATGCTCATCACCGGGTACGCGAAATGATCCGCGCACTCGCCGCCGTCCTTCTGCTGGCATCATGCACGTTGATGACTGAGCCGCGCCGCTACCTCGCCCTCGGCGATTCCTACACCATCGGCGAGAGCGTCGACGCCACGGAGCGCTTCCCCGCCCAACTCGCGCGCGAGCTGAACCTCGGCGAGCCGCAGTTCATCGCCAAAACCGGCTGGACCACGGACGAGCTCAACGCCGCCATCGACGCCGCGGATCCGCGGGGACCGTTCGACCTCGTCACGCTGCTCATCGGCGTCAACAACCAATACCGCGGACGCTCCGCCGACGAGTACCGCGGTGAGTTCACGGCATTGCTGCAACGCGCCATCGGCTTCGCCGGCGGCGACGCGAAGAAGGTGATCGTGGTCTCCATCCCCGACTGGGGAGTGACCCCCTTCGCCGAAGGCCGCGACCGCGCCAACATCGCCCGCGAGATCGATCGATACAACGCCATCAACCGCGAAGAAGCCGCACGCGCCGGCGCCAAATGGGTCGACATCACCCCGATCTCGCGCCGCAGCGACGCGGGACTCGTCGCGGCCGACGGCCTCCATCCCTCCGCCCGGCAATACACCGAATGGGTCCGCCTCATCGCCCCCGCATATGGAGTGCGGCGGCCCTAGCCGCCGCTTTCTAATTCGCGTTCAACCTGCCGAGACGCACCCGCATGGCAGGTCCGCGCCCGAATACAAAAGCGGCGGCGAAGGCCGCCGCACTCCATAGGTGTGCCGAGCATGCTCGACAGCTCGGAAGTGAAAGTCTTCTGTCCAACCTGATGGAGGTGAAGGACTAGCGAAGCGCAAGGGCGAGACTCACCGCGAGGTGGGGCCTGAAAGAAGCGTGGAGCAAACCTGCGAGTC
>DASVSV010000548.1:0-2137 GCA_036387915.1 Thermoanaerobaculia bacterium
CTGACCGTTGTTCACGGTCTGCGGCACGAGAACGCCTATTAGGCATGCTCGCCGCCATTCTTCTCCTCTCCACACTCACCTCGACGATGCAGATCGCGCCGCCTCCCGGCGGAGGCGAGCGGCTCGTCATCAGCGGCACGATGTTCCTCGCCGACGGGCGCACGCCGGCCCGCGGCGTCACGCTCTTCGCGTATCACACGAACACGAAGGGCGTGTACGTGAAGCGCGACGACACGCCGTACGGCCTCAGTGGCCGGCTGAAGACGGACGCGAACGGCCGCTACCGCATCGAGACCATCCGTCCCGGCGGCTATCCCGGACGCCGCGACCCGGCACACATCCACCTGGTGCTGGAGCCGTCGAAGGCGCACATCGACGAGATCGTGTTCGACGACGATCCGCGCACGGAGTCGATCCGCGGCAAACGCGGCTACGCAATCGTGAAGGTGGTCAAGCGAAACGGTGTCTGGACCGGCACGCACAACATCACGCTCCGGTAAGGCACGAGCACCCGGGAAGCCTCCGGCGCTGAGTGAGCCCATGTCATCGACGCCTCAGCCGGCAGGACGCCGGCGCTCCTCGGTCTTCGACTCGACGCTCGGGATGACAGCGCCATCTCGCCGCGAAAACACTGTTGCGTCGACAGGCGTGCGTTCAGGCTAAGCCAGCAAGCGCTGCCGGTCGCACCGGCCCGCCGGAGGCCCCTCGTCGTTCCCTGTCGCAACACGGCCCGTGCGTATAATCCGCGCCGCCATGGCGAAGCAATCCGAATCCCTCTTTTTACGTGCCCAGGAAGTCATCCCCGGCGGCGTCAACTCTCCGGTCCGTGCGTTCCGCGGTGTGGGCGGCGCGCCGCTCTTCATCGAGATGGGGCAGGGCGGCCGCATTTTCGACGCCGACAATCTCCAGTACATCGACTGCATCGGCTCGTGGGGGCCGATGATCCTCGGACACGGCCACCGTTACGTCGTCGAGGCAGTGAAGAAGGCGGCCACGCGCGGCTTCTCGTTCGGTGCGCCGACGGCGGCCGAGATCGAGCTCGCCGAGATGATCATCCAGGCCGTGCCGTCGATGGAGATGGTGCGGCTCGTCAACTCCGGCACCGAGGCCACCATGAGCGCGCTGCGGCTGGCGCGTGCGGCGACGGGGCGGTGGAAAGTCCTCAAGTTCGAAGGTGGCTATCACGGACACGTCGACTCGCTGCTGGTGAAGGCCGGCTCCGGCGGCGCGACATTCAATGTCCCCGATTCCGCCGGCATCCCGCCGGAAGTCGCGGCGCTCACGCTCATCGCCCGCTACAACGACCTCGAAGACGTGCGCCGGCAGATGAGCAGCGAAGTGGCGGCGATCATCGTCGAGCCGGTGGCGGGCAACATGGGCTGCATCCCGCCGCAGCCCGGCTTCCTGCAGGGACTGCGCGAGATCTGCGACGAGCACGGCGCGCTGCTGATCCTCGACGAAGTGATGACCGGTTTCCGCGTCGCGTACGGCGGCGCCCAGGCCCGCTACGACATCCGCCCCGACATCACCACCCTCGGCAAGATCATCGGCGGCGGCATGCCCATCGGCGCATACGGAGCCTCGCGCAAGATCATGGAGCTCGTCTCGCCGCTCGGCCCGATGTACCAGGCCGGCACGCTCTCCGGGAACCCCGTCGCCGTGGCCGCGGGCCGCGCGACGCTCAGCGTGCTGCGCAACTCCTCCATCTACGACGACCTCGAAGAGCGCAGCGCCGAGTTCGAGAACGGCGTCCGCGCCGCCGCGGAAAAGCACAACGTCCCGATCACCTTCAACCGCGTCGGCTCGATGTGGACGCTGTTCTTCGCCGACGCACCGGTGACCGACTTTGAATCCGCCAACCGGAGCAACCGCGAAAAGTTCGCGCGGTTCTTTCATCTGATGCTTGGCGAGGGCGTGTACCTGCCGCCCTCGCAGCTCGAAGCCGCGTTCTTCTCCGCGGCGCATGCGAAGAAGGACGTCGCACAGATGATCGAGAGGGTCGACCGGGTGCTGAAGAAGATCGCCTGGGAGTACTCGACGTAATTTAGGAGTGCGGCAGCTCGTTCGCCGCCGCACTCCTGAAGTGATGGCGTTCCGTTAAGGAACTGTCGGGTGAGCTCGATCGCGTGCATAGCAC
>DASVSV010000549.1:0-2550 GCA_036387915.1 Thermoanaerobaculia bacterium
GTCGCACCGCCTACGACGAAACTCGCTACCTCAAGCAGCTCGCCCTGCGAGGCTCATCTCTCGCCACGGCTGCCGCCTGACTTGACACGGAGGCTCAGATGTCCGGAGGCCCCTCGTCGTTCCCATTTAGAATCCGCGCACATGCGTCGCGAGATTGCCGCGTTGTCGTTCTTCGTCGTGTTGGCGATCGCGCTGACGTGGCCGCTGGCGGCGCATCTCGAAACGGCCGTGTCGGATTTTGGCGATCCTCTGCTCGTCACGTGGATCCTGGATTGGGTCTGCCATGCGCTGACGCATCAGCCGCTCGATTTGTATGAGGCGCCGGTGTTTCATCCGGGGATTCTGCCGCTGGCTTACAGCGAGAATCTCGTCGCGCCCGCGTTGCTGGTGCTGCCGTTTCATTTGGCGGGAGTGGCACCGATTGCGGTGTACAACATTGCCTTTCTGCTGGGGTTCGCGTTGTCGGGGTATGGGGCATGGGTCGCGGCGCGGATGGTGTCGGGGAGTGTGGCTGGAGGACTGATCGGCGGGATCTTCTACGCCTTCTGCTCCTTCAAATTCGACCATCTGCCGCATTTGCAGATCGTGTTCAGCGCGTTCGTGCCGCTGCTGCTCGCGGCGCTGCTGGCGTACTGGGAGCGGCCGGACTGGAAACGCGGCGCGCTGGTGACGCTGGCGCTCGTGGGGAACGGACTCTCGAACGTTTACTACCTCATGTACGCCTCGCTGGCGGTGCTGTTCACCGTCGTGCTCTGGATGATCGTGCGCCGCCGCGGCTGGAGGTTCTACGCCGGACTCGCGGCCGCGGGCATCGCGGCGATGTTGATCCTCTATCCGTTTCTGAAGCCGTATCGCACCGTCTCGAAGCACTACCAGCATCTGCGCAACATCGAGGAAGTGAGCGCGGGGTCGGCGTCGTGGACGAACTGGGCCGTGCCGTCGCGCGCGAGCCGCGTGTACGGCGACGTCGCGGCGGACCGCGTGTACGCGCCCGAGAAGCAGCTCTTTCCGGGACTGATGATTCTGTTTCTGGCGCTGGTTGCGGTGTTTGCGACGGAGCGCAGAACGGCACCGGCGCCCGAGGGGGGCGGGCTGAAGCCCGCCCTACGTTTGGCGCTGAACGTCTTCATCTTCGCCTGTCTGGCGCTGGCCTGGGCGGCGTCGGTGAGCGACCGGTACGAGCTGACGTTGTTCGGCGTGCGCATTCTCTCCGCGGACAGTTCGGACATTCCGATGATGGCCGCGCTTGCGGCGATCCTCATCCGTTTTGCGCCGGCGTTGCGGGAACGAGCGGCGCGGTCACGCTTCGGCGTGGGTGCGTGGTCGGCGGCGGTCTGGATCGTGGTCGGTGTGATCGGCTCGCTCGGCACGAGCACCTTCTTCTACACCTTCTTCTATCGCCGGTTCGAGCCGTTCCAGGCCATGCGCGTGCCCGCGCGTTTCGCCGTGATCGTCTACGCCGGCCTGGCCATCTGGGGCGCGCTCGGCGTCGCCGCGCTGCTTCGCAATCGTCCCGGCTGGAAGCGTCACGTAATGGCCACGGCGCTCGTCGCGCTGATGATCGTCGAGGTCCTGCCGCGCATCCGCTGGGAGCACGTGCCGCGCGAGACGCCGCCCGTTTACGCCTGGCTGAACGAGACCCGCGTCGGTCCGGTCGTCGAGTTTCCGTTCAGCGGCGAAGGCGTCGATTACCGCTATCTCCTCGGGTCGACGGCGCATCGCGTGAAGCTCGTCAACGGCACGTCCGGCTTCTTCCCGCACGAATGGTGGAGGCTGCGCCACACCGACTCGCGCGACGAATTCGACACGATGCTCAAAGACCTCGAGCAGTACGGCACGCGCCTGGCCATCGTGCACGGAGACTTTTCGACGGGCGATCGTCACGCGCGGCTGCTCGACTTCCTGCGCCGCAACCTCGCCTCCGGGCGGCTCGCGTTTCTCGGCCGCTTCGACAACGAGATCGCCGGCGACTACGTCTTCGCCATCACGCGCAACACGCCCGACTGGATGCGCTATCGATTGCCCGAGGTGCCGGACGGCGCGGGCAACCTGCCGCAGCACAACCTCGAGCGCTTCCTCGACGCGAAGCCGACCCACAGCGACTCGATCGCCATCTGGATGGACGAGCCGCCGCAATACGGCGTCGTGAAAGGACCGCTGACCGTGAGCGGCTGGGCCATGTCCCCGCACGGCCTGCGCCGTGTGACAGTTTTCCTGCAGAACGACAAACTGCGGTTCGACACCGAGCGCGTTCCGCGCGGCGATGTACAGTCTGCATATCCATGGATGCGCTACCTCAATCCGACGCCCGGCTTCAAACTGGTGCTGCCGCAGCGTCCGCGCGGCATCCCGGCCGAAACGAGCCTGATCGTCGAAGTCGAAGATCACGCCGGCCGCGTACGCCGCGGCCGCCACATCTCATTCCGATGGGAGAACGCCGATGAGAAATGAGCAGAACGATCGCACGTCATTCGCCAACCGAGAGACCCGACGGGAGGCCTCCGGCGGGCCGGTACGACCGGCAGCGCTTAGCAGGCCCAGTCTTCGCGG
>DASVSV010000550.1:0-21438 GCA_036387915.1 Thermoanaerobaculia bacterium
AAGAAAGTGTCCAGATCTTGCGGCGGCGACCGGCCATCTGCTTCGTTGCCGCTCCTCGCCGATGGCCCGGCATCGCCTCGTCGCGGCGCCTCGCATCTGACCGATGGCCGATCGCAATCTCCGGACGCTTTCTTCCGGGGAGCTGTACTTAGTGCCGATGCCCCTCTTCCGCGCCCGGGGGCGCGGCGCCATACACGTGGCGGTCGTGCGTCACGAGGTCGAAAGGTTTGAGGGACGGGTTGGGCAGGTAGCCGCGGTGCACCGCCTGGCAGCGGTAGCAGACGATGACGTCCTTCACCACGCGCCAGACGATGTAGTCGAGGATCGTGACCGCGAGGAGAGAGATGCCGTACGTCCACGGCACGAACACCGCGCCCACCGCGACCAGGGCGACGCCGGTGGTGCGATTGAAATCTTTCTGAAAGTACAGCTCATCGTGCTCGCACGCGGCGCAGCGTTCGACCTTCTCCGTGGGCGCGACGACCGAGGTCGCCGCGCCGCAGTGCTCGCAGGGTCGCGCCGGCTCGCCGACTGTGCGGCCGATGCGCTGCTCGCACTGCGTGCAGAGAAAGTGGACGGAGCTCAACGCGCCCGTTCGATGTAGCGGTTCTCGGTCGGGTCGACGATGATCTCTTCGCCGTCGGTGACGAACGGCGGGACCTGCACGACGACGCCGTTCTCCAGCGTGGCCGGCTTGTACGACGCCGACTGCGTCGAGCCCTTGACCATCGGCTGCGTCTCTTTGATTTTTGCGCGGATCGTCTTCGGGAGCTCCACGCCGATCGGCTTGACGTCGTGGAACTGCACCTGCAGCTTCACGCCCGGCTCGAGCCAGGCCGCCGCGTCGCCGAGGTCTTCTTCGCTGATCTCGATCTGCTCGAAGGTCTCCGTGTTCATGAAGTGATGCGCGTGGCCGTCGGAGTACATGTACTCCATCTCGTGCTGGCTGATGTACGCCTGCTCGATGTCGTCGTTCGAGCGGAAGCGGTGCTCGAACTGGTTGCCCGTGCGCAGGTTGCGCAGCTTGGCCTGGACCATGGCCCGGAGGTTGCCCGGCGTGTGGTGGCGGAACTCCATCACCTTGCAGAGGTCGCCCTCGAACATGATGATGATGCCTTTGCGGATGTCATTGGCGTTCATTGTGTGTGAATCCTTTCGCTGTTGCGTTGCCCGTTACCCGTGGCTCGTGCGGGGTGCCGGCCGGCCCACCGAACGAGCGACGAGTAACGAGTAACGTCGGATAAACTCGGCCCCGAGGAGAACGTCTGATGAAACGATTGCTGCTGGCAGGCACACTGATCCTGATGGCCTGCCAACCCGGCCGCGAAGCCCAAACGGCGGACACGACAGGGGATATTCCAGTGGGAGTGTACGGTGCGCTCACCGGCGACCAGGCCTCCTTCGGGACGTCCACCGTGAACGGAGTCAAGCTGGCCGCCGATGAGATCAACGCCGCCGGAGGCGTCCTCGGCCGCAAGATCCGTCTCGTCGTCGAAGACGATCAGGGACGGGCCGAAGAAGCGGCGTCCGTGGTCACGAAACTGATCACCAGCAACAGCGTCATCGCCCTGATCGGCGAGAACTCCTCTAATCAGTCGCTGGCGGCCGCGCCGATCGCGCAGTCGAACGGCGTCCCCATGATCTCCCCGTCGTCGACCAATCCCGCGGTCACGGAGAAGGGCGAATACATCTTCCGCGTCTGCTTCACCGACCCGTATCAGGGGAAGGCGCTCGCCACCTTCGTCCGCAATCAGTTGAAGCTCGACACCGCCGCCATCCTCATCGACAAGAAGAACGACTACTCGGTTGGTCTCGGCGAAGTGTTCCAGCGTGAGTTCGAAGCGCTCGGCGGGAAGATCGTCGCGCAGGCCAGCTACGCGGGCGGCGACACGGAGTTCCGTCCGCAGCTCACCACCATCCGCGCCGCGTCGCCGCAGGCCGTGTTCATCCCCGGCTTCTACACCGAGGTGGGGCAGATCGCCATTCAGGCGCGCGACCTCGGGTTGAACGTGCCGCTCGTCGGCGGCGACGGCTGGGACTCGCCGGCGGTCATCCAGATCGGCGGCAAGGCCATCGAGGGCTCGTACTTTTCGGATCACTACTTCGTCGGCGACTCGCGTCCCGTCGTGCAGAAGTTCGTCGCCGAGTACAACAAACGCCATGGCAAGAACCCCGAGGCCACGGCCGCACTCGGATACGACGCGCTGCACATCTTTGCTAACGCCGCGAAGCGCGCGAACTCGCTCGACCGCAAAGCCATCCGCGACCAGATCGCCATGACCGCGAACTACGAAGGCGTCGCCGGCACGATCACCATGGGACCCGACCGCAACCCGATCAAGCCCGTGGCCATGATCAAGATCGAAGGCGGCAGGATGAACTTCGCGGGGTGGGTGCAGCCGTAGTGAAAACGGAATGGAGGGTGTGCTTTCAGCCGGCGACCTCCCCGGTATGCGGCCTGACGCCCGTTGGTACGTCGGACGGACGAATCATCCTACGCTTATGCGTTGATCGGCTATGATGGTCGCCGTCAGCAGAGCGAGATCGGGTGGTGTGTGTGGCGACGACGGCGATAACACCCGCGCATTGGAACATGATTGTTGAGCGGATTCACGACCGCTCATGCGTCCCGTTTCTAGGGGCGGCCGTCAATGCCAGTGCTCCGGGATATGCAGGTTTGCCCCTCGGCGGCCATGTAGCGTTGAAGCTCATCGAGCGCTTTACTGACCGCCAGATCGGCGCCATCGACGAATTGATGGAAGTCCGGATGCACAAGCCTCTGATCGATGCAGGCTTAGCCGAAGATCTAGGGCGTCTGCTCGTGACCAATCTGCCGCGGGTTGCGCTGCACGTTCTAAACGGTACGGATTGGCCCTATCTGCAGCAGCACGTCAGTGACATTCTCGGCGAGAATACATGCGAGCCGTCACCGCTGCTGCGCGTGATTGCGCAGCTTCCGTTCAACCTGGTTGTAACGACAAATTACGACCGCCTGATGGAACGTGCAATCGATTCCGCGTTACCGGCTTCATGGCGGCTGTCTCCCAGCGACCTGACGGACCAGCCCGCCTTCATCGACGCGTTCAAGCAAAGTGGGTCCGCGGCGGCGATCATCGCCGCCCTGCATGCCGGACTTCCCAGCGCGTTCCGCAAGCGAATGGACGCGGGAGAGGAAGTTATCACCGAACTATGTGAGCAAATTAGTGAAATGCTAGACAAGCCGCAGGTTACCGCCGAGCTGGTGGCGCGATCCGGCGTTCCTTCCGACCTGCGCAATGTTGCTGCCGAAGAGCTGACACCGTTGCGACTCAGATGGCTAAACAGAAGTCTACTTGAAGCGGCGTTGCCAAAAATCATTCGGCCGGCACGCAAGCGACTGCGCACTATTGTGCAGCCCGCCGGGGGATTCACCAGTGACGTAGCCGCGAAGCTGGCGAACGATCCCATCGGCGCTGATGAGGTAGTCGTCTACAAGATCCACGGCAGTTTCCGGGAGCATCTCAACGACCAGGAAATTCTGATCACGGAAGACGATTACGTCCAGTTTCTGACGATCGTCGGAACTCCGCAGGGGGTACCTCCGAGTGTGTCGTCAAAAATGAGCGCAGGGAATCTGCTCTTCCTCGGGTACAACCTCGAAGATTGGGATTTCAGGACGCTATATAAGGGGCTCATCGAGCGTCGGCCCGCGAGTAAGCAGCGGAAGTCGTTCGCTATTCAGAAGCAGCCGTCAGGTTTCTGGGTGAAATACTGGGAAAAGAAAGACGTCGTGATCTACGACTACGACATCTATGACTTCGCGGCCGAACTTTCTCAACGCTATTCCTCGCGCTACGGTTCGCTGACCGCGTACGCGTGATGTCATGACGACCGCCCCTTACAAATTTCTCGATTCCTACACTCCGTCGGATGCGAACATTTTCTTTGGTCGCGAGCGCGAGACACAGATTCTGCTCGCCGACGTCCTAACTAATCGCCTAGTCGTGCTCTTTGCCGGCACCGGCACCGGAAAGACTTCTCTTATCAATGCGGGGGTCCGGCCGGAGCTGGAGCGCCTCGGTTATGCGACGGTATTTGTCCGAGTACGGGAGGATGCCGAGGAATCCGCGTATGCGGAAATCGAAGACGTTTTCAGCGTTGATGTCCGGGCTGCGGGCGGGTTCGCAGCGGCGACGAACCGGCTCGTGGAGCAACTTGACCGTTCGGTCGTGTTTTTCTTCGATCAGTTCGAAGAGTTCTTCCTTTATACCGTGAAGAATGACCCGGCTAGGGCGCAGGCCTTCGTCGCCGACGTCGGCCGCTTATACAATGATTCCGCCTCGCACGTGCAGATCGTCTTCTCGATGCGCGACGATTTCTTCACCGAGATGGACCTGTTTCGTGACGATATTCCGACGATCTTCCACAACGATTCGAATCTCCGCCTTCGGCCTTTTACACCCGAGCAAGCACGCGACGCGATCGTGAAACCACTGGCCCAGTTTCATGTTCATTACGAGTCCGAGCTCGTGGACCGCCTTCTGGTCGATCTCGCCGCAGAGGGCGATGACGATGACGTACACGGCGCCGGGATCGAGCCCGCGCAACTTCAGATCGTCTGCGACACGTTGTGGCGCAAGCGCAAAGGTGCGGTCATCCGCGTTTCGGATTACCTTGAGCTCGGCGTCGGACGTCGTGAGCGCACCATTGCCCGCGAGCTGCTCTTCCGCAGGATTGAGGAGCAGTTCGATGCCATCGAATCGCGTGACGAGTTGAAATTGCTGGAGGCGCTTCTCCCGGAACTCGGGACGCGGAGGGGCACGAAGTATGTTCGTGATATCGAAGGTTTAGCGCGGTCCTTGGACAGTACCGAGGGCGACTTACGAGACCTGCTGCGAAAGCTTGAGGATCTGCATCTGGTGCGTACCGGTCGGCGGGACGGGCTGGATGTAGTCGAGTTGTCCCACGATTACTTAGCACGGCGCATGCTCGACCTGCAGCGACGAGTCGCCTCGATCTGGCCGCGTCGAAAACTCGCGGCTGCGGTTGATCGGGGTAGCGCGACGATTGAGGAACTTGAGGTAATCTTGCCGCCGGCCGAGTCGATTGTCCGAACAGCTGGTAACGCCGAACTCCTGCTGCGGTCAGCCATCGCTCACGGGTTCCGGATGTCAACATGGATGGCGCTGGCGGAGGAGCGCACGGTCGACGTCTGGAGCGTGCTGCGAGATCTTATCAGCAATTCCGACGAGATCACCGCCGCGCATACGCTCGACCTTCTAGAAGAGCTTCGCATCCAGCTGGAAGATCCGACACGCGGCGATGCACCGGGCTATATCAGTCATGTTCTCGGGCTTTTGCGTGTAGCTCTTAATAGTGAGGGTCTCGCCCTCGACGCAGAGCGCGTTCTAGCTGGTATCGCGGCCTCGCGCCGCGTCGCGATCGCCACGCCCGGCGCGCAGGAGTTGATCCTGGTGCTTGAGCGGAAGCTTCGCTCCGGCCAACCAATTGCTCCCGGATCAATCGCGGCGTTGGGCGGGGTGCGCATAGCCGGGACGCTCGCCGTCATCAAGAAGGCGCTCTCGATTGATGATGTGACGTTTGAGGCGCAGGATGCCCTTGTACGTCTTCTGACGAGCGACAATCCGCCTGCGGGCGCCGAGGGGGTCTTTCGGAAGTTCGCTGAGAATCGGCGCCGCGTTCTGTCGCGTATTGCGCGCGCACACGCCGATCGGATGAACGCCGCTGCATCGCCTGTCGATATCGAGGTCGAAGACGAGGACTCAAGCTGGTCCGAATATCAGACAATCTACGAGCCTCAGCGCTCAGCACGGGGTTCGCGGCACAAAAGCGAGCCGCAGAAGCCATCGGGCCTCAAGAGATTTTTCGGCGTGGGACGAAGTGAGAGTCGTACTACGGAGGTTCCTCCAGCCGCGAATGTGCCGGAGATGCGCATCATCGCTCAGCAGGTGGCGAAATTCGGCGGCATTGTCATCATCGGTCCGGCGGTAGCCCACCCTGATCCGGTGCTCGCACGCGGAGAACTCACACGCGCGTTGGCGAACTCCTGCGGCTATCCGTGGGACGACCGATCTGTTTTCTCTCACGTCGCCGACTACTTCGAGATGCTCAGCGGGCGCGAGGCGCTCCTCGCGCTTCTGCACGAGCATTACAGCAAACCGTTGCCGTCGCTCCCGGGGTTCGACGCGGTGGCGCGCCTGCCCGTCAGTGTGTTTGTTGATACGACGATCACGTCGCACCTCGTGGATGCTCTGCGCGCGCAGGGCAAAGCGCCATCTCGGGTACGACTCGTGTCTGCCGATGCCGCGTTTCCCCGTCTCTCGCCAGGAGATATCAATGCACCGGTCGTCTTCAAGCCATTTGGCGATTTCGACGATGCTGACTCACTCGTAATCACCGACTCCGATATCGTGCGGTTGGCCATGCAGATCGCACAGTCTCCGGCTCTTACTTACCTCAAGGACGCGTGCGATCGTATGCCGGCACTCTCCATCGGCGCCAATCTTCGTCGGCTTCCGATGCGCCTGCTGATGCAACGAGTTCGTCCGATGGGTGCGTTTCACCAACCGCTGTACGTCATAGCGCAGCAGATCGATCCTGCGGCGCACGCGCAGTACCGAAAAAACGGTTCGAAGGCCGTTACAGCTGAGCCGTATGCGTTCGTGACAGGGCTCGCCGACGCAGTCAAACGGTTCGGCTAACGACGCGCTTCAAATCGAAGCAACGGTCAAACGGATCTGCTCGTCCTCGTGGGCGTACCAGACCGTGCCGTCGTCTGCACGGCGATGCCTTCCACGTGGGCGTTGCCCCGGAAGGCGCGGATGCGTTCGGCCGCAACGCGGCGTACGGCGACGGGGCGTTGGGAGTGGGCGACGATCTCATGGTGGCCGCTGGGCGGGCGTCGGAGTTTGGGGTCGTCGATGTTACCGGTCACGAGGTGGATCGACGAGCCGCGGGCGTCGAGCATCGCGGATGCCGGCCGGCGCTTTCTCGCTGCCGACGTTCTCCACGATCCAGATCGTGGCGATCTCCGGCTTCTTTCCCTCGAAGATGCGGTCGATGCGCTCGATCTCGATGAGGATCGGATGGCGTGCGCGGTAACGGGGTAGCGCAGCGCGAGGAGCAGGTGTCCGTTCGGGAGGAACGTCGAGCCTTCGACGTTGATCGCGCGGTCGCCGTCCTGCACGAGGTCGCGCCACTTCTTCTTCACGTCCAGTTCCGCGGCGTCGTCGTGAACGAGCAGCGGGATCTCGCGCTCGCGCAGCGCGACGTTGATCAGGCGATGCAGCGAACGGCGCACGCGCCAGATCGAGATCCACGTGCAGCGATTTCTTGCCCGTCTTTACCAGTGACTCGTTGAAGCGTGCGATGAAGTGCCGGCGCGGCTCGAGCGGTCCTTTCTTCGAGCCGTACTTGCGAGCCGAAGATATAGATCCACGATCCCGCCCGCGTCAGCGTCTCGCAATTCTCGGCGGCCCTGGTGTCTGAGCCGGCGGTGAGGGTCGTCCGCAGCGGCACGACACTCCACTCACCGTCCTCACTCGCCCGAGCGCGGCCACGGCTTTGCGGGCCGGCTTCTCGTCCGAGACGATCCAGAAGGCGAGGTCCCATTCAAACGCCGCGAGCAGGGAGTGGTCGTGGATGGCCGCGATCGCCGAGGCTTCGTTGTGCGGGTGGTTGCTGCGAATATCTTTCATGCGGCATACTGTCGCCACACCAATTCCAAGGAGAGACCCTGAATGCGTAAGACCGCGCCGTACGTGTTTGCTGTGCTCGCCGCGTTTGCCGCCGTTGTCCCGATGAGCGCCGCGGAGAACCCCGCCAAGCCGGGCAAGTGGCAGATCACCACCCAGATGGAAGTCCCCGGCATGCCCTTCAAGATGCCGCCGATCAAGGTGGAAATCTGCCTCACCGAAGAGGACCTGAAGGACCCGGCCAAGTCGGTGCCGAACGACCCGAAGTCAAAGTGCACCGTCAGCGATTACACCGTCGACGGCAACACCGTGACCTGGAACGTCGACTGCCCGAAGCAGGACATGAAGGGTAAGGGCACCATCACCTACACCGACGACAGCTACACCGGCAACATGAAGATGACCGTCGGCGAGCAGGAGATGACCACCAAGTACTCCGGCAAGTGGCTGGGCGAGTGCAAGAAGTAGCGGATTTCGGCGATTGAGGATTGAGGATTGAGGATTGAGGATGACGGGGGAGGACCGGCGCAAGCGCCGAATCCTCAATCCCCAATCCTCAATCCTCAATCCCGTAACTACGGCATCCAGAAATCGCGGGGGTAGAGGCGGAACAGCTTCGTTTCCGCGCCCTCCGCGTTCTTGAGGTATCCCTCCCACGCATCGAGCTGCTTGTCCGGTCCGATCGTGAAGTAGATCGCGTCGGCGACGTCCTTCCCCTTCACGTTGTAGCCCGGGAGCATGCGTCCGTAGACGCCGTCTTTCCGGTCGAAGAGCAGGTCGCCGAGCTTCGGGTCCTTGCGTAGTTCCAGGATCGACGCGCGGAACTTGCGCACCTGGTCCGGCGTCTGCTGGTCGGCGAGATCGTTCGCAATGGCCTCGGCCCGGCTCTCGTACGTCGCTCCGCCGCGCGTCTCGGCGAACGCCTGCGCCACCGCGTAGTCGGCCAGGCGCGGGTCGCGCTCGGCCGTCTTCAGCACGTCGACGACGAACTTCACCGTCTGCGGGATCTCCGGCGTCCGCTCCGCGTAATAGCCCGCGCGGCCGCTCTGCACCGACGAGCGCAGCCCGTTGCTGTACGCCAGTCCCGCCGCCAGCGTCTTGAGGAACACGCCGTGTGCGCCGGCGCCGGCATGCAGGCGTCCGGCGAGGTAGTCGAGCTGCTTCTCGCGATCCGACGCGTCGGTAAAGTGCGCTCCCGGCACGGACGTGATGATCACGCCGCCCTTCATGTTTGGCGCGACCAGGCCGACGTACACCGGATCGGTCGCTGACGCATCGCGCGCCGCGAGCCGCGCGTCGATGATCGGACGCGCACGTGCACCGGTGACGGAGATCTTCAGATCCGCGATCGAAGCCGACAGCGCTTCCACGCGGGGCGCGAGCTCTTTCAGCAGCTCGGTCGACGACACCTGCCACATGCGCGTGTCGAGGCGGTTCAGCAGCCGCTTGCGCAGTTCGTCGAAGCCGGCCAGCGTCTGCGCGGGCGGCGTCAGGAGATCGTCGCGCAAGGCGGTGACGAGGTACTGCCAGTCGGCGGCGAGGCTGTTGTCCGGGATCTCGATCAGCGTCAGGTCGAGATCCTTGACCGCGTCTTTCATCAGCGCCGTCGCGGCGGGGGAGAGTCCGGCGGTCGTTTCCGGCTTCGCGAGCAGCGCCTTCAGCTCCTCGCGCGTGCCCTTCTGCGCCGCGAGCTGCGTGAACCACTGCGTGATCGGACCGCGATCTTCAGTCGCGACGTCCTTCAGCAGCCAGCGCAGACGCAGCGCGTTGTGTGAGCGGGTGAGGAACGAGTCGGCCGCGAGATACGCGGGGTTCTGTTGCACGCGGTACGCGTTGGCGGGGTTCTGCACCCACGATTCTTCCGAGCCCTGCATCGTGTTGCGGAGCTGGCTGACGGTCTGATCGACGACGTCGCGGATGCGCGGCAGGTTCTCGACGCGCCAGTCGGGGTGATGCATGACCAGCGACATCCAGTCCAGGGCGCGCCTCGCTTCGGCGCTGCCGAGGCCTGCGCCGCGGACGATCAGCTCGACGCGCTGCGTGCGCGGGTTCGTCGAAAAGTACGCGTCGAGGCGAAGGATCTCTTTGCGCAGGCGCTCCGACATCTCCTCGTACGACACCGGCTTGCCGTTCTCGATCACGCCGACGCGCGTCAGCAGCGCCGGCAGCAGCGACAGGTAGCGGAGCTGCTGCCCCTGCACGTAATCGGCGCGTAATGCGACGCCGACCGTGGCGCTGGACATGTTGTCGAACGTCGAGGTGACGATCGGCACGCCGGACTGCAGCTTGCCGCGCGTGTACTGCAACTCGTCGTCGAGCGTCATCGGCGGGTTCTTCACGAACGCGGGCGGCGTGAGCGACTTCGCCTCGGCCTCGATCGTCGCAGCGGCGGCGTCCTGTTCCTGCTGATAGCGCTTCAGCGCGGCCTGCGCGTCGGCGGCCGAGTACTGCTGCACGAGGCGCTGCGTTTCCGCGGTGGCGCGGGCGACGCGCTCCGCTTCCTCGCGCTGCAGCAGCGCGGGACTCGGACGCGCGGCCGCGGCGTACGGCGTCACGTTCGTGAGCTGCCACCTGGCCAGCGCGTCGCGCCAGAGGTTCTTGTCCGCGTTGAGCTGCTTGCGGATCGTCTCCATCTGCGGGTTGAGCGTGACCGATTTCTTGAAGTCGTTCGTGCGCTCGAGCAGGAGGAGCTGGTCCATCCAGCCGGAGCCGGTGCCGCGCGCGCCCCACGACGGCGGCGTGTTGACGAAGTTCGCGAGCTGGCGCTCGGTCTCCGCGACGCGGCTCAGCACGCGCGCGTTGAACTCCTTCAGCTCCGCGCTGCCATCCGGAAAGGCCGCGATGCGCGCCAGCTCGGCGGTGACTCTGGTGCGGATCTCCGCGAGCTTCTCATTGGTGATGTTGGAGACGGCGACGTTGTCGATGACGAACGCCACCGGGTGGCCGAGGTCGCGGTCGATGTTGGAGAAGACGCCGGTAGCGCCGATGTCCATCACCCGCGTTTTGCTGTCGACGAAGAGTTTGTAGAGGTTCGTCGTCGCATCCCCCGCGAACGTCTCCCCGAACAGTTCCAGCAGGATCAGCTCCTCGGCCGACATGCTCATGCGCGTGGCCGGCCAGATGAAGCTGATGGGACTCGGCTGCTGCGCGTTCTGATGCGGGTACTCGGCGATGGCGATCGTGCCCGCCGCCGCGGGCTGCGCGGAGGGAAAGGGCCTGGCCGTCGTCGACTCGCGCTTCTTCGGCTCGGCCTCGACTTTGGTCAGGATGGCGTCGGTGCGATCGAGCACTTCCGTCAGCGGCACGCTCTTCGGGAAGGCCACCAGCGTGCCCATGTTGGCGAGGTAGTAGTTCGCCGCGTGGAACTTGCGGATGTCCTCCGGCTTCATGGTGCGGATGCCGGACGGCTCGCCGCCGGAGTTGTACGAGAGCGGGTGGGTCTTGCCGTAGACGAGCTGCCCCGCCTCGCGGAACAGCACGCGATAACGGTTCGCGCTGGAGCTGGTCATCTCGTTGTAGACCGAGCCCTTTTCCTCGAGGCGCAGCGTGCCGTCGGGATTCGAGGTCACGCCGAAGCTGCGCACTTCGCGGCGGATCTCTTCGTCGGTGTAGTTCGGATGCAGCAGCGCGTTGAGCTCGGCGGCGAAGAGGTCGAAGAAGACGTCTTTCCCCGCGCTGGTGTTGAAGTGATAGCTGGTGCGCCACTGCTGCGTGAACGCGGTCGAGCCGGAGAGCCACATCGTGTCCAGCCCGGCGAAGGCGCGGCCGGTGGTGCCCTTGCCGAGGAGGAGATGTTCCTGCGTGTGCGGCTCGCCCTGGTCACCGACGGGGATCGAGTTCACCCACGTGTAGCCCTGCGGCACCGACTCGATCGAGAGGTAGTCGAGCGTGAAGCCGCTGCGGACGTGGAGGAACCGGCCGCCGATCGGCTTGCCGGCCGCGTTGAGGTAGAGCGAGTCGACGCGGAACCCCTCGACCACGTCCCCTTTTTTCAAGGTGTCGAGTTGCACGGGCGCAGCGTATGCGGTTGTGGTCAGCGTGAGAAGGGCAGCGAGGAGGAGTCTCATAGTCTCAGAGGGGCATAGTCTCATAGGAGAAAACCCGTTGAGACTGTGAGGCGAGGAGCCTGTGAGGCTGTTTTACGTGACTGTTACGCAGGTGGCCTGGTTGGCGGGCTGAAGCCGGGCAGCACGAGCGTCAGCGTGAAGTGAGGCGCCGCGGTCGCTTCGGGGTCGCCACACGCGCAGGCAGACGACGTGCTGAAGCCGATATGTGCGGAGTTGATGCAGCACGCCGTTGTTCGCGGATCGCGCGCTCAAATGGTCTCTTCACTTCTGCAGGTAGCTCGATGGGAACGAAATTCTCCTCCGGGAAAAGGTAGTCCTCGCCGGACTCGTCGATGACCCGGAGAAACCCTTCCGATCTCGCATCATCGTCTCGCAATGGCTTGTAGATCTTCCAGAGCTGAAGAGAGACCTCATTGCCTTCGTTGTGCACGCACACAACGGCACTCGCGTGTTCGAAAGTGTTCATCTCAGCAGTTTTTTGATTTTGAAGTCTCTTCTACCTACGCCGTGCGCCTCGTACCAATGAATCTCCGCCTCGCGTATGTGCCCGGTTCGCAGGACACGAACACGAGCGATGCCTTTCATCTTACGCCATCTGCCTGGGCCCCATCTTTTACGAAGCAGCGCGAGCACCCGAATCTGACGACCGGTCGCAATCGTCTCGACACCGCGAAAATCGCCGATGATCTCGAACTTCATGCCGATCGTTTGAGACTGTGAGACTGTGAGCCTATGAGACTGTGAGGCTGCTTCTATGCGACTGTCTCACGCCGCGTCCGCCCGGCCCACCACAACTGCGCCACCATCAACAGCATCCCGATGTCGCGCAGGATCACCATCCACATGTCGCGGATGCGCTCCTCGTGCGTGAGGCCGGCGGCGGAGACGTCGAAGCAGCCACAGTCTATGGCGTTGTTGCGGGCCAGGTTGATGCTGATGGCGATGATGAAGACGACCAGCATCGCGCCGATCAGCCAGCGGGCGGGACGGACCCAGACGCCGAGGATGAGGCAGAGGCCGGCGGCGATCTCGACCCACGGCATCACCAGCGCGCTGATGTTGATCAACGGGGCCGGGAGGATGCGGTAGTTGTAGATCATGTGCGCGAACGAGGGCGGGTCGGTGATCTTCGGCAGCGCGGCGGCGATGAAGATCGCGCCGAGGGCGATCTGCACGCGCACGGTCAGCCAGGGGTGCGTCAGCGCTTCGCGAAACGATGTCGGTCTCGCCGTGGTTGCGGCGTACGTCGTGTCCGTCACGGCTGGCCTCCCTTGCGCACCGGGCCGTTGCGCTTTTCCCAGTCCGGGAAGCCGTCTTTGTAAACGTAGATGTTGTTGAACTGGATGCCGTAGAGCTTCTGCGCGAGCATGTGCGAGTCCTCGCACGCGCCGCCGGAGCAGTAGATGACGATCGGCTTGTCCTGCTCTTCCGGATCGCCGCGCTCGCCGAAGAGGGCGTTGACCTTGTCGTCGATGTCGGACTCCCAGACCGAGAACGAGCGCGCGCCGGCGATGTGTCCGGCTTCGTAGACCGAGGTGCGGCGGGCGTCGAGGAAGAGCGCGCCGGCGGCGTGCAACGCGGCCGCTTCTTCGCCGCTGATGTCGACCGACGGCTTGTCGGGATGCGGCCGGAACTTGGAGAGATCGACACGCGGCGCCGCGGGGATGGCCGGTGTCGCAGCCGTCGCCGCAGGTGCGGTCGCCGTGGCCGCACCGGCCGGACGCTCGATGGTCGTGGTCGGGATGGCGATGGCCGGCTGCCCGGGACCGGGCGACTGCGCGACGGTGGTCGTGGCCGCCGTCGTCGTGGTCGTCAGCGGCGCGACCGTCGTCGTGGCCGTAGCCGCGGTCGTCGTGACGGCGGCGCCCGTCTCCAGACGCGGCGGCGGCGCCACACGCTGCGGCACGCGCAACGCGTTCGGGTAATACCCCGGCAACACCAGCTTCCGCGTCCGCGACGCAAACGCATTCGTCACGACCGCGACCACCGAGGCGATGACGATCAGAATCAGAGCCTGCAGGAAAGGATTGCGGCTTTTCATGGCAATCAAGGGATGTGACGCATCAGTCGCGCGGATGGTAACGCAGCGGCGCTTGCGCCGGGAGGAAAGAGGAAGGAGGAAGGAGGAAAGAGGACGCTTCGCGCGAGTGGAGCGAGGAACGAGAAAAAGGAAGGGTATCGACGCGGCTAAGAGCGTGCCCGCTCGCGAAGCGCCCTCTTTCCTCCTTCCTCCTTCCTCTTTCCTCCGAGAACCTAACCCTCGTCCGACCGCCGCAACACCATCAACGAATATCCCTGGATCCGGACCTTGTCCCCGGCTTTGAACTCGTGGTGCTGGCGGAGGTCGGGGACTGGCTCGTCCGTGTCGATCACTTTTTCCCAGCGGTCGCCCCAGGGGCAGGTGGGGAGGGTGAACTCGAGCGGCTCGTGGTGGGCGTTGAAAAGCAGGTAGAAGCTGTCGTCGGTGACCGGCTCGCCGCGGTCGTCCGGCGTCGGGATGGCCTTGCCGTTGAGGAACACGCCGACCGTGCGCGCGTAGCCGGCGTGCCAGTCGTCGTCCGACATTTCGCCGCCGTCGGCCTTGAACCAGCCGATGTCGCTGACGCCGGTGCCGCGCACGTGCCGGCCGTGGAACCAGCGGCGGCGCTGGAAGACGGGGTGGTTCTTGCGGAACTCGATCAGCCGGGCCACGAACGCGTGCAGGCCGTCGTCCATCTGCTGCCAGTCGAACCAGGAGATGTCGTTGTCCTGGCAGTAGCCGTTGTTGTTGCCCCCCTGCGAGCGCCCGAACTCGTCGCCGCCGACCAGCATCGGCACGCCTTGCGACAGGAACAGCGTGGTCAGGAAGTTGCGCTGCTGCCGCGCCCGCAGCGCGTTCACCTCGGGATCGTCCGTCGCTCCCTCGGCGCCGCAATTCCACGAGCGGTTGTCGTCCGCGCCGTCTTTGTTTTCCTCGCCGTTGGCCTCGTTATGTTTGTCGTTGTACGAGACCAGGTCGCGCAGCGTGAAGCCGTCGTGCGCGGTGACGAAGTTGATGCTCGCGTACGGACGGCGCCCGTTCGCCGCGTAGAGATCGGAGCTGCCGGTCAGGCGGGTCGCGAAATCGTCCAGGGTCTGGTCCGTGCCGCGCCAGTAGTCGCGCACGACGTCGCGATACTTGCCGTTCCACTCCGACCACAACGACGGAAAGTTGCCGACCTGGTAGCCCCCCTCGCCGACGTCCCATGGCTCGGCGATGAGCTTGACCTGCGAGATGACCGGGTCCTGCTGGATGACGTCGAAGAACGCCGACAGGCGATCGACGTCGTGCAGCTCGCGCGCGAGCGTCGCCGCGAGGTCGAAGCGGAAGCCGTCGACGTGCATCTCCAGATGCCAGTACCGCAGCGAGTCCATCATCAGCTGCAGCACGTGCGGGTGCCGCATGTTGAGGCTGTTGCCAGTGCCGGTGTAGTCCATGTAGTACTGCGGCTGGTCCTGCACGGTCCGGTAGTACGCGGCGTTGTCGATGCCCTTCATCGACAGCACCGGCCCCATGTGGTTTCCCTCGGCCGTATGGTTGTACACGACGTCGAGGATCACTTCGATGCCGGCCTGATGGAGCGAGCGCACCATCTGTTTGAACTCCATCACCTGCTGGCCGAGCTGGCCGCTGGCCGCATACTCGTTGTGCGGCGCGAGGAAGGAGATGGAGTCGTAGCCCCAGTAGTTGCGCAGTCCTTTCTCGAGCAGGTGGTTTGCGTGGATGAACTGGTGCACCGGCAATAGCTCGACCGCGGTGACGCCGAGCTCTTGCAGATATCTGATGGCCGCGGGGTGAGCCAGGCCGGCGTAGGTGCCGCGCAGGTTCTCCGGCACCCGCGGATGCTTCATCGTGAAGCCTTTGGTGTGCACCTCGTAGATGATCGTCTTGTGCCACGGCGTGTTCGGACGCCGGTCGTCCTGCCAGTCGAAGTACGGATTAATGACCACGGAGCTGGGCATGTACGGAGCGCTGTCGGCGTCGTTCTTCGACCCCTCGGGATCGTCGAAGTGGTAGGGAAAGACTGCCTCGTTCCAGTCCACCTGTCCTTCGACGGCCTTGCCGTACGGATCGAGCAGCAGTTTGTTGGGATTGCAGCGATGCCCGTTCTCCGGCTCCCATGGCCCATGCACTCGATAGCCGTATCGCTGTCCCGGCCCGACGTTCGGCAGGTAGCCATGAAAGATGAACGCCGTGACCTCGGGCAGTGCGATCCGGGTCTCGTGCCCGGCCGCGTCGAACAGACAGAGCTCGACTTTCGTGGCCACTTCGGAAAAGACAGAAAAGTTCGTCCCCACGCCATCCCACGTCGCACCGAGGGGGTAGGGTTTACCAGGCCAGATACGCATTTGTTTTCGCGAGTTGTACAAGTGGGGTGCCAGCGCGCGGAGGCGAGAGGAAAGAGGAAAGAGGAAAGAGGAAAGAGGTCGCTTCGCGAGCTGGCGCGCTCATCGTCATGCCCTCTCCGTCGCTTTTCGTTCGACGGAAGGCGTTGCCTACGTCGCTCAGCCCGCACCTCGCGGAGCGTCCTCTTTCCTCTTTCCTCCTTCCTCTTTCCTCCGCGAAGCGGTGGCACGCCGCTCGCTCATCCAGGGTGTCACCATGGCCAAGACCCGATCCGAACGCCGCGCCAGTTACGTCGTGCTCGTGCAGAACGCGACGGCGTCGGCGAGCGAGCTTCGTGAGCTCGCGACCTATCTCTCGTCCCTCAGCGTCGCGGATTGCGACGTGGTGATTCTCGATCCTTCCTCGCGCATGCAGTTCGAGTTGAACTCGCGCATTCTGCGGTGGGTCGGGCGGCACGTGCCTGTACGCGGGGAGCAGCGCGGGGAGCATCGCGCCGACGGCGGCATCGACATCGTGCGCGCCGCGTCAGCACATGCTGTATGCGAGAAGGTCATTGTTGCAGCCGAGGACATCCGCTACACGCCCGAGGCGATCGGGCAGCTCTGCGATCTGCTGGACCTGCATGAAGTCGTCGAGCCGCAGGACTATCTCGATCCGATGCCCTGGTGGGGCGGGATCGACGCGGGACGGATCCTGCTGCATCGCGGAATCGAGCCGCAGCCCGATCACGGCGCGACGTTCGGATTCCGCCGCGGCGCCCTCCGCGCATTGCGAGCCCTCGGGCCGGCCACCTCGGCTGAGACGCAGGCGCGGCGGCTCGCTGCCGTCGGTGCCGAGGTCTATCCGGCGGCGGACGTGTTCGTGCGCCGCGAGCCGGGTGCGCTCTCCGAATGGGTGTCGGCGCGGCCGCGTCTCGCCGGCGACGATTTCACGCTGCCGGTCAAGACGGTCTTCTTCTTCTCCCTCGTCCCTCTGCTCTTCGTGCTGGCATTGCTCGGCGGCGTGAAGCTGGCCGGCAGTTACGCGAGCGTCATCGCCTTCGCCTCGGTGGTCCTGGCCGTCCGCGGCCGCGCCGGCGCGGCGCCGTTCTTCCCCATGCGCGCCTGCTTCTTCGCCCCGCTCTGGGTGCTCGAGCGCAGCGTCAGCGTCTACTGGGCCCTGTTCCGCAAACTGCGCGGCGCGGACGAGGACGCCGCCCGGATCGTGGCGCCGGCGGAAAACCGCGAACGTCACGTAATGTGAATCAGGGAAAAGGTAAAGGGTAAAAGGTAAAAGTCGCTTCGCGTCTGGCCGCAAGTTTGCCGAGACGCGAAGCGACTTTTTCCTTTTACCCTTTTCCTTTTGCCTGATCCCTAAAACCGATATTTGGCTGAGGCGGAAAGCGTGAGGGGATCGATCACGTAAGGGAAACGGGCGCCCAGGTCGGCGCGCAGGTAAACCCAGTTCGCGTCGAGGCCGACGACGAATCGCGGTGACGTGTTGAAGTCGACGCCGAAGGAAACGATCGGCGCGAACGTGATCTCGTCGGCGGAGAACTCGTTGGCCACCACCTCGATCTGGCTCGTGGTCATCGCGCCGCCCACTCCCGCGTACGGCGACACGAACCGCCGAGGCCGAAAATGGATCTCGGCGGTGCCATAGATGACCCTCACGTCGGTGTCGCCGGCGTCGTCGTCATTCCGCTCTCCGCTCGCGGTAAAGGCGCCGAACCGGAACGAGGTGCGCTCCCCCCGGAAGTGGTTGTAACTGACGCCGATCGACGGCGCATCGCCAAAGTCGCCAAGTTCCGCAAGCCCGACCGAAACCGCGATTTCATTGTTCGGGATCTGCGCCGCGGCGGGAATCGCGAGAAGGAGGAGAAGGGAGAGGAGCAAGGGGCGACCGTTCATCACCACGGGTATTACGCGCGCGCCACGCCGAACGTTGGGGTGCGCGGAAGGTGTGAAACGTAGGGCGCGGCTTCAGCCCGCCCTTTTCGTGGGTGGACGGGCGGACGGAGGGGCGGGCTGAAGCCGCGCCCTACGTTTTCACACGTCGCGCGTTTGAACGCGGTTTACGTGACGTCGAGCTCGAGGCGCGTCGGCGTCGAGCCGACCTGGGCGAACCAGGCCACTTTTTCGGCGACGCAGTCGAGCTCGATGACGTAGTGGCCGGGGGGGAGTGGGCGGAGGGGCATGTCGACGGAGGTTTCTTCGCCGGGGTCGAGTGGGCTGGGGAGTGGGACGCGGGTGTAGTCGAGGTCGATGAGGTGGCCTTGCGCGTCGTGGAGGTGCGCGCCGAGGGCGACGCCGCCGTGCGGCTCGTGGGAGTCGAGCCAGCGGGCTTTGCCGGTGTTGCGCACCGTGGCGTGCACGAGGAGACCTTCGCGTGTGGCGGTGATCTCGGCGCGCAGTCCTTCCGTGCGGCGGGAGTCGAGGACCTCGGCGCCAGCTTTGGTCAGGAAGAACGTACGGGCGTTGTTGAGGAAATCGCGTGTTTGAGCGGACCAGCGCTCCAGCGCCGGGCCGTTGGCGAGCAGCTCTTCGTACTCGGCGAGTGAGACGTGAAATGGAGGGACGCTGAATGCGGCCAGCTTCAGATCGACGAAGCCGAGGCGTTTGGCGGCTTCCCAGAGATCGTGAATGTCGATGTCGGCTTCGACGACGCCGTACGTCCGCATTTCATACTGCGACTGCGGCGTCCGCGAATGATGCGGACCGGGCTCGGCGAACGCGGCGATGCCGCGCGGCTTGAGCACGCGGCCGAACTCGCGGAGCACGTCGTGCGGATTCGGCGCGTGATGGAAGGCGTCGAAGCAGAGGATGCGGTCGACGCTGGCGTCTTCGAGCTCGATGCGATGGCCGTCGAAGACGAGGAAGCGCGGCTCGGGGCGGTCGCCGATCGGCGGCAGGCGTTTGTAAACATCGCAGGCGATGTCGAGCGCGGTCGGTGCGACGTCGAGCAGGATCATGCGGCAGCCGAGCTGCGTCAGGAAGCGCGACAGCCAGCCCGTGCCCGCGCCGAACTCCAGCACGGTCATCCCCGGCGCGAGCTGCAGTCCCTGCAGGATCGTGCCGAGGGTGATCAGAAGCTGCGGCGCGTCGTCCGCGTTGGCGAACGGTTTGGCGAGGTGATGCTCCCAGTTCTCCAGCGACGAGAAATACTCCTCGGCCGTGCGATTGAGCTCTTCGATTGACGTCGAGGCGATGAGCTTCCGCACGTCGATGAAATCGTCCTCTGGAGAGACGGGCTTCAGCCCGTCGCCTTCCTCGTCAGCTTCGACCGGCGGAAGTTCGTCTTTCGATTTCTTCCGCGCATGCACGATCACTCCGTCGAGATCGCCATGGCGCGTGAAGACCACATGCGGCGCCTCGAAATCGTCCTGCAGCAACGCGAACACTTCGTTGAGGTCGTACGTGTTGCTCTCGATGAGCGGCGTCGATGCCGGCTTGTGCCGCGCGACGTTCATCGCCGCATTCAGTCCCGGCACGCGCGCCCGCGCGGCGCGCAACGCGCGGACGGACGGCGAAGTGTGCGAGTGATACGGGAGGTGAAAGACGCCGACGCCGCCCGCGTTGACGCGCGATGCCAGCGTACGCAGCAGCGCCAGTCCGTCGGCGCGCCGCAGCCGCTGCAGGACGAGGAAGCAGTTCACGAGGTCGAAGGTGCGCGTGTCGTTCGCGAACGCGTCCGCGGTCATGAGCTCCACGCCGCGCACGCCGGCGCGCTCGACGTGCGTCCGCGCCGTCTCGATCATTGCCGGTGACACATCGACGCCGAGGACTTGCTCCGCGCGGCGTGCGAACGGGATCACCAGACGTCCGACGCCGCAGCCGTACTCGAGCACCGTCAGCGGCGCAAAGTCGTGTGCCACGCTGCCGAGGATCGTCCCGTAGACGTCGGACACATACTCGTCGCCGCTGCGAAAGAAGTCCGCCTCGGCAGCCGCATCGAAGCGGTCGCGGAGGAATCGCGGTTCGGTGAGGACGGCGAAATACGGCTCGCGCGCGGCGAACGCGTTCCACCGCGTTGACATCAGGTCGCGAAGGCCTTCAATGCGTCCTCCTCCGATTCGTAAACCGTGAACATGGGGAGGAGGTTGGTCAGGCGCAGCGTTTTGGCGACGCGATCGTGCGGCTTGAGCAGGCGCAGCGACGCGCCGTTGCGTTTCGACTCGCGCGCGACCTGAACGAGCTCGCCGAGGCCGTTGCTGTCGATGTAATCCATGTCGGAGAGGTTGAGCAGGATCTTCTTCGAGCCGTCGTTCAGGATCTCGGCGATCAGCTTCGGGAGGACCGAGTCGCTCACGCCGATCGCGAGGCGCCCCTTGAAATCGACGATCGTGACGTCTTCGACGTTGCGTGTGGTGATGTCCATTGCGGGCGGATCATACCAGTCGTCGAGTCTCGGCGACGCGACGACTGGAGCGGCGCGGCTTCGGCCCGCCGGCCCGGGACGGGGGAGGGCGCGCTCAAGCCGCGCCCCTCCACCTCTGCGGACCGGCAGGATTGCCGCATCGAGAGATCTGCCATGAATCTGATCCTGCTGTTCGAAGACGACTTCATCGCCGAGGGACGCGTGCGCCTCACCGGGCGCCGTCTGGAGCACGTGACGAACGTGCATCGCGCCGCGATCGGCGACGAGCTCGTGGTCGGCGTGGCCGCAGGGCGCATCGGACGCGGACGGATCATGCAGCTCGGCGATGCCCTGGAGATGGAGGTCACGCTCGACCGCGAGCCGCCCGCGCCGCTGCCGCTCACGCTGATCCTGGCGGTGCCGCGGCCGAAGGTGCTGAACCGCGTCATCGCCGGCGCGGCCTCGCTGGGCGTGAAGCGCATCGTGCTCGTGAACGCGTGGCGCGTCGAGAAGAGCTACTGGAAATCGCCGCGCATGTCCGAGGAGACCCTGCGCGAGCAGAGCATCCTCGGCCTCGAGCAAGCCCGCGACACGATCCTCCCAGTCGTCGAACAGCGCCGCCTCTTCCGCCCCTTCGTGGAGGAGGAATCGTTCGAGGGACTGAAGCTCGTCGCCCATCCGGGCGCGGTGCGCGAATGCCCTCGCGCTTTAACCGAGCACGTGACGCTGGCCATCGGCCCCGAGGGGGGATTCATCGCCGCCGAAGTGGAGTCGCTGCAGCGCGCGGGATTCGAGGCGGTGTCCCTCGGCGATCGCATCCTGCGCGTCGAGACGGCCGTCGCGGCACTGATCGCGCGGTTGTTCTGAAGCTTTCATCGGAGCCACCGGAAGGGGAACGACGGGGGGCCTCCGGCGGGCCGGTACGACCGGCAGCGCTTCTCGGCCCAGCCTGAACGCACGCCTGTCGACGAAACAC
>DASVSV010000551.1:0-8145 GCA_036387915.1 Thermoanaerobaculia bacterium
TCTCTTCCGAACACGTGTTTGCGCGACGACATGGGCACAACAAGCGCTGCCGGTCGTACCGGCCCGCCGGAGGCCTCTCGTCGTCTTCTTTCGCAAGGCGCGATGAGATCGCGGCCTAAACCAGGAAGCCGCGATTCCGCAACAGTTCGACGATCGCGTCCGCGTTCTCTTCAGCGGTCGCGTTCACGGTGTCGATGACCAGCTCGGCGGCGAGCGGTGCCTCGTATGGATCGTCGATGCCGGTGAAGTTGCGGATGATGCCGCGGCGGGCCTGCGCGTACATCCCCTTCTCGTCGCGCGCCTCGCAGACTTCGAGCGGCGTATCGACGAAGATCTCGAGGAAGTTGTCGCTGCCGACGCCCGCGCGCACGGTGTCGCGCGTGGCGCGGTACGGACTGACCGCCGCGCAGATCACCGCGCCGCCGTGACGCACCAGCTCCGCGGCCACGAAGCCGATGCGGAGGATGTTCGTGTCGCGGTCTTCCTTCGAAAATCCGAGGCCCTTGGAGAGGTGGGTGCGGACGACGTCGCCGTCCAGCATCGTGATCTGGCGGCCGTGCTCGAGCAGGCGGCTCATCACGATCTCCGCGGTCGTCGACTTGCCGGCGCCGCTGAGACCCGTAAACCAGATGCAGAAGCCCTGGCGATGCCGCGGCGGATAGCTCTCGGCGAGGATCGAGGCCACCTCGGGGCGAGTGAACCACGCCGGCAGCAGGCGGCCCTGGTTGAGATATTCGTCGCGGACCTGCGTGCCGGAGATCGAGCGCGTGACGGCGCCCGGCGGCACCTTCGAGGCCTCTTCGTAGCGGTCCTCACTCTCGACGTAGACCAGCTCGTGGAACGGCAGCATGGCCATCCCGAGCTCCGTCGCGTGCGCGGCCACGAGCTCCTGCGCGTCGTACGGACCGTAGAACGGCTTGCCCGTCGAATCGTTGCCGGGGCTGGCGTGATCGCGCCCGACGATGAAGTGATTCGCGCCGTAGTTGCGGCGGATCAGCGCGTGCCAGACCGCCTCGCGCGGACCGGCCATGCGCATCGCCAGCGGCAGCAGCGAGAGCACGACCCGCTCGCGCTCGAAGTACCACTCGGTGAGCGCCTTGTACGTGCGCACGCGCGTGTAGTGGTCGACGTCGCCGGGCTTGGTCATCCCCACGACCGGATGCAGCAGCAGCACGCCGCCGACGGAATCCGTGGCCCGGCGCACCAGCTCTTCATGCGCGCGGTGCATCGGATTGCGGGTCTGAAACGCGACGACGTTGTCCCTTCCCCGCTCCTCCAGCAGCGCCCGCACCTCGGCCGGCGTGCGGCGCAATTCGCGGAAGTCGTGACGCTGCGGCAGCGCCAGCACGCGCAGCTTCCCGGCGGCGTTGAGCTTCGGCCAGCGGTCCATCTCCGCCACCAGCGGATGCTTGCGGTCCGTCGTCCCGAACACCTTCGCCGCGACTTCGTCGACGTCCCAGCCGTAGATCTCCTCGACCGTCATCACCGCGAGCAGACGGTTGTCGGGACCGCGCAATGCGATGTCCTTGTGGAGCTCGACGGTGTCGTTGACGGGTAACGTGATCGGGATCGGGAAGAGCGTGCCGTCGGCGAGACGCATCGCGTCGAGGACGCTCTGGAAGTCGCGTTGTCCCATGAAGCGGTCGAGCGGCGAGAACGCGCCGGTGGCGAGGAGCTCGAGGTCGCAGCGCGAGCGCTCGGAAATCTGCAGCGACGGGAGCGTCGCGGCGTAGCGCGCGAGACCGGAGTCGCGCGGTTCGATGAGGTCGACGAGAGAACCACCATAAGGTGTGATCAGCATGAGCGGGCGGCTTCATACCATGGCCCGGTGCTAGGATGCGCGCGCATGCCGACCGGGGCCGACATTCGCCTGATCATCTCCGACATCGACGGCGTCTGGACGGACGGAAAGATCATCTACGCGGGCGAGCGCAACGAGGTCAAGGAATTCAACGTGCGCGACGGCCTGGCGGCGAAGCTCGCGCAGCGCGCCGGGATCATCGTGGCCCTCGTCACCAGCCGCCGGTCACAAGCTTTGGAGCGCCGCGCGCGCGAGCTCGGCATCCACGAGCTGCATCAGGGCGCGGGCAACAAACTGGAAGCAAGCGAGCGGCTGGCGCAACGGCTGGCCATCCCGTTCGAGCACATTCTCTATGCCGGCGACGACCTGCCGGACCTCGCGCCGATGACGCGCGTCGGTATCTCCGCCGCACCGTCCGACGCGGCGCCGGAAGTGCGCGGCATCGCCACGTGGAAGCTGGAAAGCGCGGGCGGCGCGGGCGCGTTCCGCGAGATCGTGGAGCGCATCCTCCGCGAGCGCGGCGAGTGGGAGCCGCTGATCCGAGAGTTCGCCAATGGCCGGCCCGAAGCTGCGAGCATTTAGAGAGCGCACGCTCCATCGCCTGCTGATCGTCGTCAGCGCGATCGGCCGCCGCATCCCGCTCCCCCTCGGACAGGCACTCGGCCGCGCCCTCGGCTCTCTCGCCCACCTCGTCGCACGGCGCGAACGCAGAAAGGCGCTGGCCAATCTCGCCATCGCCTTCCCCGACTGGGACGATGCAAAACGCCGCGACACCATTCGCGCGATGTTTCGCCACCTCGGCATGTCGGTTTTCGAGATCGCCTGGATGCGCAACATGGACGTCGCCACGCGCGATCGCCTGACCGACATCGAAGGCGCGGAGCCGCTGCTGGCGCTGCTCGACGCGGGACGCGGCGTGGTGGTCTTCACCGCGCACTGCGGGAACTGGGAGTGGATGTCGTACGCGGTCGGACTCTGGGGGCATCCCACCACCGTGCTGCAGCGCGAGCGCGACGCGCCGGAGATGAATCGCTACATCACCGAACACCGCGCCCGTTCCGGCGTGCGCACGATCGACCGCGGGTCCGCGGCCGCGGCGCGCGAGCTGATCCAGTCACTGCGCCGCGGCGGCATCCTGGCCTTTCTCATCGACCAGAACCTGCGCACCGACAGCGTGCAGGTGCCGTTCTTCGGACGTCCCGCGCTGACGCCGATCGGCCCGGCGAGACTGGCGGTGCGGACGGAATCCATCGTGGTGGACATCCTCGTGGAGCGACTTCCGGACGGACGGCACCGGCTCCGCGTCGGCGAGCCGCAGCAATGCAGGCGCGGCGACGATCCGGTGGAGCTCACCGCGCGCATGACCCGCATCATCGAGGCGCAGATCCGCCGCGCTCCGGAACAGTGGGTCTGGATGCACGACCGCTGGCGTGACCGCCCGAAGTGGGACGTGGGGCGGACGGATAAGTGAAATCGTAGGATGCGGCCTCGACCCAATGGAAGGCTGGCGTCCCGCCGCGGCAACTTCCGCAGTGGTGTGTTTTGCGGCGCGTTATCCCGCCCCGCCCGGGGGGCGGGCTGAAGCCACGCCCTACGTTTCCGCGGTTTTTCGTGTTCGGCACGCCCAGCGCGAGAGCTGTGGTCGGCCAAGTCGCGGCCCAGTTCCGAAGCTGAGTGCGCGCGGAAACGTAGGGCGTGGCTTCAGCCCGCCGCCCGGGCGGGGTGGGCGGAGCGATCCGCAGAGCTGTGGTTGGCCAAGTCGCGGCCCAGTTCCCGAAGCTGAGTGCGCGTGGAAACGTAGGGCGTGGCTTCAGCCCGCCCCCCCGGGCGGGGTGGGCGGAGCGATCCACAGAGCTGTGCTTGGGCCAAGTCGCGGCCGGCTGAGCAGGCGGGGACGCCGGCGTTCACCAGGCGCTAACGCGGTAGCGCGTTGTGGGGCTTGACGCTGCCCAGCGGGAACTCGCCGCGGAGGAAGTGGCGGATCGCGCCGAACACCGTCACCGGGTCGTCGAGCCAGGCCGCGTGCGCGGCGCCGTCGACGGACATGAGGCGCGCGTTCGGGAGCGACTGCGCCCATTGCCGTCCACCTTCGTACGGCGCGTTGCGGTCCTTCGTACCGTGGATGACCAGCACGGGCATGGTGATCTTCTTCAGTTCCTCGGGTGAGAGGACGGAGGACTGGATGGTCGGCCAGAGCTTCGCGAACGTGCGGTTGAAGTTCACGCCCCATTCGTTCTCCAGCGCGCAGTGGGAGAGGTCGTAGCGCGAGGCGTGCTTCGGATCGCCGACCATGTGGTAGCGGAACACTTTCCAGAACGCCTCGCAGAACTCGCGCGGATTCTTCTCCGCCGCTCCCGCCGCCCGCAGCTCGTCGATGCGCTTCACGTCTTCGGCCGGTGCGCCGGTGTCGCCGGGCGCGCTCTGCGGCACGGCCTTGAAATCATTCGCGCCCGGTCCCAGCTGAATCACGCGCGCGACATGTCGCGGATGCGCCGCCGCGTACATCGCCACGACCTTGCCAAAGTACGAGAAGCCGACCGGGATCACCTTCTCCACTTTGAAATGGGCGCGCACGGTCTCGAGATCGCGCACGTCCTGCTCGATGGTCCACGTTTTGTCGTCGGCCGCGCGCGTGGAGCGTCCGCGGTTGCGCGGGTCGTAGGAGATGATCGTGGCGATGTCGGCGAACTGCGTGAACTGGTCGTAGAGCGCGTGGTCGAGCGGCACGATCATCGTCACCGGGCCGCCGGTGAGCTTGCGGTAGGAGAGCTTCACGCCGTCGGGCGTCGTGATGTGGCCTTCGTCGAAACGGGCCGCGGTCTCGCGGAGCGGGGCGCCGGGATTGCCGGGACCGTCGATGACCACCTTCCACGTGCCGTCGCCCTGCTTCTGCCAGACCGACGAGTAGTAGCTGATGTGTTTGCCCGCGCGGTCGTAAATCGGGCCCATCGAGAAGCCGAGCTTCCCGTCCGCCGTGATCTCGACGCGCTCCGGCCCCCAGCTGAACGGCGCCACCGGCACATTGTCGAAGAAACGCGACCACTGTTTCACGACCTCCGCCTTCCCGCGCAGCGTCCCCAGTCCATTGAGGAACACCGCGTCGTCAGCGACGTAGGAGAAGAACCGGGCCTTGTCGCGATCGGCGAATGCTTTGGCGAAACCGATCTCCGCCTGGCGGACCTCTTCGGTGGCGTCGGCGAAGGCGTTGACGGTCAGGGCGAGGGCGAGGATGAGGGCGGACAGTCTCATAGGCGCACAGTCTCATAGTCTCAGAGAGCGCGCGGTCAAACTCCTGTGAGACTGTGAGCCTCTGAGACTGTGAGACTCCGCGGTTACCGTCGGAACAGATTCTTCAGAATGAAAATCGCGTTGGCCGGGCGCTCGGCCAGGCGGCGCATCAGGTACGGGTACCACTCCGTGCCGAACGGGATATAGACGCGCATGCGCCAGCCGTCTTTGACCAGCTGCTCCTGCAGGTCGCGGCGGACGCCGTAGAGCATCTGGAACTCGAATTGATCGGGGCGGATGTTCTCGGCGCGCGCGAAGGCAATCGTCGCGTCGATCATCTTCGGGTCGTGGGTGGCGATGCCGTGATACGTGCCGCTCTTGAGCAGGATCTGCATCAGCTTCACGAAGTTCGCATCGACTTCCGCTTTGTCCTGGAACGCGATCGCCGGCGATTCCTTGTACGCGCCTTTGCAGAGGCGGATGCGGATGCGCTGGTCGCAGAGATCGCGCACGTCCCCTTCGCTGCGATGCAGGTACGCCTGAATGACCGCGCCGACGTGGTTGGCGTGGCCGGGCTGGCGATGCAGCTCCTGCACGACGTCGAGCGTCTTCTGCGTGTACGGCGAGCCTTCCATGTCGATGCGCACGAAGTTGCCGATGCGCGCGGCATGCTCGACCAATTCGCTGGCGATCCTGCGCGACATCGGCTCGTCGACGTCGAGGCCCATGTGCGTGAGCTTCATCGACACGTTCGCGTCGAGCCTGCGCCTGGCGATCTCGTCGAGCATCTCGTGATAGAGCTGCGCGCTGTGGCGGGCCTCCTCGAGATTGGTGACGTTCTCGCCGAGGTTGTCGACGCTGACGGACATGCCCCTGGCGTTCGTGGCCACGGTGGCTTCGAGGGCTTCTTCGACGCTCATGCCGGCCACGAAGCGGCCGGAGAGCCGCCGGCCGATGCGCGAGCGCTCGGCCACGGAGCGAAGCATCCTGCTTTCGGAGAGTGCAATGAAAAACGCTCGGAACATGCGGTGAGGTCAGCTCGCCTTGGCGACTGCAATGGCGCAGACACGCGACGCGCCGGCCCGGCGCAGCGCGGTGGCGCAGGCGCGGAGCGTTTCGCCCGTGGTGCAGATGTCGTCGACGACGAGAATCGAGTTTCCTTTCACGCTGGATGAGGCGGCGAAAGCACCGCGGACGTTGGCCGCGCGGGCGCGTTTCGGCAGCGTGGACTGCGTTGCGCGCTCGGCCCGGCGTGTCAGCAGCGTCATATCACAAGCCGTACCGATCCGCCGTCCGAGCGCACGCGCCAGCAGTTCGGCCTGGTTGTAGCCGCGCGCCCGCTCCTTCGCCGCGCCCATCGGCACGGCCACCAGCGCGTCGAACGCGAGGTCGTCACGCGCGCGCAGCGTCTGCTCGAGCAGAGACGCCAGGGCGTCGTCGAGAAAGTCGTGGCGCTTGAACTTCAGCGCGGCCAGCACGCTCTGCATCGTGCCGCGATAGTCGCAGGCCGCCTCGCACCACTCCACCGGCAGTGGATCGGCCAGACAGGGTATGCAATGGAGGTCACGCGAGCCTGCCGCTCCTGCGCCGGGCAACGGCAACGCGCAGGAAGCGCACTTTGGACCGTCAATGCGCGGGAGGGAGGTCCAGCATTCGGCGCAGCAGGAGGCCGTCCGGTCGCGCCACGGCAGTTCTTTTCCGCAGGCGATGCACCACGACGGCAGAACGATTCGCAGCGCCTCGCGTCCTACTAACGTCAACGCGCTGGTCAGCGTACGCACGCGCACATTCTAGAGGAGTCACGACTTTGAAGAACCAGAACCCATCTCGTATAGTGCCGGTCATGAAACGGACCCTTTTCCTGCTGGCGCTGGTCGCCGGCACGCTGCCTGTCTTCGCCCAGAACGCGGGCAACGAGTTCGGCTTTATCGTCAGCGGCAGCCGCCGCTTCGTCGACAGCTCGAACGCCCGCTCGCTCGTCGGCGAGGAAGACTGGATCGAGAGCAACTTCGAATTCGGCAACACTGCCTACGAGCTCTACTGGTCGATCCCCATCGAGCCGGACCTCAACCTCGTCTTCAAAGGCGGCACGATCCAGAGCGAGATCGGCGTTCCGATCGAAGCGGTCGATCCCGACGCCGAGGAGCCGGGCACCATGGCCACGTTTCGCCGCGACGTCGCCGACGGCGCGGTCCATCACGCCGGCGCCGTGGTCGAGTACGAGTTCGACGAGCCTTTCGGCTCCAGCGGCCTCTTCGCCGGCCTCGGCATGTACCGCCTGACCGCGCCCGGCGAGGACGCGCAGCAGACCTGGGGCGTGCACGCGGGCGTGAACTCCGACTTTCCGATCTCGCGCCGCTACGGCGTCGTGCTCGAGGCCGCTTACCACTGGACGAAGGCCGACTTCAATCAGCGCTTCATGACCGTGGGCGCCGGTTTGCGCGTGTCGTTCTAGGCAGGCCTTTTGCCCTCTCTCGATCGGGTTGCGCTCTGCAACCTGTATTCGAAGGAGGGAAAATGGCTCAAGAGCAAAATCAGAAGAGCGGCCCCGGTTCCCGTCACGTTCGTGACGTGATGACCGCGAACCCCGAGTGTGTCAGCGAGAAGGACAGCATCCGGGACGTCGCCAGGATCATGAAGGATCAGGACACCGGCGTCGTGCCGGTCGTGGAGGGCCGGAAGATCATCGGCCTGATCACGGATCGCGACATCGTCGTGCGCGGACTGGCCGAGGGGAAGAACCTCGAGAACGTGCGCGTGAACGAGTTGATGACCAAGAGCGTCCGCAGCGTGCGTGAAGACGCGTCGCTGAACGACGCTCTCGAAATGATGAGCAACGCCGAGATCCGCCGCATCGCGGTGGTGAACAACAACGACGAGCTCGTCGGCATCGTCTCGCTCGGCGACATCGCCAGCCAGGGGAACCAGGACGGCAAGGTCGGCAAAGCGGTCGAGCAGATCAGCGAAGCCCCGCCGAACAACTGACGCGCGGGTGAGGACAGGCGATCGCCTGTCCTCATCCTGTCATCCCGAGCGTCGAGTCGAGGGACCTGGGCGGGCTGGGCGGCACGCTGCACGAGCTTCGGGACACGCAGCGTGCCCCGCCCACCCAGGTC